>CAMYND010000040.1 GCA_947259645.1 Thermodesulfovibrionia bacterium | reverse complement strand
TAAATCTGCCGCCCAGGTTCAGGGGCTCGGACCTGAAGAACTGGGCGTACATCCGCGTGATTCGCGCATAATGGACAAACATGCATTTATGCTCCTCAAGGCGACCCGCGATGCGTTCAGGCAATCATCTCTTGACACATCTCCTGTGGAACCTGAAGAAATCGGGTATTTCGCTGCCATGGGAATGGTCGATTACAACACGGAAGATCTGCTCCCCGCTGTTATTAAATCTTTAACTGATAAGGGGGTTGATTATGACAGTTTTTTTTCCGGTGCGTATCAGGATATTCACCCTCTCTGGCCCCTTTCAATGCTCAACAATATCAGCTTTTGCCAGGTCGCTATTGATCTCGGCATCAAGGGGGAGAACGCTACCTTCGCGCCCCACTCTGATTCGGCATTACAATCAATCATTGAAGCATACAACACGGTGCGTGAGGGCAAAGCAAAAGTTGTGCTGGCCGGCGGCGTAAGCGAAAAGGTCTCTCCCTTCAGTCTGGCGAGGGCCTCCCTTTTCGGGATTTTAAATATCAACAATGATCTGTGCAGTCCTTTTGGCAGGGACAGAGAGGGCACCTTTCTCGGTGAGGGCAGCGGAGTTGTCACTGTGGAGCTCCGTTCAGCAGCTGAAAAGAGACAGGTTGACTATGTCGCTGAAATCAGCGGTTACGGTTCATCATTTGAATCAGAGGAGGGCTCCAATTGTGCAACATCAAAAGCTGTTTCAGAGTCCATGGAGCAAGCTCTGGAGAAGGCAAAGCTGAACCCTTCTGATATCAATCTGATCATTGCCCACGGCGACGGTACTCCGGAAGGCGATAACAATGAAATTGAGGCGATCCATCAAACGTTTGCGAAATGCGTCTCTGATTTACATGTATTTTCCTCAAAGGCATCACTGGGCCACATGCTCTCGGGCGCTTCTTCCGCGGATGTAATTCTGGGAACCCAGATGCTTAATCATGGTATAATTCCACCGGTCTCCGCTTCAATGCCGGTTGATGACAGTGTCAAATTTAATGTAGTAACAGAATTGAATCGGGAAATAAACCCAACCCGGATTCTGATTAATGCTCAAAGCTATGAAGGTCAGTCATCTTCGTTGATAATTAATAGACTGGACAGGCAGACGAAATAATATTATATGGTATACATAGAATATCAACACCTGCCATTTTCGTGTCATCATCTGGAATCAGACGGTTAAGAATTATGAGATTTCTCTATTACGACAGAGTCAACACTATTGAAAAAGGCAGATCCATAATTGGTGTCAAGACGTTTACCCTCTCTGAAGAGTTTTTCCGGCACCATTTCAGGAAGCAGGCAGTTGTTCCGGGAGTTATCTATACATGACTTCAACCTCTCAGCGGTGATGTCTTTGGTGGAGAATGCCCATGTTTCACCAGACCTCAGACCTGGCTTCACCGGGGAAATTCATGGTGAAATTATCTCAACATCCCGGCGTGATTCTCTTGGTAAGGCCTGGATAACAGCTGACGGAGAGAAAATCGCTTCTATGGACCGCATCATCTACAGTCATGTGCACAAGGTCAACTCTGATGACCTTCAGGACCTGTTTTATTACTACAGCGGAATCAGGGTCAGCAACAATGAACAATAAACGAAGAGTAGTAATCACGGGCCTTGGGATGGCAACATGCCTCGGCACCGATGTTGAAGAAAACTGGCAGAAAGCCCTTGCCGGTATATCAGGCATTAAAAAACTTTCCCTTCCAGATGCTGAGAAATCACCGGTACAGGCAGTGGGCAGTGTCAGCAGCACTGACATGGGCAGGATAGAGAATGAGTTGGGCGAAGATGCTGCGCGTGAAGGTGAAAACAGAACACTGTATGCCCTGTGGTCAGCAGGGAAAGCCCTGGAAAATGCCTCTCTGATGCAGTATGATGGCAACCGGAATCGTTTCGGCGTTGTTCTTGCTGCAGGACTGGGAATAAACAGACTTGAGGACATCCAGAGGTGGTGCGGCAAAGAAAATGATTTTGACCTCGAGAGGTTTGGAAGAGAGATTGCTGATGTCCACCAAGAATCACTCATGAGAAATAATGCAAACAGGCCAGCTGCCCTGATCGCCAGGAAGTTCGGTCTGAATGGTTACAATGCCACAATAACAACAGCCTGCGCCTCGGCATCGCAGGCAATAGGAACAGGATACCGCACAATCTGCCGCAATGATGCGGACATCATCGTCGCTGGCGGGGCTGATTCGATGATAAACCCTGTTGGCCTCGTCTTTTTCGTACTTCTCAGTGCAGCTGCCGTATCAGGAAATAATCCCTCTGAAGTATGCAGGCCCTTTGATAGAAAAAGATCAGGGCTCGTGATGGGCGAAGGAGCCGGAGTAGTTATCCTGGAGGAGGAGTCACATGCCCGCAGGAGGGGCGCACGAATTTATGCTGAAGTTGCTGGTTATGGATCGTCAATGGATTCCTACAAAGTAACAGCGCCTCATCCAAAGGGAGTGGGGGCAGAAAGCTCGATGTTCAGGGCGCTCAAAGACGCCCGCATGGAACCGGACAACATAGACTACATCAACGCCCACGGGACAAGCACCAAATTAAATGACGCTGCTGAAACGCTCGCCATTAAAAATCTGTTTAAAGAGCATGGGCGGAATCTTTCTATTTCATCAAGCAAGGCCCTCATTGGTCATCTGCTTGCAGCATCAGGCGGCCCGGAATTTATCTTTACAACCCTGGCTGTCAACAGGGATAAAATTCATCCCACTATTAATCTCAATAACCCTGACCCAAAATGCGATCTTGACTATGTTCCCAATAAAAGCATTTCCAGAACGGTGAGGGCCGCGATCTCCAACTCTTTTGGTTTTGGCGGACAAAACGGGTCACTGGTAGTAAAAAAATATACTGCCCAGGCCTCTGGATAAATATTGATCAGGGTTGAGACTTTGTCATTTAGTATTTATTAGCATACTATATGGTAATTTGAATAATTGATAACTATCAGAACCACAGGGGTTAGACCACATGAATATTGATTTATCCGGTAAAGTCGCACTGGTAACAGGCGCTTCACGGGGCATCGGGCGTGAAACGGGTATCCTTCTCGCAAAGGCGGGAGCATCTGTTGTGATTAATTACGTGAGAAATGCTGAAAAGGCCGAAGGCGTGAAAAACGAAATAATAAATGACGGTGGAGAGGCGGAGATATTCCAGGCTGATGTTTCGGTTCCTGAGGACGTGAAGTCCCTCTTTGATTTTATCCGTGATAAATACAAAAGACTGGATATTCTTGTGAATAACGCGGGCATCATTAAAGACAATCTCCTTATGTCCATGAAACTTTCTGAATGGGACAGGGTCATTGACACTACGTTGAAAGGGGCCTTTCTCTGTACGCAGCAGGCATCGGAAATGATGATGGCAGGCCGTTCAGGGAAAATTATCAATGTATCATCCGTTGGTGCCATACGAGGGGGCCGCGGTCAGACGAACTACGCGTCGGCCAAGGGCGGTATCATGTCATTTACCAAGGCCTGCGCTGTTGAGCTGGCCCCGAAAGGTATTCAGGCAAACGCTGTTCTTCCCGGAATGATCGTAACGGATATGAGTACCCGTGTCAGAAAAAGAGCCGGCGATAAAATCCTTGAGAGAATTCCGGCGGAGCGGTTCGGAGAGCCCCGTGACATAGCGCAGCTGATAGTCTTTCTTGCATCAGACCAGGCAGACTACATCACGGGACAGGCCATATCAGTTGACGGAGGGATGAGTATCTCATGATGCGGATTTATCAGGGTGTAGACATTGTCGAGATTTCCCGATTCAACAAGACCTTTCTAAAAAATGAACGGTTCGTGAATGATATTTTTTCAGAGAAAGAGCGAACATACTGCGAAACAAAGAAAAACCCGCAGATCCATTTCGCGGGGCGTTTTGCAGCAAAGGAAGCAAGCCTGAAGGCCCTTGGTATAGGCATGTCAGGAGCAGGAATTGACAACACCTTCCGGGAAATCGAGGTAATTCAGGGAAAGTCCGGAAAACCTTTGTTGTCATTCAGCGGCTGGCCTGAAAAAATATCGAATAAAAGAAATATCATCCAGTTCACAGTTTCTATTTCACATTCTGATAGTTACGCGGTAGCAACAGTGATACTTGCAGGCCAGGATGTGTATAATAGTTGATCTTAAATTACAAGATAGTTTTTTGATGTGACATATCAGTTGCATAAAATCAGAGAAAGGTTTCAGTACGTCTAATGCGTTATCTCCTCGTCGACCATATTACAGATTACGAAACAGGGAAGAGAATGAAGGCTGTCAAAAATGTTGCTATGAGTGAGGACTTTCTTGAGTTTCATTTCCCCAAAAACCCGATCATGCCGGGAGTTATGCTTCTTGAGGCATTAACACAGCTCACAGGCTGGCTCGAGGCGGTTTCGTCAGACTTTAATAACTGGTTTCTGATCAGCAGGGTGAGGAAGTCAAGTTTTTACGGGTTTGCTTTCCCCGGAGACCAGGTGGACCTGGAGGTTGAATTCCTTTCCGAAGATAATCCTGACACCAGGGTATACCGGGGAACCGGTCATGTAAAGGGTAAAAAGAAAATCATAACAGAATATGAAGGCCGCATTGTCAGGCTTGATGAAATTGAAGATACAGAGGAGCAGAAGAAGTTTTTTCAGGTTCTCACCAGAAACCTGAAAATGCGATGAGACCTATGTCAGAAAGAGAAGTTGTTATCACCGGAGCAGGCCTTGTAAGTCCGATCGGAAAAAATGTGGAAGAAAACTGGATGAATGTTGGAGCAATGAATTCCGGCATCATTCACAACCCCGGTGATGACAGGCCGTTGTTCATGCAGTATATCGGTAAAGTGCAGAACTATGATCTGCCTCAGGATATTTCTCCCCGTCAGAGAGGGCAGATGAAGTTTCTGAACCGGGGCTCTACTCTCGGATTTTCCGCTACCTGCGAGGCTATATCGGGTCATGTTGAATCCCTTTCTGAGATTCCTCCGGGCCGCAGAGCGTTGTACGTGGCATCAGGAGATTTTACCAAGGTCGGATCAGAGTTCATGTATCCCGCCATTAAAGACAGCAGCGACCAGAACTGGGAAACCATAGACAGCAAAAAGCTGAACAGTTCTGCCCTTAATAAAGTGAATCCATTTTTTCTTCTGGAATCACTCCATAACAACCTGTTCAGTTTTCTTTCTGCCTTTGTGGAATTTATGGGCCCCAGTACCAGCCTTGCAAGCCTCTCCCCCTGCGGAGGAAATGCCCTGGAGCTCGCATACAGGAGTATCAGGCTAAACCAGGCTGACATTGCGCTCGCCGTTGGTTACGGCAGCTGGATCTCTGAAATACCCCTCTTTGAGCTCGAAGGCCTCGGGATTCTCTCATCTTGCAGATCAGGGGCGCATTCTTTCAGACCCTTTGACAAAAACAGGGACGGCTTTATCCCCGGTGAGGGAGGGTCAGCCATTGTTCTTGAGTCATTGGCATCAGCAGAAAAAAGGGGGTCAACTATCCTGGCAACAATTAAGGGAGTTGAAAATTTTATCGAGTTTTCATCGAATGACAAACTCAGCGTCCCTGATAAAGTTACCAAAAAGAATATACGTTCAGCCCTGATAAACGCGGGAAAAGAGATTCATGAGCTCGGATTTATCATCCCTCATGGAAGCGGAACAAAAAAGGGAGACCGGTCCGAACTTCGCTCAATCAAAGATCTATGCGGGAATAAAGAAACAATCCCTCTCTGTGCGCTGAAACCATATACCGGGCACATGGGCGCGGCAAGTGATCTGGCAGAGATCATTATGGGGATAAAGGCTTCAAAGGAAAAAATGGTTCCTGCCACGCTTAACTTTGAAGCAGCTGAAAAGGATTTTGCAGATATGGTAATTTCAAACTCGGCGCAGCCATGCGATAAGCAACAGTTTATGTCAATAAGTTATGGCATTGGCGGACAGTCTTCATCAGTTATACTGGAAACAGGCCCATAAAATCCTGGTTATCCCCTTCTGTTCCTGATTCTGGCATACGTTTCTTCAGACTATTCGCACCTAAAATATGCATAGCATACACTATACTATAGCAACCTGAATAATCCGCGGTATCTGTAAATAATATTTTTATGAAAAAAAAACGCAGAAAAAAAAATGAATTTATAAAGCGTATTGAATACGCTGCGGTCTACCTGTTAGTCTTCACGGCACGATCAGTCCCGCAGAACATAGTACGCTCACTCAGCAATCTGCTTGGAGACCTGCTCTTTTTCGCAAGCAGGAAACGACGCAATATAGCGCAGGAGAACCTCCGGCATGCGTTCAAAGGAGAGATGAGCCAGGAAGAAATCAAACGGCTTGCCCGGGCGAGCTGCAGGTCTTTTTTTCTGACTTTTCTCGAAATAGTTAAAATCCGCTTTCTCTTTACAGGGCCGGATACAATGGAACGCCTGAGAGAGAAGACAGCGGGTGTGGACAGGCTCTTTCAAAAAGCAAAGGAAATCCATGATCAGTCCCATGGGTGTATTTTTGTCACCCCTCACATAGGAAACTGGGAAGTGCTGCCTCATGTGAGCGCATTTGTCGGAATTCCCCTCGCGATTGTAGCGCGCCCCCTTGATAATGAATATCTTGAAAAACTTATATTTGATAACCGGGTTGCCGGAGGCCAGACCATAATCCCCAAAAAAAATGCCCTCTTCACGCTCCAGAAAACCCTGCAAAACGGAACCTCCATTGGGATGCTGCCGGACCAGAGTACCATGAAAGGCATTTCAGTTGATTTTTTCGGTCGCCCAGCAACGACCACACCTGTTCCGGCCCTCCTTGCTGTAAATTATCAGCGGCCGATCGTTGTTACTGCCTGCTGCCGCCGTGAGGACAATACCTATGAAGGTTTTGTGAGCGATCCGATCTGGCCGGGTGAATATACCAGTGAAAAAGAGGAGCTTTTCCGGATAACAAGAGAGATAACCCGTGAAATGGAATCAATTATCAGGAAATATCCTGATCAGTACCTGTGGATGCATAACAGGTGGAAGAAATATAAAGGCAAAAAAGAACTGATGTCGTGACAAAAATACTTCTCATTCTCCTGTCTCTGGTCAGCCTCCTTTTATTCATGTCTGGCTGTTCCAGTTCAAACCATCCCTCTCCCGGGAATATGGCAGCATTGTCAGCCAATGAAAAAACAGAGGAAATTGATAGCCCTGTTGATCTCCTCCGGGAAGAGAAAATCCTCTCTCTTGACCCGGAAAATATCAGCGCCCGGGATGTTATGGAGATCCTTTCACGGTCACCTGCTCCTCAGATTATAAATCTCAACGGGAGTCTCCCTGTTGTAAAGATGGATTCCTTTTCCAGATTTCTGATCTTAATGGGCTATCCTGATAAAAAGATTCTCAACCCGGAGGACAAGTCCTATTCGTACAGCAGTCATGTCAGCAGCGAGAAACTTGCCGGTATCATCGCATGGTATTATGAGCGAGATGGATTAAAACCAATGCTGATAGGTCACAGCCAGGGCGGGATGATGGTGGTAAAGATACTCCATGAATTCGATGGCGCCTTTCATGATACGTTGCATGTATATAATCCCTTTACCGGGCTAAAGGAGGAGCGGAATACAATAACAGCCCCCCTCTCAGGAAGGGTGCAGCCAGTATCCGGATTAACTGTCGGCTTTGCTTCGGCCATCGGGACCGGCACATTCATGAGACTGCTTCTGGGCCAGTGGAACATGATTTCGCGGCTCAGAAAAATTCCTGACACTGCGGATGAATTTACAGGATACCATATACCCTACGACATAATAGGAAGTGACCTGCCCTCTTTCGGACCCAGAAAACAGTATGAACCCACAGGCAGTGTTCCCGTAAGAAATGTAACGCTGCCATCATCATATAGCCACATATCAGTTATTTTGACTGATCATCTTGCGGAGAATCTCCCTGCCAGGCAATGGATAGAGAACTACCTGCCTGAATCCAGGAACAGTGCGCTGCCAGCCGTGCCGGAAGAAGAGTTAAAAAATATCTACTTTGCCGCTGATATATGGTATCAGATCAAAAAAAACTGGTCTGTCCAGCTTCAGCAGATGATTCTGGAAAAAAGAGAGCAAAAAGCGATTTATTAGGCAGGGTTAGTATCTTATTTTCATTTTTACTGATAACGCGCTATACTGAGAGTTTTGAAAAAACAATACCTATTCATGGAAAACAGACTAAACATATTTCAGAGGACCGTACTTGTATGGAATGATATGCATCCGTACAATGCTGTTCATATAGTTAAGATACAACAACCGCTCAATCTTCCGGAATTAGAAATAATGATAAATTCATACCTTGAAGACAACCAGCTGACAGGACTGGAGATTGACCGCAGGAAAAACAGGTATTATTACCATGGCGGTGCTGCCAATCTCAAGATTACCGCTCTTGAGAAGTCTGAGGGGACAACAGAGACCCTGATCAGAGAGGTCCGTGACCAGCTGAATCAGCCCTTTAACCAGGGAGGGGAAATGACACCTTTCAGGTTCTTTGTCATTGACCAGGAAGACTCTTTCTATCTCGGCCTTGTCTATTTTCATCTTGTTGCCGGAGCTGACTCCATTATTTTATTATTAAAAGATTTAGTAAACCTCTATCTGAAGAAATCCTCTGACAGGGGCAGAGAGTTAGAGCGCTACCCCGGAACATACAGGCAGCTGATGCCCTTCAGATTCCACGATCTCATTGGCTGGCTGCGAACCTTTCCCGGCCAGATTACCAGAATGAGGAGCTCTTTCAGACCCCGTTACTCTGACTATTCTGATACTGAAAACGGGTTTCACTTTTTATCTCTTCAGGCTTCTGAGTTCATCTCTCTGAAAAAAACAGCCGCCCTTTGGAAGGTTACCATCAATGACCTGTTTCTTGCCCTTCTGCTCATGGCCATTTCTCCTCTTGCGGAAAAACGCAGACAATCAAAGAGGAGAAAAAATATATCTGTCGCATCAATCGCGAACATTCGAAAAGACCTGTCGGTTGACCGCTCCAGGACATTCAGCATTTTTCTCGGATACTTCAGTGTATCTCATCACGTTTCAGAAGAAACAACACTTGGAAAACTGGCAAAGGCGATTAATGTACAGACCCGGGAGATCAAGAAATACAGGGTATATCTGAGGTCAATACTGGAACAGTACCTGGCCCTGCCATTGCTCTCTCTCTTTTCAGGGCAGCGTCAATTGAAATTTTATCCTAAATATTATCCGCTCTGGGCTGGAATCACAAATGTAAACCTAGAAACTATCTGGGACGAAGCAGGTGATAATAGCCCTGCAGACTATATAAGAGCGGTTTCAACAGGTCCGGTCTGCCCCCTTGTTTTCTCATTCACTACGGTCAACGAGACCCTGAACATCGGGATCAGCTACAGAACTGCTGTCTATTCTGCTGAGGACATTGAATTTATTACCGGTAATTTCTCAAAATATATACAAACTATGGTCACGAAATTGAAATGAGAAAAAATAATGCTTCACTATTAACAGTCCTGCTCTTTTTATTGTTCTTTGCAGGCTGTGCGACTTCACAATATTCGCACAATATTCCAGCCTATTATATTGATCCGGAAAACAGTCCTGTCCTGGAGACTTACGCTTTTGAACCTTCCCTTGCTGACAGGATCCTCTCTCTTGATCCTGATTCAATCACTGAAGAAGAAATCAAAGATGTCCTCTCTCATGGACCGGCCCCCAGGGTAATAAATATTCATGGCGGTATTTACCCTGTTCATCTGCTGATGGAGTCATTTTCTAAATTCCTTATTTTTATGGGGTATCCTGAAGAAAAGATCAGGGCCCCCTCTGATGGCTCATACTCATACAGCTGTTATGAAGACAGTGAACAACTTGCCGGATATGTTGCCTGGTTTTATGAAAGAGAAGCCGTGCGGCCCCTCATTATCGGTCACAGCCAGGGCGGTATTCAAACGGTCAAGGTCCTTCATCAACTCTCAGGCAATTTCCATGATCGACTTTCGGTATGGAATCCGGTTACTGAAGAGAAAGAGGACCGCTTTTTTATTATTGACCCACTAAACAAAAGCGAACAGCCCGTCGTTGGCGTATCAGTAGCCTATGCATCAGCTGTAGGTTCAGGGGGGCTTACACGGATGCTTCCAAACCAGTGGGATATGGCAAACAAACTGAGGAGCGTCCCTGATTCAGTGAGCGAGTTTACGGGATTCTCCATAGGCATGGATGTAATAGGCGGCGACATGCTTGGTTTTGGATCTGCAAACGAATATAAGCCAAATGGGAAGGCCTCAGTGCGGAACGTACAGCTTCCGGCAAGCTACAGCCATGTTTTTGTGCCCATGACCAGACACCTTGCCAAAAACCAGGAAATACGTGACTGGATCAACGCGTATAAACCCCAGGATAAACCGGTGCTGACGGAGAAATTCAGTTCCTCAACTGCCAATATTCTCTGGGCCGCTGATGTCTGGTACAGCATCAAGAAGCACTGGACTCTCGAGATACAGCGTCTTGTTCGTGCACAACAGGAAATGATCCATGTTAACTAGTGCCCTTCCGGTACGGGAGGCTGTTGTGTTTATTTCTGCGATTATTTACTGGAGCGGTGTAACGCTCAATGCATACCGCGTTCGAAAGCATATCGGAAGATCTCCCAACCTGAAGCCTTCCAACTTTAAGGAATGGGCTCTCTGGGCAGGCTGGCTTTTCATTATCATCGCATGGATAGTCCAGCCATTGATAGTTGAAAGTCTGGGCTCCTCAATGCTCTTTTCCTTGTCCCCGTTTTTCCTGCAGACTATTTGGCTTGCTGCAGGTATTTTTCTTGTTGTTTCCGGCTACGCAGGAACACTGTTCTGTTACAGAGCGCTGGGAGACTCATGGAGAATCGGAATCAATGAAAAAGAGACGACCGCCCTCGTTGATCATGGCCCCTACCGCCTTATTCGGCACCCTATTTACCTGTTCCAGATAGTAATGCTTATTGGTGCAGCAGCGTTGCTTCCCACACTTTTTTCTCTCCTCATACTTTGCGTACACTATGCCTGTGTGCTGATAAAGGCCCTGGATGAAGAAGACTATCTCCTCAGCAGACATGACGCTGAATATGCCGCCTACTTCGCACGGACCGGAAGGTTTCTGCCCAGGTTGAATTTACGCACTGAGTAGGCATTTCTGTTCCTGACCGACTCTGCACATTTGAATTAACCCCTGAATAAATGATATTTTAACTGGTGTCGAATAAATTAATGATAAGCGCGGGCGAAGCATCGGGTGAACTGTACGGGGCGTTATTAAGCAGGGAAGTCAGGAAAGTATGGCCGGATGCAGAGATTTTCGGCATCGGCGGCGATCGTATGGAATCAGAAGGGGTTGAGCTGCTCTCAAGGATCTCCGGTGTTATCGGTTTTACCGAGGCAGTCAGGCATTTAAGCGACCTCAAGAAAACCCTGAACAGGGCGGCAGATGCACTGCTCAACAACAGACCTGATATCCTCGTCCTTATTGACTACCCTGATTTCAATCTGGCCCTTGCAAAAAAAGCGAAGGCAGCTGGCATTCCCATACTCTACTACGTAAGTCCGCAGGTCTGGGCATGGCGGGAAGGACGGGTTAATAAAATAGCTGCACTTGTTGATAAAGTTGCCGTGCTCTTTCCCTTTGAACTCAGTTATTATGAAAAAGTCGGTCTTCCCTGTGAGTTTGTGGGCCATCCTATTGTGGAAACTATCCATCTTACCAAAACAAAGGAGGAGATGAAGCGGGAAATGGGCCTTGATCCCAGGAGGCCGGTTATATCACTGCTTCCCGGAAGCCGGCCTTCTGAAATAAGCAGACATCTGCCTATATTGAAAGACGTAGCCGCCGGAATACACAGAGATTACCCTGAGTATCAGATAGTGATGCCCCTTGTGCAAAACGCAGAATTAAAGGAGGCTCCGCCGGATTTCATAACAGTACTTTATAATCGCACCCGAGAAGCGGTCGCCTCTTCCGAGTTGTCTGCCGTGGCATCGGGAACAGCAACACTCGAGGCAGCCCTGCTCGGAACCCCGATGGTTGTTTTTTTCCGGGCCTCTTTTATTTCCTTTCACGTTGCCCGTCTTCTGGTAAATCTCAAATTCATTTCGCTGGTTAACCTTCTCTCAGGGAAGAAGGTGGTAGCTGAGTACATTCAGAAAGAGGCAACAGCTGAAAATGTCTTGACTGAACTGAGAAATATTATTGAGGACCAGGCGTACAGAGATAATATGATTGCTTCCCTGGGCAAAATCAAAGATATCATGCAGGGGAAAAACACGTCTAAACGGGTCGCCTCAATCGTGGGGGAAGTAGCAGGGTGGAAGAGTGCGGAAAATCAGTGAAACAGGTAATGGCAACTAATACACATCCCGAATGTTATCCTCATAAGTTCAGAGAGAACAATAATGCTGCCACTATATAACATCCTTTCCTTGCTTGCTCTTATTGTGTACTTCCCCTGTCTCATTTTTAAGAAGGGGCCTGAAGACAAGAAAACCTTTATCAAAGAACGTCTTGGCATATCCTCGTACACCAAAGCAGACCTATGGGTCCACGCTGTTTCTGTTGGAGAGATCATTGCATGTCTGCCTTTTTTAAAAAAGCTGAAAAAGGAGTTCCCTTCAAAGAAAATCGTCCTCTCGACAACTACCTATACGGGCCAGAAAATAGCCAGGGACCGTTTTCCCGAGGCTGACAGGATTATGTACATGCCCTTTGACACAGGAGTATGTATAAGGAAGGCTGTCAAAAACCTGAAACCAGAACTTTTTATAACTGCGGAAACAGAGCTATGGCCAGCGCTTTTTTTTACTCTTCACAGAGAAGAGTCGCGAATCGTGATCTTAAACGGACGGATTTCTCAAGCTTCACATCGGGGGTATAAAAAAATACGAACTATTATGAGAAAAGTTCTTGCACAGGTTGATTATCTCGCCATGCAGAGTGAAGAGGATGCCGCGCGGGTTATAGAGATAGGTGCAGACAGCGAGCGGGTTGGTGTCATGGGAAATTTCAAGTTTGATATTGAGGTTGCCGAAGGTGCCGCGGATAGCTGGCAAACTATTCTGAAGGGGAATATTTTTCTTGCTGCCAGCACACACCGGGGGGAAGATGAGATAATCCTGGATGCCTATGAGTTAATGACAAGAAAAGCCGTCAGAACGAACCAGGGAGGACAAGGTGGAGAAGAAAATTCACCGTCCCCTGAATTGAAACTGCTCATCGCTCCAAGGCATCCGGAGAGGTTTGACGAAGTGGCCTCTGGCATCGCAAAACGAAACCTCGAGTTTATCAGACGGACCACCATAGAGGGAAATGGAAATCCCAAACTGCCCGGCATAATTTTACTGGACAGTATCGGCGAACTCTCAGGGTTGTTCTCTCTGGCAACAGTTGCCTTTATCGGCGGAAGTCTCGTTCCAACTGGAGGACACAACATTCTGGAACCTGCCTACTGGTCAAAACCGATACTGTTCGGACCTCATATGGATAATTTTCCCATAGCGCAGGAGTTCTTAAGCTCCGGGGCAGCCCTTGAAGTAACGGGAGCTGAAGAGATCGCTCAGGCTGTGACTGACCTTTTGACTGATATTGCCAGATCACGGGAAATGGGTCAGAAGGCAAAATCAATAGTAGACAAGAATACCGGTGCAGTAAAAAAGGCTATCGAGATCATAAGGAGATACATTGGGACTGCTTAGCACACTCTATGGACTGGTGCTCAAAGGCAGGAAAATCGGATATCATCACCTCATTAAACCGGGCAGACTGCCGGCAAAAGTTTTATGCGTCGGCAATCTTACCCTTGGCGGGACCGGGAAAACTCCTGCTGTTATCGCGGTTGCGCGGGAAGCCAGAAAAAGAGGACACAACCCCTGTATTCTGACCAGGGGCTACAGGGGTAAGGCGCGGGGCATCTCTTTAGTCAGCAGAGGTGACCTGCCTCTTCTCAGTCCTCGTGAAGCAGGAGATGAAGCCTTTCTGATGGCCAGTACGTTGAAGGGTGTCACCATAGTAAAGGGGAAGGACAGGTTCAGGGCCGGCATAGAGGCCTGTGAAAATTCCGAGCTTGCGATTGTAAACCACCAGGTCCCTACCCTCTTTATTCTCGATGACGGGTTCCAGCACTGGAAACTTTTTCGGGATCTTGATGTTGTCCTTATAGACGCTACAAACCCTTTTGGCAATGAAAAACTCTTCCCTGAGGGCATACTGCGTGAGCCTTTAGACTCATTGGATCGTGCTCACGTCATTGTAATCACCAAAGCGGACAGGGCAGCACAGGGCGAGATTCAGGAACTGACCCGTAAAATACGACTCTTTAACCGGGAAGCACCGATCTATACTGCAATCCATCTGCCTGCTGGACTTGTTGACATAAGGGGAGATATGGAGGGACTTGACAGTTTGCTGAATAGAGATGTTTACGCATTTGCAGGAATTGCCAATCATTCCCACTTCCGGTCATCATTGGAGAAGTGCGGAGCACGGATAACCGGTTTCCGGAAATTCAGGGACCATCACGACTACACTCAGGCAAATATAGATGAAATCAAAACCGAATCTCAGGGTCTTGACATTGTAACTACCGAAAAAGATCTGGTGAAACTGAAGGATTTTGACACGACACTGAATATTACAGCATTAAAGATTGAATTTTCAGTTGATGCCGGATTTTACGATACTGTTTTCCGGCTTATAGACAGGTAACCTATAGTAACAGTCTCTGTTTCATAACTTCGAGGAGGGCGCATGACAAAAACTATTCAGGTAAAGACACGGTCCAGAACAGAGTTCATCAACATAACAGATGAGGTCAGACAGGTCATAACAGATTCTCAGGTACAAAGCGGAATATGTTATGTCTATGTACCCCATACTACCGCAGGAGTAACCATTAATGAAGGGGCTGATCCTGCAGTAGTAAAAGACATTCTCTCAACACTGAACAGCCTCATCCCCCATAAAGCCCGATACCTTCATATGGAAGGCAACTCTGATGCCCATATTAAGACATCACTCATGGGGCCTTCTCAGTCCATTATCATTGAAGGGGGCAAACTGCTTCTTGGAACATGGCAGGCCATATTCTTCTGTGAATTTGATGGCGCACGCAACAGACAATGTCTTGTCAGTATTATCACAAATTGAGCCCGGGCACCTATAATGGTAATTCTCAGAAATCAAGGCTGATTTAATCAGTGTGATATTTAAAAGAAACATTGACCCGCGCGCGATAGGCCTTCACTTTACCGTCTTCCACCTGCATGTCAAGCTTTACCACCTCCACAATTCTTAGATCGCGCAGACTCTTTGCTGCTGTTTCTACCGCAGCCTGTGCTGCTTTTTCCCATGATTCAGCGCTTGTTCCCACCAGCTCGATTACTTTGTATACACTCATTTTATTCTCCTTTCTCTTTTCAGAGGTTTATCCGGTTGATATTTTAATATCTTAGATGCCCGGCAATTACGCGGCCCTGTACGTCTGTTTATAAAAAATATCATAATATGCAAAAGCCTGCAAGCTAAAAAAGCGGACAGGTATTGTTATTAACTGTGTTATTTGTGATATTATCTAATATTATTTATACTGATAATCTTGTTCCATGATGAGCAGGTCTTTTTCGCTCATCTTTTTTGTGTAAATATCTCATTTATTAAGAATTAAGCAGAGCTGGTGCACTAGATGCTGAATAAACTGAAATTCCTGGGAACTCTTTACATATATAAACTTCAGGGCAGACTGGGTCTAAAAAGATGGGACATCATGCCCACTATTAATTCCTATTACAGGGATGATTTTAGAAAACTGAACAGAAACGATATCGCTGTAATCCTTCCTCACTGCCTTATAAGCAGTAAATGCCCTGCAAAGTTCTCGAAATCCGATGGAGTTCTCTGCAGCAAATGCGATCTTTGCGGATGCGGTAAGATACGGAAGGCCGCAGAGAACAAGGGATATCAATTTTATATATCTCCCAGTGTGGGGTTTACCAAAAGACTAACCCGGAGAAAAAACCTGAAAGGGATCATCGGTGTTGCCTGCGACTATGAGATAGAAAAAGGTCTTCACTCTGAAAACCTCAACAACAGCGGCGTAAGACTAAACGGAACACGCGTAAAAACCCAGGGTCTGCGGCTCCACGTATACGACTGCGTTGATAACCACGTAGATTGGGAAAAAATAGAAGAACTGATGTGAGTCTGACCCCGGCCACTACTTTCCGGAAATTATGAGGCAGTATCTTCAGCCTTAAGCGGTTCCTCTTTCTGCTCTTCCGAAGTTTCAATGTCGTCCCGTTCAATAACAGTATCTGAACCAGGCTCATCATTCGCTGTCTCAAATGTGTCTATTTGTTCTACGGCAGGTTGAGGATCTTTCTGCTCGTTTGATGCTTCATGAGGATCTTCAGAGAAATTTTCCCCTTCCTCATCAGTCTGTTTCTCTGTCTGTTCATCATCTCTGGTTTCCTGATATTCTTCCTCAGCTGACCCCGGCTCATCAGGCAGTGCCTGGGGAGGCTCAGGCATATCAACTTCATTGAATTCTTTGAGAGTTGGCAGCTCTGTGAGATCTTTCAGGCCGAAATATTGTAAAAATTCATTTGTTGTTCCGTACAACAGCGGTCTACCCGGAACTTCTTTTCTTCCCAGTATTTTTATCAGATGCCGTTCAAGAAGTGTCTTAACAACGCCGTCTGAATTTACTCCCCTGATGGCCTCAATTTCTGCTTTGATAATAGGCTGCTTATACGCGATAATTGAAATGGTTTCAATAGATGACGGTGACAGTTTCTTCGGGATGACCACGTTCAGTAATTTTTTCACCCACGGGGCGCAGGCCGGATTTGTCATCATCTGAAATCCCTCTGCCACCTCAATGATCAATATCCCTGTATGCCTGACTGAATAATCGCTGATCAGTTCCCTCAGCAGTCTCTCTGTATTGTATTTGTCAACTTCAATCAGTTTTCTCATTGAATCAAGAGATACCGGCTCTCCTGATATAAACAGAACAGCCTCGATAACCGATTTTATTTCTTTATCATCCATGAATTGACAGACCTTTCATTAAAAAAGAACATTCAGAAACCAACGTCAAATCGTAACAAAATTCATTCAAAAACACAATGTGTTCTATATAAGTTATTAAAATACCATTAAATTCGTATTTCACACCTTCTCTTTTAGCACGTTCCCCTTCGAATGAGAACGTGAATAAAGGACCTGATTAATGCAAATGGATTGAATGGTTGGAATCAGCGAGTACTGCAGATGATATGCTCAGGATGCTTTTCTTGTATACCTGCCGAGAGGCTGTTCCCGGAGAACTTCAGCATCTTTGCCGTTGATCAGAAGTTCAAACATTCTGGAGAGGGATTCCTGCTGATAATTATAGATGTCCCCAACGGTTATCCTGTAGGGAAACCTGCTGTCGATAAAGTTTGATACAGGACTGTAATTGGGAACTCGTGACAGAAGAAGCAGGCCTTTAAAGAGTCTTCTGTTCGTCTTAAAAGAAAAGAAGAGGCTCTCAAGTTTCTTTTCAAGGAATACATCGTTTTTCCTTTGCATCTTTTTATCAAGTTTTCTCATTGTCCTTCTGTATTTCTTGTCCACGATACTGTCAGATTTGATCTCCAGAAGTGAATGGCTAAACGGAATCTCAGATGGCTCATTATTGTGAACAACAGTATCAGCGCAGAGATGCATCAGATAACCGTAGGCAAAGGCCTTTTGGCGGTCAGTCTTTGAAGCATCCAGCAACTTCCAGGCGATGTCCCAGTTATGAGAGTTTTTTTCAAAGCTATGATATCTTCTCCCCAGTATGATATCCGCGCTTAAATTTCCGTAGAGAAAATCATTCTTGTATTTCTTTAATATGCCGTATATCCCTGCAGGGATGAGCGCGGCTCCAATATCAATGATCTGATAACCAAGATAAACATGTGTGAGAGGGCCCCATGCATCCGCTAAGGATGGGACAAGAAGTATTGCTAAAAAAACAACCAGAATTAACATAATCCTTATTATTGTATGATATTTGAATGCATAAAATCTATATGCGCTATTTTATTGATTATAAACAAGTGGTTACAATCAGGTCCCCAGAGATGTATTAATTCTGAACAGAGAAATAACGAGGTCAATACTCTCCTGATGATTATCAATATTCGGGTATACTCTGATCAACGCCATGAGGCTGTCCATTCACTGTCAATTCCTTCACCACAGAGATAGTTCTTCAGGTCATCAATTTCAATTCTCTGTGACACAATAATGGCATTCACCACATCTCCGATACTGATAACACCAACAAGACGCCCCTCATCAACAACAGGAAGGTGAAGGTATTTCGGGATCATACCTGTCTGGCATTCCTGCGATTATTTCACTCCGCTATATCCCGAAAGCACGGCCAGACGGTCAGGCATTAGCACCCCCTGATACCGCTGCCCATTGACGACCCATGTTGGGTAGGACTTAATATTTTCCTTTCGGCAGACAGCCGCCACCGGCCCTTTTCGACCACTGGGAGAACATTCCACATACGGAAGACGGTCAGCCGATGCCTCGAACAGATCCTTCTGTTCCACGCAGGCAGGTCACCAGAATGCTCCGTACATGACCGCCTCTTCCTGTGAAAGGTGCTCGGCCAGTCCTCTCAGGTACGGATCTTCCGGGCCGGCTTTTGAATCAAATACTCCACTGTAATGAAGGTGCATCCCCCCGACAATCAAGAGTGTTACAATGAGAGTCTCTCCGGCCCAGGTTTTAAATTTAAAATCTCGAGCCGCGCCGGGCCGCTGGTAAATAACCACTCCAAATATCGTCGCCATTATTGTCAGCGAAAGGAGACAGTAAGCACACATCGCCTCAATCACAAAGAAAGAAATCAGGTTGAGATAAATACTGTAAACCAGTCCCAGCAAAGAAAAAGCCCAGGCCCATTTCCACTGCTTTGCTGGTTGACGGAACCTGTACCCGATATGTCCCAGCAGAGCATAAACCACAAACCCAAAGAAAGCTGTTGGAATTCCCAGAAACGTACCCCAACGACTTTGCTGGACAATGTCGCAGGAACTACCCTCATCGCAGTACAGCGGCGCTTCACCCAGCCAGGCGGTAATGACAAGGTATGCCGTCAACACCATACCAGCACCAGCCAATCCTGTCAGAAGCCAGTTCCGATGTTCCTGCTTCTGTTGAGAATGCTTCTTTCTCCCGCTATCCTGGACAGATGGTTTTTCCCCTGGCTTTGTTTCCCTTGGGGTTGCTGTTTTCTTTGGGGATGTCTTTGCGCGTTTTTTCTTTTTAGCCACCGTAAAACCTCATCTCTTATTGAGCATTATAATAGCAAATTTTGGAGGATAATGAGAGAGCGTCCTTTCTGTCTGCTGTCCGGCAAATAACCGGAGCGCTGAATCCTCGAAACATTAATATTATTTATACCATAATAACTCATAATCTTGATAATTCTGACGCCAATCCGGTCCCCATCTCTCACGAAGATTTAAACCTCATTCTATTTAAAGCACAATTTCAATTCCGGCTCGGCTGTTCTCCTGAATCGTTGATTATGAGTTCCAATTTCTCATAAATATTAAATATTTATACCCTTATTAACCGGATTGCCATTCAATATTAAAAGAATTATGATCATCAGTAAGAACTAATACATTAGAATTTCTTAACGTACATTAACAGCACTTTAACATCAGATTCAGTTATTGATCAATCTATTAAAGATGGTTAACCCTGTAGCACGTAACTGAGCATATGATGAGCGCGCTTCCCATAGTGCAGTATCTGAAGTTAATCTGTTTTCTGCTCTGCACTCCATTCTTGTCCAGACATCTGTCATTCATTTTAGATATAAATAAAATCCTTAATCAAACAGAAGGAGGCCAGACATGAACGTTTCCCGGAGAGACTTTCTAAAAACAACGGCAGCTGTCAGCGCTGCGACTGCCCTCGGCATGGCAGTTCCCGAAGACGCTAAAGCCGCAGCTATGAAAACTGAAGCCGCATGGCGATGGGACAAGTCTGTGTGCAGGTTTTGCGGTACAGGATGCGGGATCATGATTGCTACCAAGAATGACATGATCGTCGCGGTAAAGGGTGATCCCCTTGCACCGGTTAACCTCGGCCTGAACTGCATCAAGGGATATTTTAACGCGAAGATCATGTACGGAGCTGACAGGCTGACCGACCCGCTTCTTCGCGTAAACAGTAAGGGAGAGTTTGACAAAAAAGGTAAATTCCAACCAGTTTCCTGGGAGCGGGCTTTCGATGAAATGGAATTGCAGTTCAAGAAGTACTACAAAGAAATGGGTCCAAAAGGGGTCTCCTTGTTCGGTTCCGGACAGTACACCATTCCAGAAGGTGTAGCAGCGGTGAAATTAATGAAGGCCGGATTCAGAAGCAACAACATTGACCCCAATGCCCGCCACTGCATGGCAAGCGCGGTCGTGGGTTTTATCCAGACATTTGGCATTGATGAGCCCGCAGGCAATTATGACGATATGCACTATGCTGACTCTATTGTCCTGTGGGGTGCAAACATGTCAGAGATGCATCCGGTCCTCTGGTCAAAGATCACCGACAGGAAACTGAGTAAACCAGACTGGGTAAAAGTCATTAACCTTACAACCTTTTCAAACAGGAGTTCCAGCATAGCTGACGAGGAAATCGTTTTCAAACCAAATACTGACCTGGCGCTCCTTAATTACATAGCCCGTGAAATTGTCTATAACAGGCCTGAAACCATAGACTGGGATTTTGTTAATCAGAACTGTATATTCGCGACAGGTCCTGTGGATATTGGATATGGGATGCGTTCAGACACAACTCATTCAAAATTTAAAACAGGAGAACTGGACACTGTTGCCAGAGAGAAGTCAAAAATCATTACTGAAGACGAGGCACATGCAATGAGCTCTCTCGGATTTAAGGCCGGTCAGAAGATGGAAATGAAGAATACCAAGAAACCGGTCAAACACTGGGCCATCAGTTTTGAGGACTTCAAAAAAGGACTTGAGCCCTACACACTCGACTTTGTCGCAAAGCTTTCAAAAGGTGACGCTGATGAGTCTCTTGACAGTTTTAAGGGTAAACTGAAAAAGCTTGTGGACTATTACGTTGAAAAAGACAGAAAAGCGGTCAGCTTCTGGACTATGGGCTTTAACCAGCATGTCAGGGGATCATGGGTAAATGAGCAGATGTATATGGTCCACCTCCTTCTGGGCAAACAGTCTCAGCCCGGTAATGGAGCATTCAGCCTTACCGGTCAACCAAGCGCGTGCGGCACAGCGCGGGAAGTAGGCACCTTTGCGCACAGGCTTCCTGCTGACATGGTTGTTGCAAATCCGAAACACAGGGCAAAATCAGAGAAACTCTGGAAGCTGCCGGAAGGGACTCTCAACCCTGTTGTGGGTTCGCACTACACAAAAATCATGCGCGACCTTGAAGACGGCACGATAAAGTGGACATGGGTTCAGGTCAATAACCCCTGGCAGAATACAGCCAATATGAACCACTGGATTAAGGCGGCGAGAGATATGGACAACTTTATCGTAGTGTCCGAAGTGTACCCCGGTATTTCCGCAAAGGTTGCGGACCTTATCCTGCCCAGTGCGATGATCTATGAGAAATGGGGCGCATACGGCAACGCGGAGCGGAGAACCCAGCATTGGAAGCAGCAGGTAACACCGATCGGCAATGCCATGTCAGATACATGGCAGCTGGTAGAGTTTGCCAAGAGGTTCACCCTTGCCGAAGTCTGGAAAGAAAACAAAATAAACGATAAGGTAACCCTCCCTGATGTCCTGGCCAAGGCGAAGGCTATGGGGTACAAGGAAACTGACACCCTCTACGATGTGCTCTATGCGAACTCAGAAGCAAAATCATACACGTGGCCTGATCCCATTGGCAAAGGCTTTATAAACTCAGAGGTAGGGGGGGACAAGAGGGACGTGGAAGGATTTAAGGGATACGGTTTCTTTTTGCAAAAGTATCTCTGGGAAGAGTACCGCAAGTTCGGAATAGGAAATGGTCATGACCTTGCAGATTTTGATACCTACCACAAAGTGCGCGGATTAAAATGGCCTGTGATAAACGGGAAGGAGACTGAATGGAGATTCAACGCTGAGTATGACCCCTACGCAAAAGCTGCCAATCATGGCAAGTTTGCTTTCTATGGAAAGGCCCTCAAGGAGATACCGCAGGGAGATCTCCTCGGTCCCGATAAAAGCAAAGGAACGGTAAAGCTTCCGAATAAGGCGAAGATATTTCTCAGACACTATGCTGAGCCGGCAGAAATACCAAACAAGGAATATCCTTTCTGGCTCTCTACCGGAAGGGTGCTCGAACACTGGCACAGCGGTACAATGACTATGCGGGTGCCTGAACTCTACCGTGCAGTTCCGGAGGCATTAGCCTATATGAACCCGAAAGACGCGAAGGATAATTACATGAAAGACGGTCAACTCATCTGGCTGGAGTCAAGGAGGGGGAAAGTAAAGGCCAGGATTGATACCAGAGGACGAAACAATCCGCCGAGAGGTATGGTATTCGTTCCCTGGTTTGATGAAAAAGTTCTCATCAATAAGGTAACCCTTGATGCTACCTGCCCGATGTCAAAGGAGATAGATTTCAAGAAATGTGCAGTAAAACTGTATAAGGCGTAGGCGAGCAGGTAGGGGCGAGGCGCTGCCTCGCCCCTACAATTTAACAAGGAAAAGAGTATATGATGCCGGAACGCAGAGAATTTCTGATCAAAGCGATGAAAAGTGCCGGGGTAGCTGCAACGGGCGGACTTCTGTGGAGCGGGTTTATCGAGGAAGGCAGGTCTGCGCCCTTAATCCTCCGGCCTCCGGGAGCTCTGCCTGAAAAGGAGTTCCTCGCTGCATGCCTGAAATGCGGCCTCTGTGTTGAGGCCTGTCCCTATGATACGCTGGAGCTGGCAAAACCAGAGGCTGACAAACCTATAGGGACGCCCTATTTTATTCCAAGAACCAATCCCTGTTACATGTGCAAGGACATCCCCTGCGTGGATGCCTGTCCCAGTGGTGCTCTTGACGCGTCTTCTGTCAGTGACGCCGAGGAAACGGGAGATGGAAAACTTAATATCAATCTTGCCAGAATGGGACTTGCTGTCCTGGACAGGGAAACCTGCATTGCCTATGACGGAATCCAGTGCGATGCCTGTTACCGGGCCTGTCCGCGGATTGATGTTGCACTGAGTGTCGATTATACGAGGAATGTAAGGACGGGCAAACACGCAATGCTCGCTCCTGTTGTTCATAGTGATTCCTGCACAGGATGCGGAATGTGCGAAAAAGCATGTATAACAGAAAAAGCAGCCATCTTTGTGCTGCCCCGGAATATTGCTATGGGTCAATTGAGCAAACGGTATGTAAAAGGCTGGGACAAACAGGATGAAGAGCGGATGAAAGATCTGACAGGAGATATCAGGACAGAGACACCGCGGAGCGATAAGGCACCGCTTGAATATCTGAACGCGGAGGAATTTTAACGTAAGGGCACGGCATGCCGTGCCCTTACAAGGATGTGCATATGAGACGATATAAATATCTGATAGCACGAAGGATCACACAGACATCAGTCCTGTTTCTCTTTTTTGCCGGCAATGTCTTTGGATGGAATGTCTTAAGGGGAAACTTAAGCTCTGCAAAGGTGCTGAATACAATTCCGCTCTCAGATCCTTTTGCTGTTCTGCAGAGCTTTTCCGCAGGCGCTTTTATCGCGACCGACGCAATCATCGGCGCGCTCATTGTCCTCATTGTTTATGCGGTTCTGGGAGGAAGGGTGTTCTGCGGCTGGGTCTGCCCGGTGAATGTCATAACTGATGCGGCGAACAAGCTGAGACGGCTCATCGGCATTGATGCCGGGTCTCAGTCCTGGGAGCCAAAAAGAGGCACGAGATACTGGGTGCTGGGGTTAGCTCTCATACTGTCAGCGATTCTCGGTCTTGCTGCATTTGAGTGGATCAGCCCCATAGGCGCGCTTCACCGGGGCATTATCTACGGCATGGGGTTCAGCTGGGCATTTGTACTGACAGTGTTTCTCTTTGATCTCGTTGCTGTCAAGAACGGATTTTGCGGCCACCTCTGCCCTCTTGGCGGTTTCTATTCTCTTGTAGGCAAGCCAGGCCTTTTGAGAGTTGGTTATAACAGAGAAAAATGCAGCTTATGCATGAAATGCCTGGAAATCTGCCCTGAAGAACAGGTTCTACACATGGTAGGAAAAGAAAGCGGAATGGTACGTTCCGGTGAATGCATTAATTGCGGCAGGTGCATAGAGGTCTGTAGTGATGATGCCATGAAATTCAGAAATATATATCAAAAAACAGGGATTACGTAATGTCGAACCATAATCGGGAAAAGGAGGAAACAATGATGACAAATATGCAGAAAGTTGCCGCTGTGCTGGTTGTGTTGCCACTGCTTGCCGTGACAACATTCGCCTACGCCCAAATGGACTACTTTGCGGCAAAACAGACATTTTCAGAAGAAGAACTGGGGCTCAGGAAAGAAACATTATATGATGAACAGGGTACCGCGCCGTCCCACGGGGAGATAACAGCACTTGAACCCGGGGAGAGCACGAGAATAGAACGGGCATTTGAAAACAGTCCCCCCCTGATCCCTCATGACATCACCGGCATGCTCCCCCTCGCACAGACTGAGAATATCTGCCTGGACTGTCACATGCCCGAAGAAGCGGTAAGCCAGGGGGCCATTCCGATCCCGAAATCTCACTTCGTTGATCTCGGAACTGGCAAAGATTTGGAGGGGAAGCTCGACGGTGACCGCTTTAACTGTATGCAGTGCCATGTTATTCAGACAAGGATCTCTGTTCCTGTGGCAAACCTCTTTAAGGGAGAGTTCCGTGACAAGGAAGGAAAGTACAGATCAAATTTGATCGATATACTCAACGAAGGCGTAGAGGCAGATTGACGCCAGAAAGGAGAAACCAATGAATGTGTCAAGCATAGTCGCCAGAACAAAGCCTGACAATCTTGAAAAAGTGATTGCCAGCATCAACGCATTAGAGTCATGCGAAGTTCATTTTTATGACGCGAAGGGAAGCGTAGTGGTAACGATAGAAGGCGAAAACATTGACAACCAGCTTGAGAAGCTGAGACGCATTCAGGACCTCCCAGATGTAATGAGTACGAACCTCATGTATTCCTATTGCGAAGATGAGGTAAACCGGGCATTGTCCCAGATCAATGACAAGATTCCTCCAATTCCGGATATGTAACAAAGAGGGGCACGGTACGCCGTGCCCCTACATTTGCATCATGCTCAGACTTTCAAATTTCTCTTCATACTCTTTCGCTTTTCTATCGTGCTCAGTCTGAAGTTCTTCAAGATTGAGAAAAAGAGAATCAATTTTCTTTTGTGACTCATGAATCTCTTTAGACAGATTTTTGATAGTTTCACCTTGGCTGTTTTGAGAGATCTCGAGCATTTTCCTGTTTATTAATTCGATTTTTTCTTCAAGCAGCACAATCTCATGTTCCGCATTATTGATGCTCTTCTTTAGAGCAGCCAGTGATTTTGTTCTCTGACTGATCAGGTCGGCCCGGATACGACGGAGTTCCTTCTTGTTAACAACATCATTGCCAGCCTGTTTTTTCTTTGCTGCCGGGATGACTGAACCGCTTTCGTTCTTCCAGCCCACTCTGTCCAGAAAGTCCTGATAGGTACCTTCAAAAAATGTTACCTTGCCGTCATCAAAAACGATCAGCCTCGTAGCGAGAACATGAAGCATCATTTCACTGTGCGTAACAATAATTACTGAACCGTCAAAACAGTCGATGGCCTCTATCAGGGCCGCGGCTTCCCTCAGGATGCACATCCATGATCTCTTCTTCTATAGTATTGTTCATACTGAGACGGTTTATATTTGTCTGGCCAAAGTAAGCCATACGGAGCTGATCATGGTGTCTGACAGAGCCGCTTTCAGGCTTAAACTCCTGAGCGAGAAGATTCAGCAGTGTTGTTTTCCCCTTACCGTTTTTTCCGATAATCGCGATGCGGTCCTTTTTGCCTACTGAAAATGAGAGCCTTTTGATCAGCGGAGCATCATCATGCTGAAATGAAAAAGAGAGGTCTTTTATTTCCATCAGCACCTTTCCGGTAAAAGGAGCAGACCTGAACGCAAAATCAAGATTCTTTATGTCTGCCAGTTTTTCAAGGCGCCCACTCCTCTTCAGGGCCTTAATCCGTGACTGAACAGCTTTGGCCTTGGTCGCCTTTGCCCTGAACCGGTTAATAAACTCTTCTGTTTCCCTGCGCTTCTTGTCATCGTTCGTCCTTGTCTTCTCGTGGATCTCTTCCTCAAGAAGAAGCTGCTGATATATTTTTTCGGTCGGGCCTGATTCCTTGCGCATTTTGCAGCGGTGTATCGCAATTGTGTGTGTCGTTACACCATCCATGAAATCCCGGTCATGGGTGATAATGATCAGCTCTTTTCTCCAGTTACGCAAAAACTGTGTAAGCCAGCGTAGAGAGAGAATATCAAGGTAATTGGTAGGTTCGTCAAGGAGAAGGAGGTTCGGATCGGAAACAAGGACCTTGGCCAGGTTCAGGCGTACCTGAAACCCTCCTGACAACTCCATGGGATCAAGGCCAAACTCATCAAGAGTAAAACCCAATCCCATGAGGATAGTCTCCGCCTTATAGGTCTCGTCAATACCGTCCTCAGAATCCCGGAGACTCAGACATGCCTCTTTCAGAACCGTCTTTTCAGTAAACATGATATGCTGGGACAGGTGCCCTATCTGATAACCGTTCGAAATACTGATCTGTCCTGAGTCTGGATGTTCCCGCCCAAGTATCATTTTAAAAAGGGTGGTCTTGCCGTGTCCGTTTCGGCCCACAAGGCCGGCCCGTTCCCCCGGATTGAGGGTGAAGCCCGCTTTCTCAAAAATGATCTGCTGACCGTAGGATTTGTCTAAGTTATTTACCTGAATCATATTTATTGTTTTTTATACACCGGCAAAATATGAGGGCGCAGATAATGCGCAGAATTTTCTCCGTCGCTACTATTTTAAGGCTTTACATCTGGTTATTGCAATTGACGACATCCCGGGATAAGCATATATTAACCACAGAAACACAGAGTCACGTGTGTCACAACCAGAATTCAGGATACCTTCGGCTTTTCGGAATATTATTGACAAGCAACGCAACGATTAACATAATGAGAGCCCCTGCCCCAACAGGAACAACAGCATACAGATAGCCAAGGTCATGAATCTTTTCACTTCCTATGACAGCAATCAGGGCTGTGGCACCGCCCGGGGGGTGGAGGGTTTTTGTTGCATGCATACATGCAATGGCAGTAGCCACCGCTACTGCGGAAGCCAACCACAGCTGAGGACTAAAGATCTGAAAACAGGCTACGCCTATGATCGCTGAAAAGACATGCCCGCCTACGAGATTTCTCGGCTGTGCCAGGGGGCTTTTAATTGCTCCGTATATAAGTACTGCAGAGGCACCGAAGGACCCTATGATCATGACCAGGTCAGACTGCTCAAGTTTATTGTAATTAATATATGCAACTGCGGCTATCCCGAGAAATGCACCGAGCCACGACCATCCTATCTCAAAAAGACTCACACCCGGCGGGCTTTTCGTTGTTCCATTCATTTTTGAAAAGAATTCCATTTCTCTCATTACCCTTTTAACAGCCTCGCTTCTATTATGTCTTCCCGGGATACTATGCCGACCAGTTTATTATCGCTGTCAACAACAGGCACCCTGTTGATTTTCCTCTCTTTGAATATGGTTGCAATGTCCATCAGTGTCGTGTTTTCAGTTACAATCACAGGCGACGCGCTCATGATATCTTCAGCTCTTTTTTCGCGTATTGCCAAGGCTACGCACCCCTTTCCCTTCAGACAGGTGGCATAAATGTTTCCGACTCTTTTCCACCCATACGGGAGAGAAAATCTTTTTCCGATATGACTCCGGCAACCCTCCTTTCCTTATCCAGGACAGGAACTCCGGAAACACCTTTTTCCGCCATGAGTCTGGCTACCACCTTCAGAGGAGTCCCCTTTTCAACAGCCGCTACTTCAGCAGTCATAATATCTTTTGCTTTTACAGCTTGGGCAATCCTTTTTAACGCATGATGGTAAACGAGCTGATAGAGTTCCTTGAAATCTCCCGGTGTAATATCCAGATACCCGGGGATATCTTTCATTGCTTCATAGATATCCTTATCCGAGATATCGAGATTGTTTTCAGCGTTCTTTTTCTTAGAAAACATGCTCATGATTCTTTCCCCTTGAGATGAATGATCAGAAAATAAATTGTGCGGGATTTTATTATGACAGGTATCATTGCCTTCATTTCAATGTGATTTAAATATATCTCTAATCAACATAAACAGACATGATTTAAATCATATACCTGTACGGAAGGAGAAAAACGAGGGCAGGAAGAGCAGCGTGTGACAGATTAAGTGATTGATCTTTATTGTCACGCTCCGGCTTTGTGTGATGAAGGACCGGACTTCGCTGCAAGGTATACAACATGTCGATTGCCTCTGCCCGGTCTGTGCCGGGTAAAGGAAAATCCCGCTTTAACGAGCCGTCTTTCAAAGGCCCTGTCCGGGTCTTCAGACCAGACAGCAAACAGACCATCGGGCATAAGGGCGGACCAGCTCTTCTTAAGGGCTTTATCACCATATAAATATTCGCCTCTTTCCCTGGCAGCCTCAAAGGGCCCTTCATAGAGATCCAGAATAATGGCATCAAACCGGTTGTCTCCCCCCTTCTCCGCACTCTCACGGATCAGCAATGCCACATCAGCAGTCTCAACTCTCACCCTTTGGTCATTCACAGCGCTGCTGGTAAGCCTGGCGATGGGTCCCTGACACCATTGAACGACAATGGGGTTAAGTTCAGCCACAATGACCCGAGCATTCCCCGAAAGGTTATCAAGGGCTGACTTTAACGTATAGCCCATCCCCAACCCCCCAATCAACACTCTTGTGCTGTGTGTCTTACTCATGGAACTGCAGGCCAGTTTTGACAACAGCACTTCGGACCTGCTCGCGGAAGAGTTCATAAGCACACGGCCCTGAATGGTTATGAGAAAATCATCCATACCCCTTTGCCGGAGTTCCAGAAGACCATCAGCAGTATCAGCGCTGTCAATGGTCTGCCATTGTTTAGCCATTTACCTATTTCCTCTTTTTTCTTTTTCCTGTTTTAACGGGGCTTTTCTTTTTTCTTTTTTTCTTATTTGTCCAGCTCTCATATTCTTCAAGCAGCTCCCGCAGACTGCCTTCTTCTTCAGAAGGGTCAACAGTATGGCTGTACTCTTTTTTACTTATTTTTATGACTTCAATAGGTTTGCCAATAAATTGCTCGATCTCATCGAGAAGCTCCTGCTCATCTTTGCTGCAAAATGAAAGCGCGTCTCCCTTGCTGATCCCCCGGCCTGTTCTTCCGACTCGGTGCACATAGTTTTCAGGCTTGTCAGGCAAGTCATAGTTAATGACATACTTCACATCAGGAATATCAATCCCCCGCGCGCTTACATCTGTCGCGATGAGAATGCTGCACTCGTCGCCTTTGAACATTCTCATAACTTCAGTTCTCTCATGCTGGTCTCTGGCACCGTGTATGGTAACCGTGCGAATATCAACTCTCTCCATCGCTTTTGCAACGCGATCGGCTCGGACCCGTGTTCTGACAAATACAATAATCCTGCTGTCCGGATGGTCTTTAATAAACTGCTCCAGGAAAAACCGTTTATCATCCATTTGAACAAACATGACAAAGTGGGAGACGTTTTTTGAGACTGGATCTTCCGGTGCCACCTGAATACGTATTGCCGAGCTTTTGACCTGTGAGAAAGCAAGCTTTTTGATCTCCTTGTTTATCGTGGCAGAGAAGAAAAGGGTCTGATGATTTCTCGTGAGCATTCTTTTTACATATTTAATGTCTTCAATAAATCCAAGGTCAAGCATATGGTCTGCTTCATCAAGTACCAGGGTATGAATGCTGTCCAGTTTTATATACCCCTGGTTTATAAGATCAAACATCCGTCCCGGTGTTGCAACAAGTATGTCTATGCCTTCCTGAAGTTTTTTTATCTGAGCATCCTGCTCAACTCCGCCCCAAAGCGCGAAGGTTTTCACTTTGGTGTATCTGGCAATACTTGTAAACACTTCACCAATCTGCTGCGCCAGTTCACGGGTCGGCACCAGGACAATACATTTAATACCGTAGGAGCGTTTGCTGCTCTTATAACTATGGATTTTATCAATCAGAGGGATAGCAAACGCCGCGGTTTTACCCGTTCCGGTCTGAGCTATGGCAAGAACATCCTCACCCTTCATTATTGACGGGATTGATTTAAACTGTATATTCGTCGGCCTCTTAAAGCCGAGCCGTGAGAGGTTTTCTTTTATTGCCGATGAAATGTGGTATTTCTCAAATTTCATAATTCCTCAAGAGCATCAATGATAAAGTATATAACATTATTTTTTTAAGATGAATTTATTCTGTGTTTAGATAACCGGATCAATATTCAGTCCGAGGACATCTATTTTTGCGCTTCTCTTGAGCCTCTTCAACTTGTACTCAAGGCTTTTAGCATCTGAGGCATTTTTGCAGGAAATGGCTTTAAGCAGATCAAAGGGCAGCCGTGATCTCACGAATTTACTGCCTGTTCCCTGTTCATGCTGATGGAGCCTTCTCTCAAGACTATTTGTCGAACCGATATATAAATAGTTGTTTCTGCATTTAAGAACATAGACGCACCAGTTTTCCTTTGCTGGGTTATCCTGATCATTCCCTTCCCGGCAGTCTCCTGTCATGCTGTCCAGTTTCCCTGATTCAAGTTCATGCATCCAGATTCGCAGCTCTTTCCTGCTTTCCCTGTCAACGCATGAGAAAAAACTTTGAATAGTATCGAGGGAACTACCCCGTACATGCCCCGCCACTTTCGTGACCTCAAAATCGAATTTATCACAACATTCATAAAATTCACGATAAAGAGCAGCGTTTTTCAGGAGCTGTTTAGTCTTCCTGCTCAGGAAGTCATTGCTCTCCAATCTTTGCCTCCTCCTGATCAGACCGGCGACACAGCTGGAATCTGTAAAAAGATGTAATTTTCGTGGTTTGCAAATCTTTATTTTTTTGCCACAATTTGCCAGGGCCCATAACGCTGTTTGGAGCTCAAGTTTTGTCGAAGAGGTATCTTCAAATCTTCTCTTTTCCAGCCTTTTGGCTATGTCGGCCCTTTTAATGCCGCCAGGTTGTGTTTGCAGCGATGCAAAGGGAACGGCAAGGCAGGCTCCAACACCAAGTCTGCGTCCGGGATTGAGACTTACATCTGTGAAGAGCGCAATACTGTCCATGAGCGACTATTTTAGCGTAATCGAGAGAAAATATATCAGTGGCAGAAAAAACAATCCTGAAAAAGAGCAGAGCCGGAAAGAGCACACACCCTGAGAAAATATATACGTGATTTACCCTGTTCCGCCAATTATTTTTTTGGCTTTAAGGTAATCGCTGTTCTTTGCGGACTCAAGATATGTTCTCACCAGGTCAATAACCGCCTGGTACTTTTCAAAATTTGACGCGAGTTCAAGAAACAGGTCTTTCTCTGTAAACTCAGAAGCAATTCTGTAGGACCTCTGGCCCTGGAGCACATAGTGGTCCAGGAGGCTTGCCCCGGGGATAACAATACTGCCTAAAACAAATTCCTTGCCCCTTTTACCGCAGAGTGCGGCCGGGAACATCCCCAGCATGAAGAGGGTGTAGTCGCCTATGTGTTTATGGACCTGGAATTCTCTGTCAAAGCTTTGGGCATTGAGTAATATGCTCCCTTCAGACAGCATGTCAGCGATGTCATCGAGGCTGGAGTCCTCCCCGTCTTTTATCTTATAGAGCTTATCGACCTCGGTAAATTCACACAATATCTGTTCTTCTATATAGCAGGCAACTTCTACTTTTTCCGTGGGGTTCAGTTTGAATCCATATTCCAGCGCATTTCTGAAGAGCTCTCTTAAGGGGTGATTCGTATCTACCTGCGGCTTGTTCATCATATCAGGCACCTCCCTGTCCTCTTACCTGTCTTTTCGTGTTTTTTCATATGAAACTTTAAATTCAGCTGATATTTCTGGCCCCAGGAGATAAGAGACCAGCTGATTCGTAGTATAATATGAAATAATGATCATTGGCACGAGAGCTGTTTTTTCTGATGAAGTAGGACTCTGGAATGCTGAGCAGCTTCAGATTTCTGTCTACAGTAAGATGGAGAATAATATTGATATCATGATGGACTGTATACGTGCGTGCCGGGAATCGAACATTAACTATGTTATTCACCCCGTAGGATATTCACTGCTGGATCATGAAATGTTTAAGACGCTTCTTTTCATTGCTGAGCATACAGACATTGCCTTGCTTCTTCATGATGAAAAAGGGCCTGATGGTCAGCGGCTTACTGGCACCTATGAAGTTCAGTTTAAAAAAGCTGTGGACAAACTCAGGGCAATTACAGATCTCTCTTTTGAAAATGCCACTGACACAGGGGATGTTACCTGGTTCTGGGAAAACTTCGCCGACTCAGTTACGCTGGATATTGGTCATATGGAGTCCGCAGGACTTAATTCAGTAGATTTCATCAGGTCACTTGATCAGTCCATTTTAAACAAGGTGCAGTTTGTGCATATACACAGAAACAAGGACCTCAGGGGGGGCATTACAGACCACTGGCCATTAAGCCGCGACTGCAGGGAAGTCAATGCCCTAGCAGAGTTATTGAAGCGCAGATCTGATTTTACGGTTTTTCTCGAACTCAATGAAACTGAAGAAATCGGGGAAAGCTTAAACATTTTATTTGACCTGAGAAGTACGATGGAGAATGAGGGCTCACTCTAAGCTTTACTTTTCTGTTTATTTTAAATATCTTAATGCATCATGCCTCAGGTATTTTCTTCATCGCCAAAAGTCCTTTGACAAGTTCTCAAATAGCGTTATAATAAAGATAGAAAAGACATAAGGTGAGCGATACTCTGGAGCAGATTAAGCCTGAGATTCAAGCAAGCCAGCAAGAGGGCGGGAATAGAGATGTGGTTGAGCACGCCTCATGAAGTCAGAGGAAGCCTGAAGCATCCACCAAGCTCCCATTAAAAAATAGCTCAGAATGCAATTTATCCAGGTATCGCGATAATCAGATAGAGCCATCCAATGGCAAACAGTCACGCTGTATAAAACCGTGGCAATGGTGGACGTACCCAGAGTCAGGTTGTCCAAGGAAGTAGGCTGGAGGATGACTCTATTTTAATGTAGAGACGCTCACCTCCCAGCAGCCGCATTTTGAATCAGTTCACAGCCATGAATATACAGATGGTATAATTTTTAATGGATGACAGCGGTACTCCCGAGATATCCGGCTTAAACGTTCTTGTGCTTGAACCCTACTATGGAGGGTCGCACAGATCATTCCTCGAGAATATGAGCACCCTCCCCTTTAATTTTCATTTTATGACCCTTCCTGCGCGAAACTGGAAATGGCGTATGAGGCTGGCTGCGCCTTTATTTGCTCAGCAACTCCATGATTCCGGAGAACGATATGACAGGATCCTCTGCTCCTCATATCTCGATGTCGCTGCTTTTCGCGGGCTCGCCCCGGTCTGGACAAGAGAAGTTCCCCTGCTCACCTACTTTCATGAAAACCAGTTTGCCTACCCTGTTCAGGTACATGACAGCCGCGATGCCCATTTCGCGCTTACCAATATCACCACCGCTCTTGCCTCGGATAAACTGGCATTTAACTCCAGATTCAATCTGGATTCCTTTCTCGATGGCGCGGAAAAACTGATGAGGCAATCCCCTGATTTAAACCTTGCCGATGCAAGAAAAGAGATCGTCAATAAATCTGTTGTTCTCTTTCCAGGTATTGATTTTTCCCCTTTGGATGAGGGAGATCTGCCGGAACGGGATAATGCCCCTGTCATCTTATGGAACCATCGGTGGGAGCATGATAAAAATCCCGAATTATTTTTTAACACCATGTTTCATCTTGATAAAGAAGGCTATGATTTCAGCCTTGTTCTTCTTGGCCAGTCATTCAATGATGTACCGCCGATATTCAACAGAGCGAAAAATGACCTCAGCCACAGAATCCTTCACTGTGGATATGCCCAAACATCGAGAGATTACTCATACTGGATCAGGAAAAGTGATTTCGTGATCTCTACGGCATCACATGAATTCTTCGGGATAGCTGTAGCAGAAGCGGTATATGGGGGCTGCAGACCGCTGCTGCCAAACCGCCTGTCTTATCCTGAGTTGTTTCCGAAGGAGTATTTATATTCTGATGAGGAATTGGTGGGCCGTTTAAAAGAATACATCCTGGATAAAAAGAGACTTACCCGCGCTGAGGCTGTAAAACTGACATCTCCGTATTCCCGGGAGACGCTCAGCCCTGCCTATACTTCATGGATTAAAAATGAGGAGTAATTCTCCGGAAATCACCAGAGTCTAAAGCGCTGCGTTCACCTCATCAAGCTTGGTCTTCATTTTAGTTATGAGACCTGCATAGGATTCCTTGAGAATAATTTTATTGTACTGGCTTCTGTAGGTGCTGATAAAGCTTACGCCTTCTATAATGACGTCATAAACCCACCATTTTTCCTGCTTCTGAATAACCTTGTAGTCAATGGGGATATTAATGTCCTTGGTAACAATAGTAGTGTTCACCACACCATATTTACCTTTTCCCTTGATGGCTTCCTTATCAAAGGTAATTTGTTCATTTGTGTAGGCTTCAATTTTTCCGATGTAAGAGGCTTCCAGTAAATCACTAAAGATCGCTACAAATTCATTTTTCTCGTCTGGTGTTCTCTTCTTCCAGTGCCGCGCCAGCGAACGCTTCGCCATTTCCGTAAAATCAAACCTGTCCCTGATGATGACCCTTATCTTGTCCCGCCGTTCCTGTTTTCTATCTTCATGCGACAGTTCCGCGTCTCTCATCGTTGCAAGCACAGAATTGATCGTTGTCTCGATATCATTTATAGGTGGCCCTGCTGCTATGGCAAATACAGCTGAGCTGAGCACAAGCATTGCACATATAAATGCGGTTATGGATTTCATAGCAGTACTTTTTTTAATCATTAACATGTTGCTCCTCTTGTCCTATAGTTTATTTTTATCCCATTCAGTTACATTATTCATCTTAAGCAAATATTATCTGCCCGCGTAAAAAATTATTTTAATCTATCCTGTATTTTTTTTCTGTATATCCAACAGAAACAAATTCGTATATTCATGACGTCACCGCAGGATGCTTAATCTTACTATTAACCAGTAACCAATTGAAATGAGACGTCTCTATTGGACTTGATTATATAAACGGAATATTCAGGACGATCTTTAATTGTGATCGAGGTTAATCATTTGGCTGGAAACTGTTAAATCTTTATACTAGACGGTATGAGCTAGAAAACCACACCTCCGTATTGCCAGTTGTAAAGACTATTGCGTACAAAGTAGGCAAAATTCCTGTACTTCCAGAGCCTATTTTTATCACCAATCCATGTAATCGGTATATCCAGACTGCTGTCCGGCTCACCCGACCCAAAGGCAGTGACTCGCACCATCAGACCGATTTTTCCTGATTCATCCCTGTACAGGACCGCTTTGTCGGCAGCTATTGCACTCACGCCATGACTGATTCGTGTCAGACCGTGCTTCAGTAAATAAGCCTTTGCGAATCCGATTCCTTCAGTGACAAACTCCCTGGCCCCGGGCTCCATGAGTTCATCTTTCCCGATACCTGAAAAATAAAGCCCAAATAACGATACCCCTGATACATCAGCGGGAAAATCCATGCCATGCATCTCAAAATATTCCCGGCTATAATTCATTTGGGAGCATGCGACAATAAATAGCAGTGAAATCAGGGAAGGAAGCAATTTCCCATAATAAGTATTCTTTCTGATAGATCGTAGACAGGATAACTTCACAGGCTCTTTATATCACGATATTATGAGAAAAAACAAGGTGCAAGGCGAATCACAAAATAAGAAAATCGATAGCTTTCCGTTCTTACAAACCCTTCAATCGCATTTTCGCTATTCAAAGGCACCACCCAGATGTTCAGACCTTAAAACAGAGCAGCAGGACATGCAGAGTATTGCTCCTGACAGGACCAATGTATCTGATTGACTTCAATGGGGTGAGCTGTTATATTTGGTTTAAACCTAAAAGAGAAAGGGTGTAAAAGAGATGAAAGCAAATGTAGGACAGACAGATCGAATAGTCCGGGTTTTATTCGGTGTTATTCTCCTTGCCATCGTGTATGTCTTTAAACTGGTTACTCCCGGTGCAGGAACAGTCGTTGTCACTGTTGTGGGCTTGATAATGCTGGGCACCGGCGCTGTAGGCTGGTGACCGCTTTATCGCCTTGCAGGTATCAGCACAGGCAAGAAAGACAAGTAAATAAGTTGTTGCCACACCCCGGATTTTTTTTCGTGAATGCTCGATAATTTTGACTTTTGCGATAATACTCCACAGGTATGACAAATTGTCCGGTTTCCCTCCCTCGTAGTGAGCCATTTAGTACTAAATCCTGTTCTTAAGTATTCATGGCAATAATCCGATATGAGATGAAAGATGCATAGCATATGTGCACTTTTATTATTATGATACGGTTTTCAGTCAATCAAAATAGATGAAAAAACTATCGCTTATTCAACGCTTTGCATTAATCGCCTTCGTTGTCATGTCAATAGTGGGCACGACATTCGTACTGGTTGTTTTTAATATTCTGAAAACCGAAATGCTGCATCATGCAGTGCACAATATCGAACGACTGATACAGAAACACACCAGCGACCACCTGAATATTGAACACCTTGCAAGCCTTAATTCCGATCTAATAAAATCTGACAGCACCAAACACGAAAACCTCCAACAGGAAAGCCATAAACCCAATAGCCATGATACTGGAGGCCATTCTCACAAGAACCCTCCTGGTGACGACCACAAATCGCACAGTCATGATACTGGCGGTGATAAAGACGGAAATCCCTCTGAAGAGGATATTGAAGGAATTATTCAGCACCTCATGATAGGTCAGGAAGTACATAAACTGAAAATCTGGAATAACGATAATTCCGTGGTCTGGTCTACAGATAAACGAGACATCGGCAACCAAGGTCTGGACGACCACGCCCTTAAAAGGGCACTTTCCGGAGAAACAGTCATCGAGATCCTTGATGCAGAACAGGTTACAGAAAAATATGGCAGCTCCAGTCCATTCAGTACCCTTCTTGAAGTGCATATCCCTGTTTGGTCTGATTCATCAGACAATGTTAAGGCAGTGTTTGAAGTGTACAAGAACTTTGACCCTTTTAAAGAGACGCTTGCCAAACATAAGCATTCAATATGGCTGCTCTCCTTTATTGCCTTTAACATCGTGTACATAGAACTTTTTGGGATAGTCTGGATGGCGTCCAGGAGGATAGACGCGCAGACAAAGGAAATTTCCAGAGGCAAGCAGGACTGGGAAAATACATTTAACGCCATAACAGACGCAATAACAGTCCATGATATGGATTGTAATCTCGTAACAGCAAACAAGGCTGCGCAGCGATTGCTTAATTCAAATGATCCGGAAGAGAAAAAGGCTGTTACCTGTTTTCAGCATTATCACGATACAGGTCTGGAGCAGCAGGAATGCCCAAGCCGCATCTGTCTGAGAACAGGGACATTCACCTCTCTTGAGCTGTATGAGAAAAATCTCAACAAATATATTGAAATCAGATCCATTCCAAGAAAGGATGAAAATAATAACGTTGAAGGATTGATTCACGTTGTCAGGGACATCACAGAACGTAAAAAGAGCGACAACGTGATCGAGACACAGCTGAACCGCATGAATGCGCTGCGATCAATAGACAGAGCCATTATCGGAAGTCTTGACCTGAAAATAATCCTTGACATCTTTCTTGAGCAGGTGATAGATCATCTCCATATTGATGCCGCGTCTGTCCTTCTGCTGAACAAACATTCCCATGTCCTGGAGTATGTAACCAGCAAGGGCTTCCGTTCTACCGCACTGAAATACACGAAACTCCGTCTCGGTGAAAGCAATGCAGGCCGGGCCGCAATAAAGAAGAGGATCGTAGCCATTCCGAGCCTGGATGCCTGTATAGATGGTTTCTCAGGTTCCAAATATTTTGGCCAGGAGGATTTTGTTACCTACTTCGGCGTTCCTCTTATTGCCAAGGGTCAGGTCATGGGAGTGCTGGAGCTTTTTCACAGGACTACAGTTGATGCTTCCGTTGACTGGATGGGATTCCTCGAAGCGATTGCTGACCAGGGGGCGATTGCCATCGATAATGTGACCATGTTTGATGAGATACAGCAATCCAACCTTGAGCTTGTTCTTGCATACGACAGCACGATAGAAGGATGGTCCCGGGCCCTTGATATGAGAGACAAGGAGACAGAGGGCCATACCCAGAGGGTTGCTGAGATGACGCTTCATGTTGCCCGCGAAATGGGGATAAAAGATGAAAATATTGTACATTTCAGACGAGGGGCGCTCTTGCATGACATGGGTAAAATGGGCATTCCCGACAGCATTTTGCTCAAACCCGGCAAGCTGACAGATGAGGAAAGAAAGATAATTGAGCGTCATCCTGTATACGCGCATCAGATGCTCTATCCCATCGAATACCTGCGCCCCGCCATTGACATACCCTATTACCATCACGAAAAATGGGACGGCACAGGATACCCCAAAGGCCTGAAAGGCGAGGAAATTCCGCTTTCAGCCCGCATCTTTGCGATAGTGGATGTCTGGGATGCCCTCCGCTCAGACCGGCCGTACCGCGCTGCATGGCCTAAGGAAAAAGTTGTTCTTCACATACTTTCTCTTTCCGGTACACATTTTGATCCAGCAGTGGTAACCGTTTTCATACGCATCGTAGACGCCATGGAAGAAGCTGTCATATCATATTCCTCATAATATTCTTTAGAACATTAATTCAGCTAGTTATATTAACTTACCTCACTTTAGTTACTAAGTTATAGAGCTCCCTTTTTTGCCCGGAGCTACTGCTACGACTTTCCCTCTCCTGAGTGATTTTACCACCTCGTAAATGTCTCCTGCGCGGATAAGCCATAAAAGGTTGCCTAATTACTGATGAAATTTTATAATATTCCGTTTTACTGATTCATCTGATACAATACTTTTTCAATATGGAGGCTTAATGAGACTAGAAGGGAAAAATGCATTTATTACCGGTGCTGCGCAGGGCATTGGTAAATCAATTGCATTAGGCATGGCAAAGGAAGGCGCCAACGTCGCTATCGGCGATGTTAATATGGAGAGCGCCGAGAGTGCTGCAGAGGAGGTCAGATCCCTCGGAGTAAGAAGCCTTGCCGTAAAACTTGATGTTTCCAGCCAAAATGATGTCACCGCTGCCTTTGGTACATTTGCCGGGGAATTTGACTCTCTGGATATCCTGATCAACAATGCCGGAATCACCCGAGACACTCTCCTGCTCAGGATGAAGGAGTCAGACTGGGACGCTGTATTAAACATTAATTTAAAGGGTTCGTTTTTATGCTGCAAAGAAGCGGTAAAAAAAATGGCTAAGCAGCGGTATGGGAAAATCATCAGCATATCGTCGGTCGTTGCCTTCATGGGCAACCCGGGCCAGATAAACTATAGCGCGTCAAAAGCCGGCCTGATCGGACTGACCAAGACGATCGCCAAAGAGTACGCCAACCGCGGGATCAGGGCAAATGCTATCGCGCCCGGATTCATTCAAACCGCAATGACTGACATCCTCTCGGAAGAAGTCAAAACTGAAATGCAGAGCGCTATTCCTCTGCATGAATTCGGCACCCCGGAAGATGTAACAAATGCGGCCATATTCCTCGCCTCAAAGGAGTCTGACTATATAACAGGTCAGGTCATTCATGTAAACGGCGGCATGTATATGTAACCAGACAGGACTTTGTGTATAATTAATTTTTATAAATCCCAAAATCAGATTACAATTAAATCGGAGGTGTTAGATGTCAGTTGAAGCAAAAGTAAAAGAGATAATAGCGAAACAGCTTGGTGTAGACCTGGAAAAAGTAGCGCCTGAATCATCATTTATTGACGATCTCGGTGCTGACTCGCTCGATACCGTTGAACTGGTAATGGCTTTTGAAGAGTCCTTTAATGTAGAAATCCCTGATGAAGATGCTGAAAAGATTCTCAAGGTTCAGGACGCGGTCAAATACATAGATGAGAAGTCAGGGCAGTAAGCTCCTGATTCTAAAATCAATATGAAACAAAGACGTGTTGTAATCACAGGAACGGGTATGATAACCCCCCTCGGAACAGGAACAGAAAAGTCATGGAAGGGCTTTATCGAGGGCCGATCTGCTATCAGGAAAATAACCCACTTCGACACTGAGGGATTTCCCTGTCAGATCGCCGGGGAGGTTCCTGATTTTAATATTGACGATTTTATTGAAACAAAGGAACAGAAAAAGATGGACCGCTTCATCCATCTTGGACTTTCAGCTGCTACCATGGCAGTGGAGGACGCAGAGCTGAAGGTAACTGAAAGCAATGCTGAGAGGATCGGTGTAATTGTTGGGGCCGGAGTCGGCGGACTCGCCACGATTGAACGCTGTACAAAAATCCTGAACGAAAGAGGTCCCCGTCGGGTTACTCCGTTTTTTATCCCAATGACCATTATCAACCTGACCGCTGGACAAATATCGATCCGTTTCGGCGCAAAGGGCCCTAATTCAGCGGTTGCAACGGCCTGCGCGAGTGGAACGCACGCTATAGGCGATGCGTTTAAAATCATTCAACGCGACCTTGCTGACGTCATGATCTGCGGGGGCTCAGAGGCCGTCATAACACCTCTCGGGATCACCGGCTTTACCGCTATGAAAGCGCTTTCAACGAGAAACGACGAGCCTGAGAGGGCAAGCAGGCCTTTTGACAAGGACAGGGACGGTTTTGTAATGGGTGAAGGTGCTGGCATCCTCATTATTGAGGAAATGGAACATGCCCTGAACAGAGGTGCCAGGATTTATGCAGAACTGGTCGGTTATGGACTGAATTCAGACGCATCGCATATCACAAGTCCTGCCCCGGGAGGTGAAGGCGCAGCACGATGCATGAAGTCAGCACTTAAAGACGCGTCCATCGGGGCTGAAGAAATTAACTATATCAACGCTCATGGGACCTCAACAAAATATGGCGATGAACTGGAAACAGCAGCGATTAAAACAGTGTTCGGCGACCATGCTTACAAATTATGTGTCAGTTCCACTAAATCGATGATTGGTCATCTTCTTGGAGCATCAGGCGGTGTCGAAGCCGCGATCTGTGCACTGAGCGTCTATAACAACATTATACCGCCTACCGTCAACCTTGAAAATCCTGACTCACAGTGTGATCTCGACTACGTTCCTCTGAAAGCGAGGCCCCTTGACCTAAATATTGCAATGTCTAACTCCTTTGGATTCGGTGGAACTAATGCATGTGTCATTCTCAGAAAATTTAAAGAAAATTGAGAAATCCCTGGGATATACTTTCAAAAAATCATCCCGTCTGAAAGAAGCCCTTACCCACAAGTCATATGCCCATGAAAAACAGAAAGAGCGTTTACCCTTTAATGAACGCCTTGAATTTCTCGGGGACGCGGTACTGGAATTAATTGTCAGTGAATATTTATACTCTACCTATTCTGATTATACGGAAGCTGACCTTTCAAAAATAAAGGCATACGTCGTTCAGGAGTCTTCTCTGGCGGAAACCGCACGAGACCTCAATATAGGAAGTTACCTGCTCCTGGGAAAAGGCGAAGAGATGACAGGCGGCAGAGAGAAACCCTCCCTGATTGCTGATGCATTTGAATCAGTTCTGGCCGCAATATATTTTGACGGGGGATTGAAGAACGCAAAGGCCTTCGTACTCAGGCATCTGATTCACAAAGTCGATAAACTTGCGGCAAACAATTTTGTCTTTGACTTTAAGACAAATCTGCAGGAAGTTGCCCAGGCAAAATTCGGCCTGCTGCCGCAATATGTCATTCATAACGAAGAAGGTCCGGAGCACAAAAAAATATTTGATGTTAAGGTTTTTATTAATGATACGTTTATCGGATCCGGACGGGGACGGACCAAAAAGGCTGCGGCACAGGAAGCCGCACAGGCGGGGCTAAAGAAAATTAAGGAGAGCCATGAAACTGACTTATAAGAATTCCGGTGTAGATATAAGTGAAGGCAACAAACTGGTTGATATCATTAAACCTCTTGCGCGCTCTACCTTCAAACCATATGTTTTAACCGATATCGGGTCCTTTGGTGCACTCTGCAAACTGAATACATCAAAGTATAAAAGCCCTGTTCTCGTCAGCAGTACCGATGGTGTTGGTACCAAACTGAAAATCGCTTTCATGATGAACAAACACGATACCGTCGGCATTGACCTTGTTGCAATGTGTGTTAATGACATCCTTACCAGCGGTGCACGGCCCCTGTTCTTTCTCGATTATTTTGCCTCAGGAAAACTGTCTACCAGGCAGGCCGCGGATGTTATCAAAGGTATTGCTGATGGATGTATCGATGCTGACTGCTCCCTGATAGGAGGAGAAACAGCGGAAATGCCCGGTTTTTACGAGAAAGGGGAATATGATCTCTCCGGCTTCTCAGTCGGTGTCGTTGACCAGAAAAAAATTATTAATGGTTCCGGAATTAAGGAGGGTGACATTCTGATCGGGCTTGCTTCCAGCGGAATCCACAGTAATGGTTACTCTCTTGTGAGAAAGCTGTTTTTTGATATCAAGAAATTCAGACCCAAAAAGAAGATTAAAGAACTGGGCTGCTCACTTGGAGAGGAGCTGTTAAAACCGACCAAAATTTATGTTAAGAGTGTTCTAAAACTCATGAAGAGCAACAGGATTAAGGGCATCGCCCATATAACCGGAGGAGGAATTACAGAAAACCTCCCACGCGTCCTTCCCAAAAAGTCACAGCTGACGTGCGTCATAAAAAAAGGAAGCTGGCCTGTTTTGACCATATTTAACTTAATCCAGAATATGGGCTCAGTAACGGACCGGGAGATGTATACAACCTTTAATATGGGTGTTGGTATGGTAATTATCATTAATAAAACAGACCAAAAGAAAGTCCTGAGGCAGCTTAAAGGTATGGGCGAAAACGCATACATCATAGGGAGCATCGAAAAAGGGAGGGGGGGAGTTAAATATGTCTAAATTAACCCTTGGTGTCCTTGCTTCAGGAAGCGGATCAAATTTTCAGTCAATAATCGACAAAACTGAATCAGGATATCTGGATGCTGATATTGCTGTCCTCATATCGGACAACCCGAAAGCCTTCGCCCTTGAAAGAGCTCGTAATCACAATATTGAATCTCTAGTGCTGAGACCAAAAGACTTTGACAACAAGAGTTCCTATTATGCCCATATAGCCGACGAGCTCAAAAAGAGAGGTGTATCACTCGTTATTTTAGCCGGGTTTATGAGGGTAGTCAAAAAGGAACTTATACAAGAATTTCCCAACAAAATAATGAACATCCACCCTGCCCTCCTCCCTTCCTTCCCCGGACTTCACGGACAAAAACAGGCTGCTGATTATGGGGTAAAAATAGCGGGCTGCACTGTTCACTTTGTCGATGAAGGTGTTGATACCGGTCCGATCATTATCCAGGCAGCAGTTCCCGCTTATCATGATGATACGGAAGAGACTCTTGGTGAGAGAATTCTCAAAGAAGAGCACAAAATTTTTCCTTATGCTATAAAACTCTTCTCTGAGGGGAAACTTTCCGTGGAAGGACAAAAAGTTGTGATGTTGGGAAACAAAAATAATATAGTGTTGCATAATCCAGCCCAATAAATCTCCTCATTTAGAATTCAACTTACCCCCCATTATAAAATTATATATGATTTCAGAGTGACAAAATATGTCATCATCAACAAGAAATACACCGCTCGCAACACAAACTAAATATGTCACATTTCTTTACATAAAGTCGTATCAGTGTTAATTTCCTTATGTAACTCGAGTAATTATAATTTAATTACAAGTGGTTAAAAAAGGCATCATTATTGCTATATTAACATGTATTACTTTGTTTCTTTTTTTTCTTGAGATTTCTCTATTTTTACAAATGCCAATGTGATACCATTGATTTAAGAAATTGGTATCATGTTCTCAGATAAATCAAAACTGATAACAGAATGAGGTAATAAAATGATATATTTATCTCGCACAAAAAAATCTTCGAGTTCTGCCTACATGAGAATATTGGCTTATTTTATTAATCCCCTGTTTTCAAGATGCGGGTTCTTTTTCATAATTCTTATATTATGCATTACTCTTTCCGCGGGAGCAATCATGTTTATGTACGGGATAAGTAATGCGCAAACGACATCCGTTGTCAAAGTTGATGAGGGGGAGGAGTGGCATTACTTCAGGGGGGAAACTGAACCGCCACCTAGATGGAGTCATTTCGGATTTGATGATTCGGTCTGGGAAAGAGGCGCATCAAGTATAGGGTACGGGAGAGAAAATATTCGAACTCGCCTGGAAGATATGAGGAGTAGGTACTCAAAGATCTATGCCCGCCGGGACTTTACTGTAAATGATCCTTCAACAATATCCAGGATATCACTGGCTGTCTTTTGTGATGGACCGTTCAGGGCATATTTGAATGGCATAGAAGTAGTTCGTTACACAATATCTCAGGCACCATCCGGCCATTCCCAGACAATTATTACTCAACCTGAACTGATGGATCTTTCGGGAATTATCCACGAGCTGCTCCAGGGTAAAAACATTTTGGCTATTGAATGCAACAACGATGACATTAACAGCCTTGATTTTTCATTCATTCCTTTCTTTGAAGTCATCGAGGAGTAGGTTTTATTATGGTGACCGAACAAAGGATTATTAAGAAGCGAGCCCCTGTCCGGGGTGCTTCATTTTTATTGATACCCATCATCGCATTCATTCTCCTGTGGCCTGCACCATCTTCGGTTTACGGCGCGAACGTAAAATATATAATATTGATGATTGCCGACGGGTGGGGAGCGAAGCACATCGAGGCCACAAATGATTATACAGGCAGTCCTCCGCTTTATCAGACAGATACCACGAACTGGGCATCCTATTTCATGTCCACCTACCCGGACACTGGAGATTATCAGCCTTATTCAGCCTGGGTTACCTTTAATTATATGCTTACCAATCCGGTCACTGACAGTGCTGCTGCTGCTACCGCACTTTATTCGGACGGTGCTGAGTATCCGTTATTTGGCGGTAAGACCGAAAATGGTCGGATCAGTGTCACGCCCGTCCCATCGGCTTATTTCACAATCGGTGAAGAAGCAAAAGCAATGAATATGGCAGTCGGAGCAATCACTACTGTCCCGGCTTCTCATGCTACACCGGGTGCCTGGATTGCACATAATGATTCACGTGCTAATGCATATGCGATAGCAGACGAGGGTTTATTTGGGGATCCGGAAACGACGAAAAACGATTGTATCCTTCAGGGAAATCCTCCATGTGATCCTGCTTTGTACTCGGGCCACTATGGACAAACATTGCCAACAGTAGATGTACTCATTGGTGATGGAAGTCTGGGATATATTAATGATCCGATCCGATCCGAGATCCCGATGCCCACTTATGGGTATGAATTTGTCGATTGCCAGAGTGGATCGATCCCGGATTGTGGAGATGCACTTGATACAGCTTCGGGCACTCCCGGTGAAACGGGGGTGACTAAAATGGCAGGACTGTTTGATCGCAGCTATCGCCTGGCAAATAATTCCGGTGCTGATCCGAAAAAACCCACATTGCTAGATAGCACCCGTGCAGCATTAACGGTACTTGACAGGGATACCGACGGATTTATTCTCATGATTGAAGGAGGCGCTGTGGACTGGGCTTCCCACGCAAACCTTATGGATGAGATGGTCGGAGAAATGATTGATTTCAACGATGCTGTCCAGGAGGTCATTCACTGGGTAGAAAATACGGTCGGTACTTACTGGGAAAACAACAGCAATGGCAGCAACTGGAACAACACGCTCGTCATAGTAACTGGTGACCACGAGACCGGTTTTCTAACAGCGAAACCAAATGTCTTTCCAAATCAGGCCCTGGGAGAAGTCAGTACTACAACCCTTACCAAGGAAAAGACCTATTCCGGAACACTCCGGGCAAGCTGGGAAGACAATAATCCGGCAAACAACGCCATAGATTCTGGCGAGACAGTACACTGGACATGGAACACCGGTGGACACTCAAATAGCCTGATTCCCCTCTACACGCGCGGTGAAGGCTCGGAACTGTTTGGAGGATGTATTGTCGATATTGATCCTGTGAGGCGTGATTACATCGATAATACGGATGTTGCTAGAGTGATGTTCAGTGCCATATCAGGGATTACTCAGACAGGATCTCTTTCGATCGACCCCGGTCAGACGCTTTACGGAGGGAGTATTGATGTCACATCAATTGTAAATGCCACCAATGCTGCAAACTTAAACTACACGGTTACCGAGGGTAGTGGCTGTCCCGCGCAAACCAACGACCCGATTATCACAACTCTTGATACATGGAAATATAATGGTGACAACCTTGGTGATATCGGGACTACCTGGAAAAACACGATCTATGACGACAGTGGTTGGACTGAAAAGAGCGGCATATTCGGTTATGGAGATGGATACATCTATACTCCGGTCGGAGTGCCGGGAAGCCAATGGTCCATGTATTTCCGCAAGTCCTTTACCATTTGCGACGCCAGTGCTGTAACATCAATGGACTTTAATGCAGCTTATGATGATGGGATGGCCGTATATATTAATGGAACACGGGTCATCACTGCAGGCGTACCCAGTACCCCTGACCCTCCTCTCTGGAATGGAGGAGCCACAGGCCATGAATCAAACGATGGTTCAAGCATACTATATGAAACATTTATTTTAGATGGCCATATTAGCAGTCTGGTTTCCGGTACGAACGTTATTGCCGTTGGTATCTATAATGCGGGCAGCACCAGTTCAGACCTTGTATTTGATGGCAAACTTGTAATCGATCATGATGCCACCGTCACTCCTCTTTTTTCAGGGAATCACAGTCAGGCTCAATCAGTAAATACATCGGGCTGGACAGAAGGAGAGAAAAAACTTGAAGTTACCGGAGAAGATGGATTATGTACTACAGCAATTACCTCTGGAATTGATACATTTACATGGAGTTTGACCTCATGTGATGTGACATCTTCACCGACAGTAAATGTGGATTCAGTTACAAGCAGTTCGGCAACGATCTCCTGGACAACGGTTCCAAATGCAATATCTTACAAGGTATACAGGGACGCACAGGATCTCGGAACGCAGACTTCTCCACTTACCGACACAGGACGGTCTGCCAATACATCATATAATTACTCTGTCGTTGGCGTGGGCAGCTCACCTCCTGCTTGCGAAGGTCCCGAGGGAAATGCCTCTGCCTTAACCCTCCCTGATCCGGTGGGTGACCCGACCTATTCGAATGTTGGTGAAACCTCATTAAGGGTTAACTGGACGGCACCGGCAAGCGGGGCTGATTCCTATGACGTGTATCGTGTTGGAACAGGATTTCTGGCCAATACGGCATCCTTATTTTATGATGACAGCGGACTAACTCCCGATAATCAGTATCAATATTATGTGATAGCAAAGAATGCAAGCGGCGACGCTGCAGCTTCCGGTACGACAATGTCTCCGTACACTCTTGCAGTAACTCCATCACAGCCGACTGTTAATAATGCCACTGAAACAACACTTGACGTTACAATCGGTACTGACACGAATCCTGTTACAGTAAACTACGCAATCAGGATTAATGGTGGAGTATTTACGAATCAGAATGTACAGGTAAATGGATCGATTGGTGCAGCTGAAGTGTGGCAGACAAAAGCAGCATGGGCCACAGTGACCGTAACAGGGCTTGATTTTTCGACGTCGTACAGTTTTGATGTAAAGGCACGCAACTCGACCCCTGTGGAAACAGGGTTCGGCCCTGTCGGTCAGGGGACAACGTTAGCATGTACTGATAATGATCCCTCCACAATAACAATACCTGCGGCACAAACGGTTTATGGTGATCCTTATGATGTAAGCGGGGCATTTAATACCACCGGTGATGTCGGATCATTTGAATATAAAGTAACGACAGGAGGAGGGATCGGAACCTGTGATATTGATCACACTGGTACATATATTGACGCGGAGCAATTTACCGCTATTGTTAATCAGGGAGCCGGGGGAACCAGTTTGTCAGAAGTAACACAGGGCGGGGAACTAAACGGAAGCACTTCATTAAGGACAGGAGGAGGGTCAGGAGGCAATTGTGACTCAATCGGTTCACGTGAAGGAAGAGAGTATACCGTTAATTTCTCCCAAACAGGCACATACAATGTCTGGATGAGAGGATATGCAACGAATGGAAGTGATAATTCCCTATTTGTGGGCTTTGACGGCGCTTGCATAGTAGGAATAACAGAGCCGTCTTCAATGTTCAATCAATGGGGCTGGACTCAAAACATGCAGAATAGTTCCGGTCCTGGTGGAACCAACCCTCCGGCCGCACAGTTTACCGTAAATACATCCGGTCTTCATACGATTAATATATGGGTAAGAGAAAATGCTCATGAAATTGATGGAATATACATAGATCGAGTTGATGTCAGCAATACACCATCAGATGTAAGCCACGGAATCGAAATCACTCCTAAAGATGGATGCAGTACTGAAGTGATATGTACGGACTGGACGTCTAACAATATGATCCCCGCATCTAGCACTGTGTGTGATCCATACGTGGAAACTACTGATAACTACAATTTATATGTGAGAGGCACTGATCCGGATTGTAGTGATCCTGTTATCTCCAACCCCGTATCACAAGCATTTACCTGGAATTTGGCCTATGTCAATCCTGACACGACGATAACGAATCCTGCGGGGGGGACGTTAAGCGGTGGGCCTATGTCAATCCTGACACGACGATAACGAATCCTGCGGGGGGGACGTTAAGCGGTGCATCCTATGTAATAGACGGCACAGCAATACAGGGAACAGAGACGATAGATGAGGTAAAGGTCTCCACGAACAACGGAGGGATCTGGAACACGGCGGCAGGGACGACGAACTGGAGTTATGACTGGAATCCTTTACCGAGTGAGGATTCTGTAACGCACACGATACTGGCAAAGGCAGTGGCCGGCGGCAATGAGGACTTAAGCCCTGCGAGTGTAGTGATAACGGTGGACACGGTAGCGCCGGCGGGTCTGGGCAATGCGAGTCCGGCGGATTTGGCAGGGGACCAGGCGGTGACGACGGTAGTGACGGCCACTGCGGCTACAGACGGAAGCGGGACGGTGGAGTATTATTTTGAGGTGGCACAGGACAGCGGGTTTACGGTGGGAGTGCAGCAGTCGGGGTGGCAGGCGGGAGTGAGCTATGCACCGACGCTCACGTATAACACGCAGTATTTCTGGCATGTAAAGGCACGTGATGCAGAGGGCAATGAGGCTCCAGCAGGAGTTAATATAACGGAAACAGCAGGAGCAACGGATGTGGACGAAGAAGGGCCGGGCAGTGATACTTATGATGTGGTACTAACAAGTCAGCCTACAGGAGATGTGGTGGTAACAGTAGCCTCTCAAGACACTGTGACGGGAGTGACAGCAGATAAGTCAAATTTGACTTTTAACAATGCTAACTGGAGTACAGCGCAGACGGTGACTGTAACGGCAGTGGACGATAGTACTGTTGAAGTCGCACTACATGCTACAGTGATCATTCATGATATAGATACAGGGCTTACCGCAGATGGAAACTACAATGCTCTTGAACGGATGTTAGACAGTGTAACCGCCAACATAACAGAGAACGACAATGTTCTGTCATCATTGACAATTATAGAGCCTGACGGGGTAACTGATACAGTAACAGCGGGCGATCCATACTTAATTGAATACAACCTGGACGACCCTGACGATATTATAGAGGTAGCATTTTATTACGACACTGACGGTTCCGGCCTGAATGGCACTGCAATTTTGGGAAACTGTGCCACTGCATTTGAGGGCTCTGGTGCGACCTGTACATGGGATACCACCGGTATGACACCTGGTACGTACTATATTTATGGTATCACTACTGATGTAACAGGAAATGATAAAACATGGACCGGCGGTGGAGATGTCGACACCCGTGCGTCAACGGCTGCTAACTGGTCAGGTAATACAATTCCTCGAAATGGAGATAATGTGATCTTTGATGGTACTTCTACCAATGATTGTAATTGGGATATGAATGTATTGATTAATTCCATGAGTCTTATTTCTGGATATAAGGGGATAGTAACAATTAACTCTTTCCTTACAAATTACACTGATATAACGATAAATGATGGTATGTTTATACAAAATGAAACATTAAAAGTCGGTGAAGTGAACAGTTATATCAATGCATATTCTTATGGACAAATCACCATTATTAATTAATGGATCAGATTTTGGGAATACCGCCTTGAGTTTTATAAATTATGTATACTGAGACAGCGCAATGCAGCAGTTTATTTAATCCTTTACGTATAAGCAGGACAGCAATAGCATTCTCATAAGCTATTTATAAAATAAAGTGTCCGATACGGATACTCGGTTCACGCCAAAAGGCTATCACTTGATTTCCTTATAACCAATTTTAATCGAAGAATTTTATATTAATTCTCTGAAATATTTAATCGTCTCTTTAAGCCCATCTTCAAGTTTAACTTTTGGAGTCCAATTTAGTTTCTTTTTGGCCAACTTAATATCCGGCTGCCGTTGAGTCGGGTCATCATGAGGCAAGGGATTAAAAACAATCTTCGATTTTGATCGAGTAAGTTTAATAACTTTTTCCGCCAGTTCCAATATTGTAAACTCGTCCGGGTTGCCAAGGTTAACAGGTCCAGTAAAATCATCTCGTGTATCCATCAACTTTATAAAAGCGTTAATCATATCATCGACATAGCAAAAGCTCCTCGTCTGCGTGCCTTTACCATACACCGTAATTGGCTCTCCTTGTAATGCCTGAACAATAAAGTTGCTGACGACTCTTCCATCGTTGGGATGCATTCTCGGTCCATAGGTATTAAATATTCTTGCAACTTTTATAATTAATTGATGCTGACGGTGATAATCAAAAAACAGGGTCTCTGCGCATCTTTTTCCTTCATCATAACAGGAGCGAAGGCCTTTTGGGTTTACATTGCCCCAGTAACTTTCAGGCTGTGGGTGGACTTCAGGGTCACCGTAAACTTCCGATGTTGAAGCCTGAAATATTTTAGCTTTTATTCTCTTTGCAAGTCCCAACATATTGATTGCCCCGTGCACTGATGTCTTTGTTGTCTGCACTGGGTCAAACTGATAGTGGATCGGCGAGGCAGGGCACGCAAGATTATAAATTTCATCTGCCTCTATATAAAGCGGAAAGCAGACATCATGTCTTTGAATCTCAAATAACGGGTTTGACAGAAGGTCTACTAAATTTGAACGACGTCCAGTATAATAATTATCCACACACAATACTTCATTCCCCTCATCAAGCAGCTGCCTGCACAAATGTGATCCCAGAAATCCCGCACCACCTGTAACGACAATTCTTTTCATTATATATTCCTCTCAAAATTTTCTTCTATTTTACAACAAAACTATATTAACTTCCTGCTTTTAGTAGATTTAATTACTGAATCTGATAATTATGTGTTTAGGTATTTAACTGCTAAATCTATTTGTGCAAGCACAATGATTATATTGTCGGAAATAGAATATGCACACTCAGTGATCACAAAATAGTTTATTGAGCACTCGAAATTCATCAATGGTGTCATCTAAATTCGAGGTTCTGTCCATCGAATCGGAAGTTTGACTATAAATTCCGCACCTTTTCCAATGGTGCTTTTAACATCTATCTCGCCCATATGTTCCACTACGATACGCTTCACCAAAGGAAGCCCCATTCCATATCGTTTATCCTTTGTGCTGAAAACAGGGTCGAATATGTTTTCCATATCATCTTCGCTGATCCCGCTCCCTGTATCTGAGATGGTAAGAACAATGTTATCGTTTTCCTTGGCAGTAGAGATGGTTACCTTTCCCCCTTCCGGTGATGCTTCAATTGCATTTTTTATCAGGTGAGACAGGGCAATGCGGAAAAGGTTTCTCTGAACATTAATTTGGAGGGTATCTTCCGATGGCCTAAAATCAAGTTCTACCCCCCTGGCAGCGGCTGTATTTCCAATAATGGGGATAACACTTTCAACTATTCCATTAATATCGACATAGTTAAACATTGTCTTTTTGTTCTTGAGTAAAGTTTGGAAATTCTCAACTATCCTGTTGAGCTTTTCAGCCTCCTCCATTATGTTCCTGAGCTTGGGCTTAAGACTCTCAGGCACGTCTTCCTTGGATAGTATTCTGCTGCAGGTGAGGCCGATTACGGAGGAAGGATTCCTTATTTTGTCCGCCACAGTCAACGCCATCAAGCTCATGGTTCGTTCCGCGACGATTGACTCAATTTCCTGGTTAAATTCCTCAAGTAAATGTTTGTACTCTTTTTCCATCTCGGTCATTTTATGGAAACTGAGGGCCTTTTCAACGGAATGCATGAGCAGTTCAAGATTAAAGGGTTTGATTATAAAATCAAATGCGCCCTTTTTGAGAGCATCAATTACGTTTTCCATGTCCGCATATGCTGTCATGAGAATTACAGGCATCTTAGGATCAATGTCATGTATTTTCTCAAGAAGGCTGATCCCCGAAACCTCGGGCATCACTATATCTGTTAGAACTACATCGATATTGTTTGTAATAATTTTAGGTATTGCATCCCCTGCTCCGGACGAAGAGATAACTTCATAGCCAAACTCTCTGAGCATTGTCGAGGTCGCATCGAGCACATCGGGGTCATCATCAACAACCAGAATAACGCCATGCCTTCCTTTGATCATGATACTATTACCTCGCATAAAATATAAGTTCAGTATAATGTATATGATATTAGGCCGCAACTTTTTATTTGCCTCTTATAAGCTCATTGAAAATTATTGAAATTGAACGCCTTCTCCTATAACTTTGTGGAGATTATTTGATTTGCTCCTGCTCATACTCGAGCTGAGTAGTCAGATTATACAATTCCGGATACTCGTCTTTTGTCAGGGAGATCTCCGCCTTGAGCAATCTTAGGCCCTCAGGAACATATTTCATAAAGTATTTCTTTCCTTTTGCAGTGGCGAGGAATCCATATGCACCGAGCGCCTGCATATGCCGTTGAAGGCGGCACGTAATCAGTGATTCCCTGAATGCATTCTGATTAAATGTGCCGTCAGCTGCATGCATCATTCCCTCGACATAATAATCCAGTACCTGCTCTCTCATGCTATCTTCAAGGCGGTAATAGGGATCCCACAACAGAGATGCAACATCATACGCAGGCGGACCAATCCGTGCACCTTGATAATCCAGCACTCTCAGCCCTCCGCCACTTATCATCATAATGTTCTGGGATTGAAAGTCCCTGTGTATAATTGTCTTTGGATAGGAATCCGCCTTCATTGCGAGATTATGAAACTCTTTTTTCAGGGCAGGGGTGTCTGCCCCCCCTATTCTTCTTACCCCTTCTACAAAGCGTTCCATGAAATATTCTGTTTCCCAGCGGAAATGATCATAATCAAATATCCGTTCCTCAAGAATCGGACATTCAGAAACCCGCTCCGTTGCTTTTGCATGAAGCAGAGTTAATTCTTTCATAATTTGTCTATATACATTTTCTAAATCATTTTTTTGGCGGGGACATTGAAGGTAACTGTAAAGTGAAATGTCTCCGGCATCCTCAAATATAGCCTGCGTGCTTCCAGACACTATCCTGATCAGCTCAGGAACAGGAACTGCACAACTTTTTAAAAATTCTGAATATTCCAGGTGCCTGACAAAATCAGGGTCATCTTTTTTACACTGCATTAGTACTGCGGATCTATTTCCATCATTCACTCTGTAGTATCGTCTGTCTGATCCTCCTGTTCCGATTAACTGCCTGCCCTCCTCAGACAGTTCAAGGATATCCGCTGCATTTAAATCAATCTTGTAATCTGGTCCGATAATGCAATTTTCAAAATGTTGTAAGGGCAATTCATGAATTGCCCCTACGGTGCTGTCGGGCATGAGGATACAGTTTTTCAGTGATACCCCTTTTTCCAGAAAGCTCCCTTTACCAATGACAACATACCCCTTCAGATCAATCTCACTGCAGTTATTAATTGAAGTGTGAACATGAACAACCTCCCCTTCAGAGCGCAGCTTGTCAAAAACTGCAGATGCATACGCAGACGGAGTTCCAATATCATTCCAGGAGCATCCCGAAACATCAAATGTTTTGATCTTATGTCCAGCGGAAATGGCATCAAGCCATGCATCCACAACACTGGATACGCCTTCAGGCAGGGAATTCAGGAACTCCGGATCATAAACAGCGATCCCGGTGTACGCCATTTTCCGGTCATTGCCGGACAGCCGTTCACTACTGATAAAACCTTTCAAAAAACCTTTTCCATCAACAACAAGACTGTTAAATTTAGGATAGTTATGGACAGCAAGGGTTACCATGCTCTTCGACTGCAGGTGATGCTTAATTAATTTATCCAGATCAATGTCAGAGAGGATGTCTGAATTGTGAACAAGGAATGTTCTTTCTTCCAGTAATTTTTCGGCATTTTTTAATGCCCCCCCGGTACCCAGAATCTCACTTTCCGGAAATGTTGTAATTTTATTATTTAACTCGCAGCTGGCAAGCCATTCCTGGATCATCTCTTTCTTATAATGGAGATTGATGCCGATTTTGTTGAAAGAAAGGCTTTCTACTTTATCAAGAATATGCTGAAGAACAGGTTTATTCAGAATTGGCAGCAGTGGCTTGGGGATGCAAATATTTTTTTCTTATGCTCCTGTTGAAGACCAGGCGCTGGTCATTCCACCATTTCTCCATAGCGTCAACTGATTTTCCAGACTCAATATCCTTTCTCAGCCTGTCAGTGCCGGCAAGGATATCAATAGGCATTTTCTTTTGTTCATATTCATATGGAGGTTTTTTCCATCTGAATTTTTCAGGATACAAACGGTGAATGACACTTAAAACCGCCACTCCCGTCTTAAAGGGCTTAAATCTATCCCTGTTTTTAATATGTATCTGCGCGCCACCGCACAGTTTTCCGGCATGTTTCTGAAATGCCGGCTGAAAATAGATGGGCCGGAATAAAACTCCCGGCAGATCAAGCCCATTCAGCTCTTGTGCAAGAAGATCTGGTTTAACAAAAGGAGCCCCGAATATTTCAAAAGGTCGCGTCGTGCCCCGCCCCTCACTCAGGTTCGTTCCCTCCAACAGACAGATTCCCGGGTATACAGTAGCTGTTTCCAGTGTTGGCATATTAGGAGACGGCAACACCCAGGGAAGGTGCGTATCATCAAACCACTGTTTCCTGTTCCATCCCTTCATCGGAATGACATGGAAATCCAGAGATGGGTAGAATTCATTTCTCAGGTAATTCCCGATCTCCCCGATTGTCATCCCATGCCTGACAGGAAGCGGGCTCATTCCGACAAATGACGAATAAATCATATCAAGCACAGGACCTTCCGTCATTTTTCCACCTATTGGATTTGGTCTGTCCAATATAACGATAGATTTTCCCGCTTCAGCACATGCCTGCATACAAAGCTGCATGGTCCAGATAAAGGTGTAGTAACGCGCTCCCACATCCTGCAGGTCAATAACCATCACATCTATATCCCTTAACATGGACGAGTTTGGTTTTCGTCGCTCACTGTAGAGGCTATATACCGGAATCCCTGTTTTCCGGTCCCTGAAGCCTTTCCACTCAATCATGTTATCCTGCGTTTCTCCCCGAATTCCGTGCTGAGGACCGAATAATGCTTTTATTTTTAGACTCTTATATTTGAGCATGACATCCACTGAATGTTCCATTTTAGTGTTCACCGATGCAGGATGGACAAGGAGCCCCACCCGTGAGCCATTTAATACCTTTGGCCAGCATTTTATTAATGTATCCAGTCCAGTTTGCACACTATTTTTCACTATATTCCTCATTATTTCAGTCTCATTCAGTTCAAATTCGTTCGGGAAACAAAAATCCACCTCTAATGTACGGCAATACTTTAAAATCTTCAACCTGTACTTCCTACACTCTGACAATCTTCTATTGAATCATGCGTAGCAGTCTCAGGTTTTATTACATGTTGATAAAGTATGTCATGGAAACATACAGATGAAAAATCCCTTTCCATCAGAATCTTTGATTTGAGAAATATGTATGCCATTGACGAATGCAGCATCTCATGTGATATTGGAATCATTAAATAAATAAATTTATGCTTTAATATAATGCAATAACTGAAAATAGATAGATAACACCCTTCATGAAGAGAATAAAGATCAGCCTAATCATAAATGTATGTAATGTGTAAGAGGGATAATAGGCAGATTTACTGTCTGGTGCGGTATGCTGGTGGGAATTCCCTGCACTTACAACACTTATAAGCGATTTATAATAAAATAGGAGCAGGTGCTTAAACAGACCGCTCCATGATATACTATGTGCTTGTGGGTGGGAACTGTTACGTATATACATACTGGAATGTCGGAATCCCTAGCATGGTGTCGCTTTTATTTACACTAAAAACAAATATAATTAACAGTATCAATATTATTCTTTGATCAGTTTTACGTTAATTAAAGATGTTAGAATTTACTATTGAGATTTGGCATAGATATTGCATATTTATGTGGCGTCAACAAAAACAATATGCAAATAATTACCTTGACTAAAACGATATTTGCCCTTATTTTATTTCTATTAAGGCATTTTGATTAACAAATATTAAGTTTTCATAATTTTAATCTTTCAAAAAAAGTGAAAAGTAATACCCCCCGGTTGCTGAAAATGTATCTGAGAGGGCGGAGCAGTATCTTTTTATATATTCTTCCATCAATTATGGCATATAATATGGGTATACACTGCAAACTCCATCCGCAGGCATAAAATGAAAGAGAGAAATTTCACAAGTCCATTGTTATCTTCTACACCCTCAATGCTGCTGCGATGCGTTGTTGTAATCATTACCAGCGTTATCCTGGTTTCATGCGGTGGACGAGAAGCAGTAAAGCCTTCGTCACTGTCAGTGCCATCTCCTGATGCTTTAACTCAAAATGAGATTGATAACACACTATTATTAGAGAATTCCTCTTCAGTGGTAACTAACGATTCATTGATTTCAGATTCTGTAAGCAATTCATATAAGGGTGATTACATAATTGGTTCCGGGGACCTTATTGACATAGATGTGTATCAGGTTGCTGAATTAAAACGGACGCTAAGAATCAGCGCCAGCGGGTTTATCAAACTGCCCCTTGCCGGAAAGATAAAAGCGTCAGGGCTTACTGCTCGTGAGCTCGAAACGGAAATAAATAAAAGATATGAGCCATACCTTCAGGAGCCGGTAGTCAGCATATTCATAAAGGAATACAGAAGCCAGAAGATCACGGTACTGGGAGCAGTCAAGTCACCTAAAGTTCATACCGTAAGAAGTCAAAACTATTTACTTGATTTACTGTCTTTATCAGGGGGGCTTTCCGAAAATGCCGGGGAGATAGGTTATGTGAGAAGAGGGAGTGAAACTATTATCATTAATCTTGATGAATTACTGGTTAAAGGAAACGCAGAGCTAAATGTCCCGGTCTTTGCCGGAGATGTAATTCATTTCTCTGTGGGAGGTATATTGTTTGTTGACGGCGCAGTCAGGTCACCCGGCTCATTCCCTGTATCAGGAAATATCTCTCTAACGCAGGTTATTAGTCTGGCAAAAGGGTTTAGTGAGACAGCCATCAAGAGCGAGGTTAAAGTATATAGAGACACCGGGAAAGAAAAAAGAGATGTTATCCCTGTAGATTACGATGACATATTGGCACAAAAGGCGCCGGACGTTATCCTGAGGGACAAAGATATTATCATTGTGCCGGAAAGTCCCTTTATAAAATTTATTCGGTCAATAAGCGGAGTAACTAGAATTGGATCTGTCAGTCTAAGTGGAGGATTATAGATTGACACGGCTAAAGGCATGTCAATTTTTGGCTAAAGCATACAGTAAACAGATTAATTAATGGAGAAATTACGTGAGCAGAATTGAAAAAAGTTTGGATAAGGCGATGAAATTGAGAGCTGAATCGCCTTCTATGAAGAAGGAGCCTGTGGTTCAGAAGGAATTTACAGCCCCTGACATCTCAAGGTCCTACTATAAAGACAAAGAGAGGCAGGTACATCTGAGGGATTATCTGAACGTAATATTTAGAAGAAAATGGATTGTTATTGTGTTTTTGACGTCCGTTGTTATTACCGCAATGGTTGCAACATTTTTCATGAAGCCCTTATATAAAGCATCAACGACCATTAAGCTGAAAAGTGGTAAAACTAGATTAGTTCAGTTCGAAGATGTATATCGAGAGGGCTATGAATTAGAAACAGAATATAATGTTTTGAAGAGTCGGAGTCTTGCAGACAGGGTTGCAACAAGACGTCCTTTTCTGAATCCTCCTCGGCCTTCTGAACCCAAAATTTCCGTGCATTATATAACCGGTTTACTGTCCATATCACGAGAAATAAACAAAGAAACGCCAATAACAGATGAAACGAGACGTGTTTCAGTCGGCACCATTTTAAATGGCTTAGAAATTCAGCCTATTAAGAAATCTCGACTCGTAAATATTAACTTTATTTCAGAAGATCCTGTATTCGCCGCAAATGCTGCCAATAAAATAGCTGATGAATATGTAAATTTTACTGAAGAAAATAAACTCAAACCTACCCAACTGGGAGGGATAAGACTCAAAAAAGAAGTCGAAGATATGGGAGCCCGACTACAGGCCTCTGAAGAGCAGCTTAATGAATATGTGGCAAAAAGCAAATTTCTTTATACCAGAAATGATGAAGATTACGAAAATATTCTTAGTCAGAAATTTACAAATCTATCACAGGAACTGAATCTGGCAACTTCGGAAAGAATTTCACGGGAGTCAATTTATGAGGAAGTAAATAAATCCGGCATTGACTACAGCGTTGTTCTCCAGAACAGCATGATACGATCGCTGACAATGGATTATGCTAAGTTGGAATCAGAGTATTTTAATTTACTGAAAATACACAAACCTGAGTATCCTAAAATGATTCGCCTCAAAGATCAGATAGAAAGGCTCAAGAAAAGAATAGAAGCTGAAGAACAGAAAATTATTAATTCTCTCCATACAGATTATAGACTCGCATTGAAAAAAGAGAATCTTTTATCTTCCGCTATAGCAAAACTTCGTGAGGAGGTCACTACTTTTCAACAAAGCATGATCAATTTCCAGGTATTGAAACGTGAAGTGGAAACAAACAGAGAACTTTATAGCACACTTCTTCAGAGACTTAAAGAAGTTGACATAAGTGCTGCTCTGACTGAAAGTGATGTCCAGGTACTTGACAAAGCACAGATTCCACGGGCCCCGTTTAAACCAAGGACAGCTTTTAATTTAGGGTTATCGTTGATATTCGGTCTTTTTGGCGGCGTGTTTCTTGCTTTCTTTGCCGAGTATTTTGATAATTCTATAAAGACTGATGAAGACATAGAAAAGATATCCTCCCTTCCTGTACTTGGTCACATACCCGCTATAAAAACAAGCCCGGATAAACTTATCAACGCTGACTCAAACGGTAATAACAACTCAAACAGCAGTATAGCCTTTGACACAGCAATTTTTTCAGAAGCTTTCAGATACTTGAGCACCCGAATCCGATTTTCAAATGGAAAGCAGCCAAAACAAATTCTTATCACAAGCCCTATGACACAAGACGGCAAAACTATTATCTCATTAAGTCTTGCAAGGAGTATTATGACTTCACAGGAAAAGGCAATTATTATAGATGCTGACCTGAGAAGGGCCGATGTTCACACTTTATTTAATCTTGATAATTCTACCGGGCTTTCTTCTTTTCTAGCAGGCAATTCCGATTTCGAAAGATTGATAAATAAGTCTCCATGTGCCGGGCTTGATGTTATCACATCAGGGCCTGTACCACCAAATCCTTCAGAACTTTTAAATTCATCACTCATGAAAGAACTTGTTGATGCTTTATCTCTGACATATGACTACATTATATTCGATTCAGCACCTGTTTTGGGTATGTCAGATAGTCTGATTCTTTCAACTATTGCAGACTATGTAATAGTAGTGGTTAAAGCTAATAATACTCCAGCTGATGCTTTAATCCAGACAAGTAAGGCATTGAATAGTGTAAAGGCAAATACAATCGGTATTATACTGAATGGAGTTAATACTAATAAAACATATAGTTACTCTTCGGACTACTATCATGCTCCCTACTTAAGTAATAACAGAAGCAGGAAAGAATTGAGTAATAAATAAATTACCTATAGAGTAATCTGCAATAAATAATATGGATGGACAATTTAATACAGAGGCGATAAACGAGATAGATTTCAGGCTTTTAAGCGTAGCTGCACTCATAAAAAAGGTCAATGATAACCTCACTATCGATGAACTTTATAAAGATGCTGAAAGAAAATTTGACACCTTAATAGGACTGCACAATAATAAATATACTGACGATGCAGTTCTCAGTAAATTAGGATACTCCCTTGATGATCTCAAAAGGGTATCCCTGTTAATTTTTAACCGTTTAATTTCTCATAAAGACTCTAATCCTTACATTACCCTTTGTGTTTCGGATAGTGCGCCATTAGAAGAAATCAAGTCCAGACGCAATAAGCTTCTCCATATTTTTCATCCTGATAGAAACAGGGAAAAGTCCGAAAACGGAATACAGACGAGAAGAATACATGAGGCATACAATAAAATTGCAAATAAACAGTACAGTCAAGAGATACCTATTGAGAACTCAACAAATATTCCACCTTCATATCCTTACAGCAATTCTAACAAAAATAAGGCCAGGCTTGTATTTCTGCTTATAATTTTATTTGGCCTTCTTGTCTTTTTAGGTATAATGAACATGGTTTATTTCCATTAAAGAAATTAACATTTGTCATCCGAAACATTACATTTTTTGTGTATATTGTGTGAATCTTTAATAATTGATCTAGATTAGCGTTACAGTGAATAGCAATAAAATTCAAGAAAGAAGATTGGGATAAAATGAAAAGTCAAACTAAATGCATAGGTCTTATCGGGCTCGGATACTGGGGAAAGAACATTCTGCGTAATCTTTATGAAATGGATGTTCTTCATACCGCATGTGATTTATCCCGGAATATTATTGAAGAGCGCAGGAAAAGTTTTCCGGAAATTAACTATACATCATCAATTGAAGAAATCATCGCAAATCCTGAAATACAGGCTATTGCAATCGCTGCCCCTGCGGTTTCTCATTACGATCTCGTCAAGAAGGCGATTCTTTCCGGAAAAGACGTATACGTCGAAAAGCCGCTGGCCCT
>CAMYND010000039.1 GCA_947259645.1 Thermodesulfovibrionia bacterium | reverse complement strand
AAATTATATGGGTGTCTCCTCTACTTATTGGATGAAAAGAAGCAAAACGCTCACAGGTAAAGATACGACCTTACTTGTAATTGCATTCAATCAGCGGAATACAGACTGAAAAAATTATTGATAAGAGGGGAAACTCAAGAATTATTATTATTTGCCATTTAACGTCAGGTGCAGCTTATCCCAGGTTTACATCCCTTGTGATATATGATTCATAATCTTTTGTTACAGGAGAGTATTCCTGCCCTATCAATGATGATGAAATCAGGAAATCTGCGGTGGCGCGATTACATGCTGTGGGGATGTTATAAAGAACGGCAATACGCAATAAGGCCTTCACATCAACATCATGAGGTTGAGGCTCCATTGGGTCCCAGAGGAATATAATTACATCGACTTTGCCTTCAGCAATCATGGCACCCAACTGTTGATCACCGCCAAGCGGGCCGGATTTTAATTTTGTGATCTGAAAATCCATATCCTCTTTCTCAAGCTTCTTTTTGAGCGCCTGCTCAACCATTTTACCTGTTGTCCCGGTGCAAATTAATTTATGTTCAATTATTGATGCATAATTCCATTCAACCCATGCGATCAAATCTTTTTTGCGGTTATCATGAGCCACAAGCGCTATATTTTTTATCTTTTCCATATGTCTCCTGAATCAAGCTCTTCAGCCTTTTCAATCTCGTAGCTTTCGATTCTGCCCTTCTCACCGTCTGCAAAAGTGCCTCTGATTTCATTGCCGGTTGAATCCGGTGTACAGCCGGAGCCGCTCTTGCATTTGAATGTTCTTACTGACTCACTCCCGTTATAGTACTTTTCTTTTAGAATAACGGTTACGTCTCTCAGGTCCTTCCCTAAATGGTTCACATTGTTCCTTATCAAATGAAAAGACCCCTTTCATTGAAAGGGGCCCTTTCCGGTTAATTACAGTTTTACGACATTAATAGCCTTTGGGCCTTTTTCGCCATTTTCAGTATCAAAGCTGACTGAGTCACCTTCGACAAGCGATTTAAATCCGTCGCCCTGGATTGACGTATGATGCACAAAAGCGTCGCTTCCGTCTTCACACGAAATAAATCCAAAACCTTTGCTGTCGTTAAACCATTTTACAGTTCCCTGGTTCATATTGCTTACCTCCTTATCATTAAATTAAAATCTCAGAAGGTCTCAACAATAAAAAAGGCCACACAGATCAAAAAATCTTCGTGGCCTTGTAAACGACAAAAACTTCTAAAACTCTAATCTAACCATAACATGTCTTTAACAAGTGAGTCAAGGTAAATCAGTACAGCAGCACAAGTCGGAGGCAGGGCAGTCCTGGCCAATATCGCATAAATGCAGGAGTGCGGATTTGTAACGTGTTGATTGCAAATAGAATGTGAAGAGATTCAATCAGTAATGCATATATTTGATATCTATTAAACTGAAAGTGTGTTACTGTTAAAGTGACTTTAAAAGTTGGAAAAGCCTCTCGGCGTTTAGAGCCGTGAGGCTTTTTTTGTTTCATCAAAAAAACATTTGAGGGATAGTTTGGCCATTCATTCCCGGTCAGACATGGAGAGATACATAATGACTATAAATACAAAGCATGAAAAACTGACAGTGCTGCATGTGGCAACACTTAACCAGCCGATCAGTCCTGATCTTGGTTATGGGCCAATTGAAACTGTCATCTACAATGTCGATAAAGGACTGCATGCTTTAGGTCACCGTTCGATCGTTGCCTGTTCAGGTGATTCTATAGTTGCCGGGGAACATTGCGTAACTGTTGATCAAAATATCGGTGACTACTGGAGCGTTAATACTCCGGAACAGAGACAGACTGCGAATATGCACTTTGCAAATGCATTATACCGGGCAGGGATGGGCGATATTGACATCATTCACACCCACGATGCAAAAGCTGTTGAGTTCATGTATGACAGTGTATTCAACATGGGCATACCAATTGTAATGACTCTTCACGTGTCCACAAAAGACAGCTTATTGGGAGGGGATTATCAACGCTGGTGCAGTCCTCTTCTATCATCTCCCCTGGTATATTGTGCTGCCATAAGCGAATATCAGAAAAGGCAGTATAATCATCTGGTGAACTCAGAGAATGTTGTGCATCACGGCATTGACGTTGAAGAGTTCCCTGTAAAAGATGAGCCGGATAAGGGGAGTTATTTATTCACTATCGGCAGGGTAACCAGTGACAAGGGACAGGACAGGGCCATAGAAGTTGCAAAACGCACAGGTTCTAAATTGATCATTGCCGGCAATGTCCAGAACAAACCCCTTGACCGGGTCTTTTTTGAAGGCCTGAAGAGATCAATAGACTTGTCAGTTGATGTCAACAGGCATCCGGTTGATAGTGACTATTACAGCAAGGTAATAAAACCGTTACTGGATTGCGACAAGCAGATCATCTACATAGGAGAAATCAACAGCGAGCATAAAAAGCAGTGGTACCGGCATGCCCGGGCTACATTATTCCCAATACAGTGGGGCGAGCCGTTCGGTCTGGTCCTTGTCGAGTCAATGGCGTGCGGTACGCCGGTTATTGCTTTCAATAAAGGCGCTGTTCCGGAAATAGTAGTGGACGGGACAACCGGGTTTGTAGTAGATTCCATGAATGGCATGATTGAAGCAGTCAGTCGAATCGATAGTATCGATCCCGGCGATTGCAGGAGACACGTGCAGAATAATTTCTCTATAAAAAGTATGGCCCTGAACTATTCAGAATTATATCATCAGATACTGGGTGATCAAAAAATATCAGATAGCCCTTGCAGGCAGTTATCCGGCCAGCCATTAAAACCTGTACCCAGCGACACAAAGGCTGCATAGGATATCATGCCTAAAGATCTTCCTGTAAGCAACGGCAATCTTCTTTTTAACTTTGATTCGGATTACCAGATCAGGGATGTGTATTTTCCCTTTATAGGACAGGAAAACCATTCAAAGGGTGATCCTTTCCGGTTCGGAGTGTGGGTGGATGGCCGCTGTTCATGGATGGGCCCTGAATGGGAAAAGGACTTAAGATATCACGATGACAGCCTTGTTACTGATGTTATTCTGAAAAACAAGTCACTGGGCCTGGAACTGCGCTGCCATGATGTGGTTGATGTAGACCTGAATATATATATTAAAAAAATCGAGGTTGAAAATCTTCAGGATAATGAGCGTCAGGTCAGGCTCTTTTTCTGTCACGACTTTCATCTTTACGGTTATGATATCGGAGACACAGCCTATTTTGATCCGCGCCCTCGTTCGATCATTCACTATAAAGCCAACCGTTACTTTCTTATAAATTGCTGCAAGTCCGGGAAGTATGGTGTAAATCACTATGCCTGCGGTGACAAGGAAGTGCCGGGCCGGGAAGGAGTATGGAAAGATGCTGAAGATGGAGAGCTCAGCGGGAACCAGATTTCATGGGGTTCTGCTGACTCTGCTATTGGCATATGGCTGCATGTGCCTCCAGGGGGGAAAGCTGCGGCGCATTACTGGATTGCTGCAGGCACGCATTACGATGAGGTGGCCCAACTGAACCGGGATGTGATAGAGAAGACGCCCGATGAGTTGATTAAACGCACATCTGATTACTGGAAAGCGTGGGTCACAAAAGAAGCCAGGTCCTTCGGAGATTTGCCCGAATCTATCATTGACATATACAATCGCAGCCTTCTTGTTTTAAGGACCCAGATAGACAACAGGGGCGCAATTACCGCTGCAAATGATTCGGATATAGTCCGTTTTGCAGGTGATACATATTCTTACATGTGGGGACGCGACGGAGCCTTTGTAGCCGCTGCACTGGCAAAGGCCGGTTACACCCATGTGTGCATGAAATTTTTTGAATTTTGCGCCCGTGTTATCACCGAGGACGGGTATCTTTACCAGCATTACAATCCTGATGGATCACTGGCAAGCAACTGGCATCCCTGGCTTGTGCATGGAAAGGCAGTCCTGCCTATACAGGAGGACTCTACGGCTTTGATTCTCTGGTCCCTGTGGATACACTATCAGTGTTCTAAAGACATAGAGTTCATCAGGCCGCTCTATGATTCGCTTATTAAAAAGTCTGCCGACTTTATGGTAAATCACCGTGATCCAAAGACCAAATTGCCCATCCCCAGCTATGATCTCTGGGAGGAGCGTTATGGAGTGCACACCTATACTGTAGCGTCAGTGATTGCCGGTCTCCGGGCAGCAGGGAATTTTGCAAGACTCTTTCAGGATGTATTACTGGCAGAGAAATATGACAAAACAGCCGAAGAAATAAAAGCGGGACTTACTAAATATCTCTACCACAAAAAACTGAAGCGGTACGCCCGCTCCGGGTACAGAAAGGGCAAAGGCTATGAATTAGATGAGGTAATCGACGTCAGTTTATCTGCTATCGTTGTCCTGGGAGTATTGCCTCCAAGAGATCCGAGGATGGTCGAAACCATGGAGGCAATCCAACAGCAGTTGTGGCTCAATACCCCTGTTGAAGGATGTGCCCGATACCAGAATGATGTTTATCATCGGCCGGACGACAGCCCAGAGGGAATCCCCGGGAATCCCTGGTTTATTTCAACTCTCTGGCTGGCAGAATATTATATAGCCCGTGCAGAAAGCCTTCAGGATCTCTGCGAGGCTATTCCTTATCTTCAATGGTGTGCGAAGAATGCACTCCCTTCCGGTGTGCTTGCAGAGCAGGTTCACCCTGTAAACAGCTCTCCCCTCTCTGTTTCACCGCTTACCTGGAGCCATTCCTCCTTTGTGTGGGCAGTTCTGCAGTATACTGATAAATTCAACTCGTTAAAAAAATAAGAATGTTTAGCATAGATCTGTGCTGATATCAGTCAGGATCTGTTTACTTCATTATCATGTATTGAATACATGATTTTCAGACTGACTATTAATGATATGGTGTTATACTTTAACCAGGTGATAGACTTTTATGGAAATATGAATATAAAGCAGGCACCTTATTACAATTACTCAGCAAGGAGGTAAAGATTGACGGGTTGGATAGAGGCATTTTTTTGGGGTCTGGTTGTTGGTTCCGGCCTGATAATAGGGGCCTTAACAAGCTATTTTTTTAATCCCCGTCATCGTCTGGTTGCTACAGTAATGGGCTTCGGAGGCGGAGTACTCATTGCTGTCCTTGCCTTTGACCTGATCGAAAAAGCATATGTTCATGGAGGCATGACAACAGCAATCACAGGATTTCTCACAGGCGCAGTTTTATTCAGTACTGCTAACTGGTTCCTTTCTGGAAGAGGTGCCAAGCACAGAAAGCGCTGTTCAGAATGCATTGTGCAGTTTGACGAGTTTAAAAAGGGAGGGAATGACCTCGCGATTGCAGTAGGGTCAATCATGGACAGCATACCGGAAGCTATTATTGTCGGCATCTCCCTGGCTGGTGGTACTGCAATAGGTAAGAGCGTCCTGATAGGATTTTTCCTGGCGAATATCCCTGAAGGCTTAGCCAGTGCATCAGGAATGAAAAAGTCAGGCCGCTCCGCGCTATACATATTTGGTATATGGGGTGGTATAACATTATTGACAGGCATTGCAGGAGTGCTCGGTTATTCAGTTTTTGGCAATTTCCCGCAAACAATTAATGCATTTATCACTGCCTTTGCTGCAGGAGGCATATTGTCAATGGTAGCTGAAACAATGATCCCGGAAGCATTCGAGGAAGCACAATCATTTATTGGCCTGATAACAGCGCTCGGATTTATGGTCTTTTATATTCTTATGAAAACAGGCCATTAAATATAAGTTCAGGGAAATGATGGCAGTCTATATTTTTACTCTTAAATCACTACGTGCAGATCCCGGGCAACGTTATTGATTCATGCATATAATCTTCACCGACCCTGATTTCTCCCAACAGTAAACCAACAGTGAATTGATCTATCCATAGTAGCAGTTTAAGACTGATAATCCGTATTCTGCCTCCTCTCCTGGTGCGAGACAAAATATTTCAATATAAAGTAAAGGTTTTATTCTAATAAGGTACAATGTATCAACGTATTAAGATCTTGAGTCATTTCGTAATTTTATGATTGAGTTAAATAATGTCACCAAAACATTTGGCCAGACTCGGGCACTGAAGTCTTTCACGCTCACATGCGGCGGCGGCAAAACAACGGTGTTAATCGGCCCGAGCGGCTGCGGTAAGTCCACGCTGCTTCGTCTCATCATCGGGCTGACAGAACAGGACAGCGGTACTGTTGAGTTCGATGGAATGCCTGTAGCACGTAACACCGTCTTCGCTCTCCGCAGAAAAATGGGATATGTTATTCAGGAGGGTGGTCTTTTCCCGCATCTGACAGCCCGCCAGAATATTACGGTCATGGCGGGCTACCTGAAATGGAGTGCTGACCGTATTGAAGCACGCCTGGATGAATTGCTCGAACTTACGCAGTTTCCCCGTGACGGTCTAAACCGTTATCCTGTGCAGCTGTCTGGAGGCCAGCAGCAGAGGGTGAGCCTCATGCGGTCTCTGATACTTGATCCGAGCGTTCTTCTCCTTGATGAACCCCTCGGTGCACTGGACCCCATGATTCGGGCGGATCTTCAGAAAGAGTTGAAAGAAATTTTTCAAGCCCTGAAAAAAACGGTAATTCTCGTTACCCATGATATTGGTGAAGCATGTTTTTTCGGCGATGAGATTGTTTTGTTGCGGGAGGGAATAATAATCCAGAAAGGGACCCCTGAAGACCTGGTTTTTTCTCCGACGGATCCCTTTGTTACTCAGTTTATTAACGCCCAGCGCAGCCCTCTTGAAAGTGTGAGAGCAAAGTGACTATGAAGATGATCAGAAATTATTTCAGTATTATCTGCATTCTTTGTATGACGACCCTGTTTACTCCACTTGTTTTATATGGCGAACAGTCCGTCACCGTAACGATAGGGTCAAAAAAATTTACTGAATCCGTAATCCTGGGAGAGATTGTCTCCCATCTTGCTGAAGACAGAGCGCTGAAGCCGATCCACCGAAGGGAGCTGGGAGGCACCCGTGTTCTCTGGAGTGCCCTGTTGAAGGGTGAAATAGACATGTACCCGGAATATACCGGCACCATAAGCAGGGAAATATTCGCGGGTCTCGGAATAGAGAGTGAAGAGGAAATTCGTCGTGCCCTCTCCGAAAAGGGTATTCGGATGACCGGGCCGTTAGGATTCAACAATACATATGTGATAGGCATGAGGCCTGAAGTAGCGAAGAAGCTCGGGATTCGAAGGATCTCTGATCTACAGAATCATCCTGAACTGAGCCTGGGTTTTGGAAATGAATTTATGGCCCGCGGCGACGGCTGGCCGAGCCTGAAAGAGCGCTACTCCCTGCCCCAAAAAAATGTTCGCGGAATGGATCATGATCTTGCATATCGCGGACTGCAGAGCGGCGATATCGACGTGATGGACCTTTATGCGACCGATGCTGAAATCCAGTATTACAAGCTGCAGACGCTGACAGATGACTTAAGGCATTTCCCTGAATATAAAGCCCTGATTCTTTATCGTGATGATCTGGAAGCCCGCGCGCCGGGGATTGTGTCTGCCCTTTCCCAGCTCAATGGATTAATCTCTGAGCCGGAAATGATAACGATGAATGCGAGAGCCAAACTGGACAAAATACCGGAAGCCAGAATTGCCGCTGATTTTCTTTCTGCCCGCTTATCGATAGATACAGAGGTGAGCGGGGAAAAAATAAGTAGTCGTTTCTGGCAGCATACATATGAGCACCTTTTCATGGTAGGCATATCGCTGATAGCTGCTATCAGCGTATCAATACCGCTCGGGATTATTGCCGCGAAGAAGGCGAAACTGGGCCAGTTTATTCTCAGCTGTGTCGGTATCATCCAGACCATCCCCTCCTTAGCTCTCCTTGTGTTTATGATCCCCCTTCTCGGTATTGGAGGCCCCCCTGCCATTGCAGCACTTTTCCTCTACAGTCTTTTGCCTATTGTTCGTAATACGTATACCGGAATCCATGATATACCTCTGCATATCCGGGAATCATCTGAAGCGATAGGGCTTTCTGCCGGTGCGCGCCTCAGAATAGTAGAAGTTCCCATGGCGTCCCGGTCCATTCTGGCCGGCATAAAAACGTCTGCTGTCATTAATGTAGGAACAGCGACTCTTGGTGCGCTTATCGGCGCCGGTGGATATGGACAGCCCATTCTCACAGGCATTCGTCTGGATGATGTGGGACTGATTCTTCAGGGAGCACTGCCGGCAGCAATTCTGGCGTTGCTCGTTCAGGGAGCATTTGAACTTGCAGAAAGGCTGCTCGTGCCGAAAGGATTACGCCTAAAATCAATGGCATGATGATTGAACCCTTACCTTCCCTCCAATTTATACTAACAGCAAATCAACAGTGCATGGTTAAAAAACCGTGATATAATATTTATAGGCACTTCTTTCTCACAAAACAAGGCGGACAAGCAGGAGGATATCGTTATGAAGACAATTAGAATATTCGTTGTCGTCCTTACCGTTTCAGCGGTCTTTTTAATTACTGGTACAACTAAATCACAGGCAGAAGTGAGTGTGTATGACGGAGACGGTCAGTATTTAGGGACGCTTCTCTACAATGGAGTGGATGGCATTGCTGTCCAAATACTCATTCCATCGTATGAGAAAACAGCTATTCTTACTCATGATGGCAATTTTTACGGGGACTACTTATATTTTGAAAACACTGACTGTACAGGACCTGCATATATCTATTACAGATTAAGCAGAAATAGACTTATAAAAAATCAAGATAACTTTTATTTTCATGAGTCTGCGGAGCCAGCAAATGTTCAACTCAACAGCGTACTTCCTCGACGTGGATCCTGTATTGGGATCACCAGTCATAATCTTGAAGTAGCGCCGGCACAAGAAGCATTGCTGTCTTTTGAAACGCCCGTAGCTACACCCTTGAGTTTTGTGTATGAAGCAATTCAACCTGGAATAGAAGAATAATAATACAGCAACTGGATAAAGAGGCAAAAAGATTAGGGGCTCCTCGTCAATCAATCATAAAGGTATGGGTAGCTGAGCGCCTTGAAAAAGCATCATAAGAAAATTCTAACCAGCCGCTGCACTTGAATGCGTACCAGCAACGACCATTTTGAAAGCGATTTCTTGAGAGGTGCAAATTGGTTTATTGGCTTACTGATACAGGTTGACGTACGCATCAGTATGCTTGTCGTTATATCTTAAATAATAAAGTTGACAATAGGCACACATTGTAGCACAATAAAATTGTGAAATACTTTGATTGGAACAACGAGAAAAACGAAGAATTAATCAAAGACAGAGGCATATCATTTGAAGAGGTTGTTTTCTGCATAATGCATAATGGATTGCTTGATGTCATTGAACATCCCAATAAATCGAAATATCCTAATCAGAATATATTCATCGTTGACATAGATGACTATGTGTATCTTGTCCCTTTTGTCGAGGATAGTGAGATTGTTTTTTTAAAGACCATTATCCCCAGTCGGAAGATGACTAAAAAGTATTTGGGAGATTGAGATGAAAATGAGTAAAGAAGAAAAAACAATACTTGAATCAGTAGAAAAAGGGGAGTGGAAATCTGTTCGTGGAGCCAAAGGGAAAATAAAAAAATACCAGGAATATGCCAAGGCAACATTTCGCAAGGACAAGAGAGTTAATATCAGGATTTCCGAGAAAGATCTGGTTGGACTTCAAAAAAAGGCAGTTGAAGAAGGACTTCCCTATCAAACACTGATTTCGAGCATACTGCACAAGTTTATATCAGGTCGCCTTACTGAAAAAAAGACTTGATATAAACAGCCATTGGATCGAATGCGTGACAGCGGGGACCTTTTTTGCTGGCAAAGATTTAAGAAGTGCAAATCAGTTTTAAGCACGTTTACATGCTTCATGGTCTGCATCACCGACGCAGGCGTTAGGTCTCAAATCAAGGAGAATATAATGATTTCAATTGAAATCTTAAGAGACGAGGGGATAATTATTATTGAACCGTCTGGTTCACTTGAAAAAATCTGTTTTTGATCAACTTACCAAAGAAATTGATGAATTATGGGCTAAGGAAGCAGAGGAAAGAATTACAGATTTCAGAAGTGGCAGAGAAAAAGCAATTTCAGGTGAAGAAGTTTATAAATCCATGCAACTTATTCTACAGTTTCCTGAAGCTTGGTCCCCGTTTTCAAAAAATACCCGACGCTCACTTCAGGGCCGGGCAACCCATATCAGTTAACCACGGCCTTATTATGCGGTGTGAAAAGGAGGGGCGAATTTATGGACGGGAAGAAATATGACCTTGTTGTTGTCGGTACCGGCGATGCAGGGAAAATTGTTGCAGAAGTAGCGGCACGGGCTGGATGGCGGGTGGCTATTGTTGAAAAAAGCAAAGTGGGCGGTACCTGTGCTATCTGGGGCTGTGTTCCGAAAAAAGTCCTTATCACAGGGGCTGAACTAGCTGACTTCAACAGCCGAATGAAAGCCGCCGGTGTTGCTGACATGCCCGGGTCGGTTTCATGGTCACGGTTAATGAAGTTCAAGAACCAGCTGACCGGTGCCTATCCTGAAGAAGGAGAGCGGTCCCTCCGGGAATCGGGAATCGACCTTTACTTCGGAGCGGCCCGTTTTGTTGGCAGGGACAGGATTCAGGCAGGAGACACTCTTCTGGAGGGCAGATATATTCATATCGGCTCAGGTGCACGGCCCCGTCCGCTGGGCATTGAAGGTGAAAATCACATAACTGATAGCGGTCAGTTTTTATATCTTGAGAAACTTCCTCAAAGGATACTTTTTGTCGGCGGAGGTTTTATTTCATTTGAGTATGCCCATTTGGCTGCCCGTTGCGGGAGCGATGTGACCATAATGAGCCGGGGAAGGCGGGTGCTCAAGGGCTTCGATCCGGTCCTGGCCGAAAAGCTCGTAGAGGCATCGGCGGCAGCTGGCATTACCTTTGCGCTTGAGGCTGAACCAAAAAAGATCGAGAAGCGTAACGGATCGCTTGCGATTATCGCAGAGACAGCAGCTGGGAAGCAGGAGTATGCCGCTGATCTCGTTGTCCATGGAGCGGGCAGGATCCCGGATATAGAGGATATGGATCTCGAAACAGGGGGAGTCGAATACTCACCGGACGGTATCCTGGTGGACAGCTGCCTACAAAGCACTTCAAACAGTCAGGTCTATGCTGCTGGTGATGCAGTTGCGGGAGGTGTCCCTCTTACTCCGGTAGCAATGAAGGAGGCCAGGGTTGCTGCGGAAAACCTTGTCCATGGAGCGGGTACCTCGCGACCAGACTACAGCTGTGTGCCTCATGTTGTTTTTGCCCTTCCCCGGCTGGCATCAGTAGGGATGCAGGAGGAGGTTGCCGTGAAACAAGGTCTGGATTTTCGTGTAAACGAAAGGGACACATCGGTCTGGCTGCACAATCAGCGTGTTGGGGAGCACTGTGCAGGATTCAGGGTGCTCATTGAAAACGGAACAGAAAAAATAATCGGAGCCCATATTCTGGACAGTCATGCAGATGACCTGATTAATGTCTTTGCCCTTGCGATGCAGAACGGACTGACAGCAGGTCAGGTCAGGAATGCCATCTATGCCTACCCGACAGCGACATCCAGTATCCAGTACATGCTGGAGTGATAATCTGCTGTTTGTCTCTGTACTAGTCCAGTGTATCCGGTGGAGCTGTCCTTTAATCAGGTTCTTGCTTTGTTTTAGAAATTACTGCCGTTGATCTGAATTTACCTGACACCAAACAATCGTAGACCTGACACCACCAACTATCTTAAGTCCGCGTCGTTCAGTTACTCAGCGTGCTACACATTCAAGCCTCTCGCTGATGTCTCCTCATTTCGTCATTCGTCGTTCGTCAATCGTCAATCGTCAATCGTCAATCGTAATTCGTAATTCGTAATTCGTAATTCGTGAGAATCATTAATATTCAGCATATTACAAAATGAAAGTTTTCAATATTGGATATAGTGACAGTAAAATATTTAATATTAGTAACAGTCGATTTTTCAGGAATTAGTGACTGCAAGATGATATTTGCTAGAATTGAAAAATAAAATAAAATATTGCTAATTAATATAATTAAGGCATAATAACTATACAATGAGATTTGAGTATGATAGTAACAAAAGGGAAAGAAATAAAGAAAAATATGAGATAGATTTTATTGAAGCCCAGGAATTATGGAAAGCCCCTGACTTAATTGAAATTCCAATTAAAACGTCTGATGAACCACGGTATTTGGTAATTGGACAGATATTAGGAAAGCACTGGTCAGGGATCATTACGTACAGAGGAGAAAACATAAGAATAATTTCTGTGCGCTGGTCCAGAAAAGAGGAGGTTATGATATATGAAAGCTAAAGAGATTGAGAAGAAATTTGATAAAGGTGAAGATATCACCAAGAATCTTGACACTTCCAAGGCAAGAAGGCCTGATCAGGAACAAAAGCGTGTTAATGTAGATTTTCCTCTGTGGATGATACAGCAACTGGATAAAGAGGCAAAAAGATTAGGGGTTCCTCGTCAATCAATCATAAAGGTATGGGTAGCTGAGCGCCTTGAAAAAGCATCATAAGAAAATTCTAACCAGTTGCTGCACTTGAATGCGTACCAGCAACGACCATTTTGAGAGCGATTTTTTGAGAGGTGCAAATTGGTTTATTGGCTTACTGATATAAGTTGGGTTACGCATCAGTAAGCTAGTCGTTAAATGCATCAAAAAAGGAGAGCATTATGAAATTGCATGAATACGTTACTACTGAAGAGGTAAGAAAAGTTTGCAAAGAAATTGGGTTGAGTGATTGGACGAAAAAGACAGACCCATCGGTTTCAGACACAGAAGCAACCACAATCCTTGAAATTGTAAATACAAAATCAATGGATATTCCCCTTGAAGAGTTTAGGATAGGGTTGGAAGTTGAGCTTGAGCACGGTACTCGTTTTGATGATGCAAATGTGACAAATAACCATCCAGTCTTAACGGGTAAGATTGTCATAGCCCATCTTAAAGAAACAATGGATTACTATCGTAGAATTGACGTTGCTGAAATAGAGGGCGACTTATTAAAGGCAATCAAATCTAAGAATATGGAGAAAATAGAATCTAAATATATAAAACTAATAGAAGCACAAAAGGCACTCAATAAAGCGGTAGAAGATCAGATTAAAGGCATCTAAGTGAATGCAGGCCAGCGGTAACGATTTGAGGACGCATTAGTTTATATTCTGCAAATCGGTTTTCACCCTGTTTATATGCTACATGGTCTGCATCACTGACTCAGGCTATCTTCAAAAAAACATAGTATTCAAGCTCTGATGATAACTGACGATATGCCCATTCGATTCTGGAAATATCATTCCGATAAATATAAGGAGCGTTAAAATGAGAACTGCAAATCCCGCATTAAATACCAAAACATTTCAGGAGTACACTTCGCGGGCAGACACTGCGGAGTCGATGACTATCCAGGGGACGGTGAATAAAACGGCAATACTGCTCTGCTGCCTGCTGCTTACCGCCGGGTGGACCTGGAACATGTTTTACACCTCCGGCAATCCGGCTGCGGTGATGCCCTGGATGATAGGGGGAGCGATCGGCGGTTTAGTTGTTGCGCTTATTACCATATTTAAAAAAACCGCGGCACCAATAACGGCCCCGATTTATGCGCTGCTTGAAGGGTTGTTTATCGGCGGGATCTCTTCCATATTTGAAGCCCGCTATCCTGGGATCGTCATTCAGGCTGTCGGCCTGACGTTCGGGACCCTCTTCGCGCTGCTTTTCGCCTATAGATCGGGACTCATAAAAGCAACGGAAAATTTCAAGCTCGGTGTCGTTGCCGCGACCGGGAGCATCATGCTTATATACGTAGCGAGCATTATCCTCGGTTTTTTCGGTATCACGGTCCCCTTCATCCACGACAGCGGTCCGATCGGAATCCTTTTCAGTCTCGCAGTCGTCGTAATTGCGGCCTTGAACCTGGTCCTGGATTTTGACTTTATCGAGCACGGGTCCGAAAGGGGTGCCCCCAAATTCATGGAATGGTACGCAGCCTTCGGATTGATAGTGACGCTTGTCTGGCTTTATATTGAGATGCTCAGATTGCTTGCGAAGCTGAGAAGCAGAAGGTAAGGATTGCGTCCTAATAATAATGGTATCAATCCTGCATTATACATTTAGAAAATCCCGTAGAATGTATAATGTAGGTTTGACTCCACCAGCTACACATTCAAGCCTCTTGCTGATGTTTTTTCATTTCGTCATTCGTCAATCGTCGTTCTCTGTCTTAATTTAGCGCAATCCTGAAACATTCAATGGCGGGACAATTAAGAAAGCTCAAATGCATTTATCATTGCTTTCTCAAAAAACCGGTGGTTATAATAGCCACATCATTTCTAAAGTCTTCACTACGTAAGCAGCACGAAACGGGGTTAAGGGTAGGGGGTACATCGTAATTCGTGAGAATCATTAATTCCCAATATATTGCAGGATGATAGTTTTCAATATCGATAAACATGAAAAAACCATCATTTATCATTATTGCAACAATCGCTAGTCCTCTATTATATTTTATTTTATTCTCTTCTCCAATTCTTGCGTATGATAATTTTGAATGCGAAAATGTAAGAATGGTAAACGGAAGAATAGAAGGGGAGTTTTGTAATAAAACAAGTCGTTATTTTAACGAAGTCTTCGTCAACGCAATTGCAGTTAACTACAGCGGTAAGGAGCTATGGACTGAAACAATTCTTGTAGAAAAAATTGGTCCCATGCAATGCTCACATTTTATCAAAATCGCTGATATTCTGAAGAGACCTTATAAATTGAAATTCACTTATTTCACCGGACAAGACTCTGAGTTTATTGATACAAATAATCGTAATCAGGACATTTACTTTGATAATATTATACTTAAGGGACGAGAGCTTGAGGCAACGATATGCAACCGAAGCGGAAATACACTAGATGATCTCATGATAAGCATATTCGGCATAGCCAATAATAAAGAAATTGTCTGGAGAAAGGATATTGTAATTAACGAATTGCCGCCTGCAGACTGTCACGAAATATCAAGACACATATTTTCTATCCTTTTCGAAGACCCCTCAAATATATTGTTTGGTATAAATAAAGTAATTAGTAATGAAAATATTAAATCCGGGAGAATTAGCGATGAAATATCCTATAAAGATATTTCATTTAAGGATAAACGTTTTAAGGGCAAAATTTGCAATGACTCTAAGGAGACCCGTAACGATGTATTCATAAGGTTTTATGCATTGAGTAGTAAGAATAATATCATTTGGAATGAAGTGGTAACAGTCGATCACATAGAAAGAGGACAATGTAAACCTTTTATTGAATATACTCTTACTGACAGAAAACCAACTAAATGGTCATTCACTGTTTCCGGTTGGTAGCACAACATATATAACATATTAATAGTACATTGCGCTTCCCATTCTGGGGAAAACACCGACAATAGCATAATAAATGAAACATAACCAGCTACTGGACATGAACGAGTACAACAAGACACTTTATCAGCAAATAGTTGGTTTGAGTATTGCAAATTAGTTTAGATGCAATTTGAAGACATACAGTGGCACTCGTCAGCCAGTGCATCGTTATGTGAGTATAGGTGCATATGTCATTACTCGAAATTTAATATGAACTGCATGACGGTGTAATTGTTACAGCAAGTTTTATTGCTCCCAATCGTATGGAGCTAAATATATGGCTGTGATTTGGGATAATAGGCCCGAAATAGATGAAAACCAAATGTGATGAGACCCATTGTCCCTTGTGCAGTAGTGAAGATATAGATTCATATTTCGAGGATAAAAAAAGAATCTACCTGCGCTGTTTTAATTGTAAATTGGTCTTTGTCCCGAAGCGCTATTGGCTGAGCGCTGAAGATGAAAGGGCAACTTATGATTTGCATGAAAACGATGCACAGGATCAGGGCTATCGCCAATTCTTATCTCGATTAAGTATGCCACTATTGGAGAAACTGGATTCAAAACAAAAAGGATTGGATTTTGGTTGTGGGCCAGGTCCGACCCTGTCAGTCCTATTAGAAGAGCGATGTCAGCAGATGGATCTCTATGACCCATTTTATTACAACGATCCTTCGGTGTTTTATAAAAAATATGATTTCATATGCGCCACTGAAGTAGTGGAACATTTGCACGATCCCAATAAGGATTTTGCAGCATTGTTTACGATGTTAAAACGAGGCGGTTGGCTGGGTATTATGACTAAGCTGGTGATTGCTAAACACGCTTTCAGTCAGTGGCACTATATTCGCGATATGACGCATATTTGCTTTTATAGTCAGAGCACCTTTGAATACCTCGCGCAGCGCTTCAATGCCGAACTCAACTTCGTCGCCAATGATGTGATATTGCTCAATAAGAAGGACTAAGGCCGGCTCATGAGCGAACAACAACCCAATAACCCACTGCATGGCGTGACCCTGGAGCAGATTGTGAACAGCCTGGTTGAGCATTATGGCTGGGACGCGTTAGGCAAACGTATTAATATCCAGTGCTTCATCAACGATCCCTCAGTGAAGTCCAGCCTCAAGTTCCTGCGAAAGACGCCTTGGGCAAGGAAGAAAGTCGAGGACTTATGGGTAGTGTCAGGTCTACGCAATTCAGAAGAGAATAACGAATGACGAAATCAAGACTTAACTATCCCGCCATTGGCTGCTTCAGGATTGAAAGGAAGTGTGAGGGTTAACATAATTATTGTAGGGGCGCAGCATGCTACGCCCTTACGTTAAAATATCCTGATAGCAAAGATGAACAATCACAGGCGGGTGGCTTTTGGCTCTATTGGCCACTGCGTATACATACTCTATCGAGGTCGGACCTCGATAATAATAAGAATATGGAGAAAAGGATCACATATTTTCAGCGGTTATGTCCATAAATCTTATTTACCGCATCTCTGAACCATGGAGGTTTCTGAAGAACAACGTATATAAGGATAATTCCGAGTATGGGTATTGGAATTACGATATCAACGATCCCTAAACAAATCAGTTGAATTATTATTTTTGTAGTTATTTTCATATCGCCAACTCCTTAGAGTAGAGATTATCAACTTGAGTTTTATTCTACACAATGAAGGCAACAATAATTACTAATTATCTATTACGAATTACGATAAAGAAGTATCGTTCCGGTGTCAGGTCTACACATTTCAGAAGAGAATAACGAATGACGAATCACGAATGCTGAATGACGAAATCAATGGTCGGTGTCAGGTTTACGCATTTCAGTAAGTACTAAATTGCTATTTTTATCATGAAGAACAATCATTATGCTTTCTAAGTAAAAGTGTCGGGGAATCTGGAGTTATCTTTAAATACTGGATCCTCTGGTCAAGCCGGAGGATGACAAGAGGGTTTAGGTAGCTAAGCTGACACCACCTGTAGGGGTGCTTTTTTGCTTGACAACGATCCTTTAAATGAGTGACACCGCCCACCACCCGTGGGTCTTGTTTATTCGATCACCCAGACAGCGCAGTTCTTTCCGCAATGCAGGACCGTGCTCGACGTGCTGCCGCAGAGAAACTCTTCTTTTTTCGATATCCCCCGCCTGCCCATGACGATCGTGCAGCATCCGAGCTTCTTCTGATCGTCAAGAATACAGTCAGCGATGGATGGGCAGTTCTTTACATCCACTTTCATCCTGACCTTGTCTTCACTGAAACCGGATTGTATGAGCATTTCGCGGTAGTTTCGGAGCAGTTTCTCTGCCCCGGAACTTTCCTCTTCAATCCAGGCTTTCCGTTGCTCACCGGTCTCAAAATAGTCTTCTGACGGTTCTGGAACTATACTGAGAAGGGTTACCCGGAATCCTGGCATACCGCCCAGAAAATCTGCCACATACAGTGCTGCCTTTTTAGCATTCTCCGACCTGTCCAATGCCACGAGGATATGCCTGTCTTTGGTCTGATCTGCCTGTTTGCCGCTGTCACTTTGCATGCTGTTCCTCCCGTTAATTTGGTTAAATGAGATCCTTCTGTGTCTCATAAAGGTTGTCCAGAAACTCTCCCGTATCAGAATAAAAAGTATCGACTCCGCCCGAAAAGTGCTTCAAAACAAAAGCGAGCTGATCACTTATATAAGGATAGATCTTTTGTAAATTTGCGACTCTGTGCCTGAAAACTATATTCATGTCATCTTGACCGATCTTTTCCAGTACAGAGGGGGCATTTTCCTTCAGGTGCCAGGCAGTTACATTCCCCTGCCCTGCGAGATATATCAGCACGTTGCCGAGCCCAAAGATATCGTAGCTGAACATGTTTTCCTGGTGCCAGTAATTATAGTCAAAGTCTATCCAGCGATACATGCCTTCACTACTGCCGTATATGATATGGTCGCGCCTTATGTCACCGTGCTTCTCTCCATTGTCATGAAGAAATTTAATGGCTTCCACCAGAGATATGAACTCACTGAATATATCCGGAAAATGGTTGTAATAATACTCCTTATGCCCTTTTGCCTGCGCCTCTATCCGGTTATCGATTGTGCTGCCCGGAATATAGTCAATGATCCTTACAATGTTGCCTTCTGTGTCTTTGACGCTGAAGCCCTGCATGAATTTCGGATGTCCCCTAACCAAGTCAAGTATTCTCGCCTCTTTTTTCGGACTCCGGAAAAATTTGAAAGTCAGTCCTCCCACGCTCGTGGTGAACTTTTCATGGAAGACCATCTTTATGACCTTTTTGCTCCCGTCTGTCAGGTCTATCGCCCTCTTTACCCAGAACTTGGGCTGCTCATCAATGGTGAAGCGGCCCTCGCGCTCGCAGTGCCTTATAAGATAGGGCCGTCCGCCCAGGATGACCACATCATCGAAATCCACCATGTGAAAATTCGATGTATCGGTAATTATCCTGACGCTTTCAGGCACTCGGGAAGGCGGCAGCCAGGACAACATCATCCCCCGTAGTTCTTCCTCTGTGTATTCCTCTTTCCGGATATTGTCATGTTTGTTTGCCATATGTAAATTATAGCACTTGAAATTCGGGACGGATCGGGGATCTGACACCACCCGCTTTGCAAATAGTGTAAAATAACAATTGCAGTTTCTGAATAATATATAGATAAGTGTTTTTAACCCAATTAAAAAGGATAGTTGATGGGAAAGAATAAGAAATGTATTGTTGTCACTGTAATCGGCAAAGATGAGGTTGGAATCGTTGCCAAAATAGCCACCGTTCTTGCTGAAAACAAAATCAACATTATCGATATTAACCAGAAGATACTTGGTGAGGGAATTTTTGCCATGACGCTGCTGGCTGACAGGGTGGGCTCCAGCCTTTCCCTGCCCGCAATAACCAATGAGCTTAAAGCATCCATCAAAGGCATGTCTCTTGATGTTACCGTTCAGGACACGGAAGTGTTTCAGTACATGCATAGGGTATAGGGTTTGACATGAAATTCACCAGTGAAGAGATACTTGAAACGATCGGCATGATCGCCGAAGATAAGCTGGATATAAGAACAGTGACTCTGGGCATCTCTCTTCTTGATTGTTCCGATCCTGACCCTGCTGTTTGTGCCCGCAAAGTACGTGAGAAAATAATGGCAAAGAGTGCAGATCTGAGTAAAAAAACCGATTTTGTTGCGAACGAATATGGAATTCCCATCGTGAACAAAAGAATCAGCCTCACGCCCATCTCCCTTGTGGTTCCGCTGGCCAAACCGTCTGCATTCGTAGAGGTTGCACATGCTGTAGATAGTGCAGCTGCTGAGGTCGGTGTCGACTTTGTCGGAGGTTACACCGCAATGATACAGAAGGGCGAGACATCCATTGACAGGGCCCTGATTGAAGCGATGCCGGAAGTGCTGTCCACCACGAGCCGATTTTGTGCATCTGTTATACTCGCGTCTACCAAATCCGGCATAAACATGGATGGATGCTACACAATGAGCCAGGTAATTAAAGACACTGCCGGGCGTACAGCCAAAAATGATGGAATCGGTTGTGCAAAACTGGTGCTTTTTGCCAATCCCGTTGAAGACAACCCGTTTATGGCTGGAGGATACTATGGTGTGGGTGAGTGCGAAAGTGCGATACTCGTCGGGGTAAGTGGCCCCGGGGCTGTACGTCGTGCTCTCGAAAAACTCGGGCCCGATGCTGGTCTTGGTGAGGTTGCTGAGACAATTAAAAAGTGTGCCTTTAAAATTACCCGGGCAGGTGAGCTGATCGGAAAGAAGCTGGCTGAACACCTGGGAGTTGTTTTTGGTAATCTTGACCTTTCTCTTGCGCCCACACCTGCAGAAGGCGACTCTGTCGGTCAGATCCTGGAGATAATGGGCCTTGCCATGCCCGGGGCGCCCGGCTCAACAGCCGCACTGATGATGCTCAACGATGCTGTGAAAAAAGGCGGCCTCTTTGCCTCCTCATCAGTTGGCGGCCTCTCCGGTGCATTCATACCGGTAAGTGAAGACGCATCCATGATCAAAGCAGCAGAATCTGGAGCCATTACCATTGAGAAACTTGAAGCAATGACAAGCGTCTGCTCTGTGGGCCTTGATATGATAGCTATCCCGGGTGACACAAGCGCTGAAACCCTGGCCGCAATTATAGCCGATGAAATGGCTATCGGCTGTGCCAATAACAAAACGACTGCAGTGAGAATCATCCCTGCTCCAAACAAGAAGGTAGGTGACTTTGTGAACTTTGGCGGACTGCTGGGAAAAGCGCCGGTCATGCCGGTGAGTCAGGTTTCGGCAGACAAGTTTATTAAAAGAGGCGGGCGTATTCCTGCTCCCCTGCAGTCGTTAAAGAATTAATAAGCGGGTGGTGTCAGCTCTACGCTGCCTATAAGCGGCAGTGTCTTTTCGATGCTGAATTGCACGAGATACTTTGGCCCCTTTGCCCTGTCCTTTTCAGGTGTTAAACTTCCCCTTGTCATTTCTGCAATAAGAGGTGATTCAGTTTCTTCATTTATTTTTTTCAGGTGAAGTCTTATTCCCGTGTATCCTGGCCCGCTTTCGCGGAAAAGGTATGAAGCGTAAGGATTGGACTGAAGGTTATGATGGGTCAATCTCTGACGCATTATAAATGCAATCGTGCCATCATCAAAAACGTGTGGACGGGAATAAATGGCCGTATTAACCTTTCCCTCTGAATCAGCGCTCGCAAGCACTCCTGTTCCCTTTTTATTTACAAAATACTCTTTCAGGTCCATTGTTCTCTCCTATTGTTGCTGAGTTCTTATCAATTGTGAAGTGTCATAGTGCCGTGCTTGCAGCCGGTGCAGTATCCCTAACTCCAGGATGTTTTCATTATACACAGAATGTTTTTAAATAACCCGGACCTGGAGATGGTTCTGCAACGGGGAAGATCAGGTGTCTTTTCCTTCTTTTTTAAGTTGTTCGATGACCTTCTCAAAACCCTCCACAGTGCTTTCCTGAACCTCTTTGAAATCAGCCAGCATGTGACGCCCGCTTTCTACCTCGCCGGCCCCGTGTGATCTGAGGTATGACTCGATTCCCTTTCCGTGATGGTAATAATCTCTCAACTTGTAAAGCGCGACAAATTCCCGACAATCCACGCAGTATACATAAACCATTTGCTGCTCTCCAGGATTACGTACGAGTATATTCCTCATGTTGAATGATTTGCATTTCTGGCACTGCTGCCTGTGTACTTCCATTTGTTACCTCCTCTCAAACAATAATACTTTGCAGTCCTGAACTGGAGTAAGGACATTATTGCAAACTGTCAGTTGAGACCTACAAATTTCCACCACCACCAACCTGCCGTAAAAGTCAAAATCAGCCCTGCAAGCGTGCCGATTAAGCCCGGTTTGAGCAGCTCCTTCACATTGAATTGCTCGGTGCTGAAGGCCAGGGCATTTGGCGGTGTCGAGACCGGCAGGGCCATGGCAATAGAGCATGAAAATGCTGTTCCAACCAGAATCGGGGACATGTTGGTGACACTCAATCCGATAATAATAGGCATAATAAGATTGGCTGTTGCCGTATTACTCATCATTGAAGACATGACGCATGCCACAATGCCGAAGATCACAGCCAGCATATAGGGACTGGCATCCTGCAGAGGCAGACGGATGATCAACCAGTCCGCCAGACCGGCAGTCGCTATAATCTTTCCCAGACAGAGGCCGCCTCCCATTAACAATAATACATCCCATGAGAGTAGTCGCAGGTCCCTGACAGTCAGAAAACCCAAACCGAACAGGACAAGGACAGGAATGAGAGCCACCGTACCTGATGAATGGCCATGCAGAGGCCCGGTCATCCATCCTGTAACAGTCAGCAGCGTAATACCGATGACAAATTTCGCCTTCGGAGTGTAAACGGATTCAGCAGAAGTCTCTTTTAGTTCGATACTCTTTGCGGTCCCACGATAGAAAAACATCAATATTGACCAGAGAATTACCAGCATTATAATCACGGCGGGTATGCCTAAAAGCATCCACATGCCGAAGCTCGGGGCAATCCCGGCGTTCTGCATGTACTGTATCGCGATCGCATTTGGGGGTGTTCCGATAGGGGTCCCCAGGCCACCGACGTTTGCGGCAAAAGGAATGGCCAGCACAATCGCTTTCCTGTATTTATCATCCCCCGGCAGTTTATTTGCGATCGGCACGCACAACGCCAGCATCATGGCTGTTGTTGCTGTATTGCTCAACCACATGGAGAGAAAAGCGGTGATTGCCATGATTCCGGCGATTAACAGTGGGATGGAATGACCAGTTTTTGAGATAATCCTGTGTGCAATATCTTCGTCAATCCGATACTTATGAAGCGCCGAGGAGAGAACGAATCCTCCAAGAAAAAGCAAAATTATATTCGAGAAAAATGGCGCCAGAAATACAGTATCCGATATTTTTGTGCCGCTCTCCCGGATGACATCCAGCAGCCAGACTTTGGCAAGAAATAAAATTATAAGACTGGTAACAAAAAGGGGGACAGCCTCTGATATCCAGAGAGTGGCTCCGACCAGCAGGATCACAAAAGCTATTTGCTCGGGTTTCTCCATGCCGAAGGCTGAAAAAATGCCGAATATCCCGCAGAGCATATAGCCGGCAATCAGGACGCTGACAATCATTTTGTTTAAATTATTACTCATTCACCGGGCTCATTTTTGATGAAGGGTGTCAATGGCCATATATTATCTGAATTGAAGGAAGTCCGCAACAAAACCGGCTTTTCGAGTTTCTGGTGCAGGTAGGCACCACTGCCGGTCACATTTATGGGTAGTGTCAGGTCTACGCATTTCAGAAGAGAATAACGAATGACGATTACCGAATGACGAAATCAAAACTTAGCTATCCCGCCATTGGCTGCTTCAGGTAAATTCTTTTCTTATCTGAAATCAGCAGATCTCCGATACAAGGCAGAGATTCATGTAATTTGTCTGGCAGACGGTTTGGCATTCTCTTGAAAAATAATAGAAAAATGCTCAAAGAGATTGAAATGTTACGAGATAAGTAATAAAGAATGTTTATGGATCAGCAGTTTTTATGTTATTATGCACTCTGAATTGAAAGTCTGTTTTTATCAATTTCAGAAATTTCCCGGATATTACTACAAAAGGAGATATACAATGACAACGAACGAGAAGACAGAAAAACAACCTCTCTGGCTGCTGATTGAGGAGAAGATCTTCGGCTTGAGTGCCGGTGACCTCGAAGCCGGTAATCTTGAACAGACCATTGCTCAAATGGCGAAAGCCCTTGATGATACTGGTCATAATGTTTCGAAAAACGGGGGTAATCTGCTTCAGCTGCGGGGGGCCCTGGATGAAAGAATCAAGGTCGGAAAGGCCATGATGGAGGATTTTAATTCAGCTGTGTCCGCTCTTAAATTGGAAGACCTTACTAATCCCCGCACGGCAACGGCCAGTCTTACAGCAAGTCTGGCAGATTCATGGCCTGCACTCAAGGAGTATGACCGCAAAGCGGATATCCTTCATATTGTCAATAAAACCCGGCTGGATCTGTATATCGCCAGAGCAAAGGAGCTGGGTGGAGAAGAGGGAATCCGCTATCTGATCGCCGATGGTGTGGCACCTGATGTAATCGTTAACAGGATGGGTATTTCGGAAGAGGAATTTAAACGAGTAAACGCAGCTGTGGAAGCTGAGCTCGCCGAGAAAGCCAGAGTCAAATCGCTGTTTGTAGAGGGCGAGGGAAAATCAGATGAAGACGTGGTCAAAAAGCTGATTAATGAAAATGTGACTGATGAATTAATGATTGAGGTCTGCGGGCTTGACCAGGCTACGATCGACGGTGTGAAGAAGGCTATGGAGGAGGAGCTGAAGGAAAAACAGAGACTTGCCGAAGAAGAGGCTGCGAAAAAGAAGGCCGAGGCTGAAGGTCCTTCCCTGGACAATATGTCTAACGACCAGATACTTGAATATATCGAGTCCATTCGTGAAATAATGGATTTTACTGATAAAGAAGATGAGATCCGGGTGATGAGCGAACAGAGCTCAATCCCGAAAGTAATTGTAGATGTGGCTGTTTCCGGTCCGGGAGAATTGGACAAGCTTGAGGAAAAAGCAGGAGGATAAGCGCGTTACATAGTGGGTGCAAATGGGTGGTGTCGTGTCTACGCATTTCAGTAGGGACTAAATTACTATTTTTATCATTAAGAACAATCATTATGCTTTCTAAGTAAAAGTTTCGGGGACTCTAGAGTTGTCTTTAAATACTGAATCCTCCGGTCAAGCCGGAGGATGACAAGAGGGTTTAGGTAGCTAAGCTGACCGTGCAGGGTGTACACAAGATCTGTAATCGCTTTTAGCGGCTACCGCAAATAAATTCTTTTCTTATCTGAAATGCGAAGACCTGACACCACCTGCTCGCCAATGATTTCCATACGGTAAAAAAATATAAAATATAAATGTAGCTTCTGCTTCAACATAATTTGCCTGGGAGTGCTATGTTAATTTATCTAATGTTAAATTTACAGAGGAAGCTCATAGACTTGGAAAGGAAATCTCCAATCGGCTTCAAAAGCAGCAGGCCACGTAAATATAATGAGTAAATCAATTTATAATAAACAAGGCATAACAGCTTAGAACATGAAACTGATCGAATCAACATTAGGTATCAAGAAGTTCTGCCTGCAAAAAGGGGCGGCGATTGTAGGCATTGCTGATCTTGGCCCGCTTAAAGAAGGTCTTAAAACGAGCCCCCCGGACCTTATGAAATCTTATACCGCAGCCATTTCAATTGCCATACCGCTTGATATGAGTGCAGTTGCTGCAATGAGTGGAGAGCCCACGCCTGCGTATGCATCTGATTGCAGGAATATAAACGCAAGGCTCAATGGCATTACTGAAGAGATTGTCAATCACATACATAGTCTGGGTTACCGGGCAGAGGCTGTGCCTGCTTCTCAGAAACTCGTTGAGGGCGGCACTGAAGGCAGCGTATCTCACAAGGCAATAGCAGTAATGGCCGGACTGGGGTGGCAGGGCAAGAGCCTTCTTCTTGTTACACCTGAATACGGTCCGAGGGTCAGGCTCTCTTCAGTTCTGACCGATATGCCGCTTGAGTTTGATTACCCTGTCAAAAACCGGTGCGGTAAATGCACGAAGTGCGCCGAGGCTTGCCCGGCTGGAGCGATCAGGAATGTAAATACGGAGTTACATTATTCAAGCCGCAATGAGGCTATCGACCTCGATAAGTGCCATCAGAATACGCTCAGGTATATGAAGGTGCCGGGCGTTGAATATACCTTCTGCGGGCAGTGCATTCCCGTATGCCCTCATGGCAGGAAGTTGATGCTAAGAGAAGCAGGCTTAGAGGAATAATCTATTTGACGATTTATTCATATAGTCGTTTCAATCCCAGACAGGTACCAACAGTAAACCAACAGTGCATGGGGTAAAAAACCCTTTAAAATCACTATCCCGTTTGTCTTCGATTCTCTCACGCTCCCGCCAAATGAATGCTTTTAAATTAAATATTCACCCTTAATTTAGCCACTAAAATACCTTCTGTACTTGTTATTATTAAAACAGTTTAGAACAAGTCGATATTGATTGATTCCTGAATGAAACTGATTATCTTCCCGGAATCGGGTCATACCGACATCTCCCTTTTTTCTTTACAAACGAGTTGTTATATTGTAGATTTGATACAAACTCACTATTTTTATAACTATTAAGGAGGGTTCATATGCCCAGACGTGATGATATTAAAAAGGTAATGATTATTAGTTCAGGACCAATTGTAATCGGTCAGGCATGTGAGTTTGATTACTCGGGGACTCAGGCATGCAAGGCACTGAGAAAGCTTGGATATGAGATTTTACTGGTTAACTCGAACCCGGCCACAATCATGACCGACCCCGGTATGGCTGACGTCACATATATAGAGCCTCTTACCCTTGAATACATGACTGAAATTATTGCCAGGGAGCGTCCTGACGCACTCCTTCCGAACCTCGGGGGCCAGACCGGACTAAACCTTTCTTCAGAACTGGCAAAGACAGGAGTACTTGATAAATACGGGGTAAAGGTCATTGGTGTCAATGTTGATGCGATTGAAAGGGGAGAGGACCGGCAGGCATTTAAGGACACCATGGACCGCTTAGGCATTGAAATGCCAAGGGGTGAGGTTGCTAACAGTCTTGAACAGGCTGAAAAAATTGCCGAAAAATTCAAATTGCCCGTTGTAATCCGTCCCGCATATACAATGGGCGGCACAGGAGGAGGTCTGGTTTATAATATGGAGGAACTGCGTACCATTGTGAACCGCGGCTTGGCCGTAAGTCTTGTCCACCAGGTTCTGGTGGAAGAGTCCGTGCTTGGATGGGAAGAACTGGAACTTGAAGTTGTGCGTGATGCAAAGAACCAGAAAATAACCGTCTGCTTTATCGAAAATGTCGATGCAATGGGTGTACATACCGGGGACTCTTTTTGTACCGCTCCAATGCTGACAATTGCTCCTGAACTGCAGAAGAAGCTGCAAAAATATTCCTATGATATCGTGGAAGCGATTGAAGTTATCGGGGGCACCAATGTTCAGTTTGCCCATGATCCTGAAACCGGACGGGTAGTTGTGATCGAAATCAATCCCCGGACCTCACGCTCATCCGCCCTGGCATCCAAAGCTACCGGTTTTCCTATCGCACTTGTTTCATCTATGCTGGCAGGGGGACTTACAATGGATGAAATTCCCTACTGGCGCGACGGTACGCTTGAGAAATACACTCCTTCAGGAGACTATGTAGTCGTTAAATTCTGCCGTTGGGCATTCGAAAAATTCAAGGGTGTTGAGGATAAACTGGGCACGCAGATGCGGGCTGTCGGCGAAGTCATGAGCATAGGGAAAAACTACAAGGAATCCTTTCAGAAATCGATTCGATCACTTGAAAACAGCCGCTATGGACTCGGCTTTGCTAAGGACTTCCATGAAAAATCTCTGGACGATCTTATGGATATGCTGAGCGAGCCTTCCAGCGAGCGTCAGTTTATCATGTATGAAGCGCTTCGCAAAGGGGCTGATGTTGATGCACTTCATAAAAAGACCCATATTAAAGCGTGGTTTATCGAGCAAATGAAGGAGCTGGTGGATTTGGAAGAAAAACTTCTGGAACATAAAGGCAAGATGCCGCCGGATGAACTTCTGATTCAAGCGAAAAAGGACGGCTTCGCCGATAAATACCTTTCACAGATACTTAATGTTCCGGAGGGTGACATCCGTGCAAAACGGACATCACTTGGGGTAGTGGAAGGATGGGAGCCAGTGCCTGTTAGTGGAGTGGAAAACGCGGCGTACTATTTTTCAACATATAATGCGCCCGACCAGGTTGATGTAAGTCCAAACCGCAAGATCATGGTGCTTGGCGGCGGGCCAAACCGTATCGGGCAGGGTATAGAATTTGATTACTGCTGCGTTCATGCAGCCTTTGCGCTCCGTGACGAGGGGTTTGAGACCGTGATGGTGAACTGTAATCCGGAGACGGTCTCAACCGACTATGATACGTCTGATAAACTTTATTTTGAACCGTTGACGGTTGAAGACGTTCTGGCCATTTATGAGAAAGAAAAACCTGAAGGCGTTGTTGTCCAGTTCGGGGGGCAGACCCCTTTGAACATTGCTGCAGAACTCGAAGCTGCCGGAGTTAAGATTCTCGGAACAAGCCCCAGGACTATTGAATTGGCAGAGGATCGCGACCATTTCCGCAAGATCATGCAAGACCTGGGCATCCCCCAGCCCAGATCGGGTATGGCGAGCACTGTTGATGAGGCATGTGCAATTGCCGGGGAAATCGGTTATCCCCTTATCGTCCGTCCTTCATTCGTTCTTGGGGGGAGGGGCATGGAAGTGGTTTATGATGAGGAAGGGCTGAGGGAATACGTTTCCGCAGCGGTGGATGTATCGCCCGAACGGCCCATCCTGATTGAACAATTTCTGGAGGACGCGATAGAGGCAGAGGCAGATGCTATTGCCGACGGTACTGACGCCTTTGTCCCTGCGGTTATGGAGCACATTGAGCTTGCCGGTGTTCACTCGGGTGATTCGGCATGTGTCATTCCTCCTGTCAGCATCCCTCAGAAACATATTGAAACTATTGAAGAGTTTACAAAAAAAATAGCAGTGGAATTTAATGTAGTGGGATTGATGAATATTCAGTATGCTATTGCGGATGATGTTGTATATGTACTTGAGGCAAATCCACGGGCGAGCCGGACCGTACCTCTGGTAAGCAAGGTTTGCAACATTGCAATGGCTCGTCTTGCAACGCAGATATTACTTGGGAAGAAATTGAGCGACCTCAATCTCAAACGGAGGCCGATACCTCATTTTGGTGTTAAGGAAGCGGTTTTTCCATTCAACATGTTTCCGGAGGTCGACCCGTTACTTGGTCCGGAAATGCGATCAACCGGGGAAGTGCTCGGTATGGCCGCGGATTCAGGCCGCGCTTTTTATAAAGCCCAGGAGGCTACCAAGCTTAAACTGCCTCTGGAAGGTGCTGTTCTGATTTCCGTATCAAGAAGGGACAGGGCCGGGGTAATTGAAGCAGCACAGGGTTTTGCGAAGGCCGGCTTTACTATCAGGGCTACAGAGGGAACGTGCCAATATCTGGCCGATAACAACATAAAAGCCGAACTGATACTTAAACGCCATGAAGGACGTCCAAACCTGATAGACGCAATTGAGAACGGTGAAATACAGCTTGTAATTAACACTCCCATAGGCAAACGCAGCGCCATTGATGATTCCTATATCCGTAAGGCAGCGATCAAACACAGTTTGCCGTATATCACATCAACCGCGGCAGCGATTGCCGCTGCCAAAGGGATCACGGCATTCCGGGAGAAAAAGAGCGAAGTAAAAAGTCTTCAGGAATATCACGCTGATATTGGGTAATGGGTGGTCTCAGGTCTGCGCAGTTCATAAAATTAATAATATACAATTAAGTTAACCGTCAGCATTACTGATTTGAAACCGGATGAAAAAGATTTAATATATATGTGTTATTCTTGCGGATGTACACCGTGTAAGTGCGGGGCAATAATAGTAGGTGGTGTTATAAACAACAGACAGTTGTATTTATAGGAGGTTTCAAAATGCAAGACCGGTTCCTGAAAATAAGTCTTTTAATCGTCTGCTTATCAATTTTTGGCTTCATGCTTGGCTGCTCCGGTATGAGATCATCCCTGCCAACTCCGCCACAGAAATTTGAGAAGGTAACTCTTCACCTTTTTTTTGAAGGGGATAAAGCTGTAATCAGTGAAAATGATAAGGGAAAACTGGATAGTGTTATTGATCTCATTAAAGGCTATCCCGGGTCATCTGTTCTGATCGAAGGGCATACGGATAATTTAGGATCGAAAGAAGAGAATCATCGTCTTTCGCATCAAAGAGCTGATGCAGTAAAAAACTACATGATTTACAAGGGTGATATTGAATCGTCAGCAATCAAAACCATTGGCCACGGTGGCTCAAGGCCGATTGCATCAAATGATACGGCAGTGGGCAGAGAACAGAACCGGCGCGTAGACATTCTGATAATGCCAAGGTAACCCCCGGTCTTGTCCGGGGGGTCAGGCCCATATCCCTTTATTGAAATAGTTAAAATTTAGTCTTGAATAGAGAGGCTGAATATTGAATCCCTTTATTCTTATTTTCTATGATAGGCGTAGGGACAGCGAATTTGACCTTGTCTTTTTCGATTTCTACAAAACTGCTGGTTTCGACAATCCCAAAAATCAAACCACCAACAGTACCAATGATTACTCCCGAAGCAAACTTTTCTGCAAAGTCATCCTGGTCTGCGAGATAAAAGGCGCTGCCCAGTAATGCCCCTATTGCCGCACCATACAGTGAATCCCTGAACAGAACTTCTCCTTCTGTTTCGAGCGCAAATGTCGTGCTTTGAAGAAGCATGAACGATAACACAACAATAATTAAGATCTTTTTAATCATGACTCTTACCCCTTTTTTTAATTTTCGCTATTATATAACATTCATATTTTAAAAACTCATTGAAAAAATTATCTTTGTCCGTAGGGGCTTATCATTACAGGCTGCTGCTCAACCGCTGTTTTCATTCGCTTTTTCATGCTAATTCGGTAAATATAATGAATGTTCCACTGTTCAATCGTTTGATTCCATTACCTCCTTTTCCCGCCTTCCCTCCTTTCCCGCTTCTCATCTGAACCATCGAAAATTAGCAATATTTAGCCCCGATGTAGTAAACTTACGTGCTATATTAGCTGATTGACAGATGAATACAGGAACGAGTGAATAGTTCTCGTCATGACGATAATTTAATGTAAATCTTAATACAAAGGAGTTAACAATGGCAGAAGCAAAAGGATTGAGTAAGCCGGTAAAACTGAAAAATGAGCTGGCAGATTTTCTGGGAGCAGCAGAACTCCCCAGGACAGAGATCACCAAGAAACTGTGGGACTATATTAAGGCGAATGGGCTTCAGACAAAGTCTGAAAATGGAAAGCCTGAGAATGCAGGCAAGTTCATTGTGGCTGATGCTAAATTGCTCCCGATCTTCAAAAACACAAAATCCAAAAGCAAATCAGGCAAGCTCACTGACCTTACGCAGCTGAAAGAGGGACAGACCATCAACATGATGCAGATGGCAGCGATTGTCGGCGCAAACATAGAATAAGCCTGGGGTGTCGGGCCGGCATATAAATAATGAAGGCCTGACGCAACACCAGTTTTGACCGGAGCATACTCTTGACCAATAACGACATCTTGCGTCGTATCCGCTATGCCTTCAACTATAACGATTCGAAAATCATTGCTCTATTTGGCTTAGCTGATCATCAGGTAACGCAGGAGCAGGTCAGCTATTGGTTAAAAAAAGATGATGATCCTGCGTATCAGACATGCAGCGACAGGCAGCTGGCGGTTTTTCTCAATGGTTTTATTATCGATAAACGAGGCAAAAAAGAAGGGCCGCAACCCCAACCAGAGCAGCGTTTAAATAACAATATCATTTTCAGAAAATTAAAAATCGCATTAAACCTGAAAGCCGAAGACATAATGGAAATTCTGAGTCTCACGAGTGTGAGCATCAGTAAACACGAGTTAAGCGCCTTTTTCCGCAGACACGATCACAAGCACTACCGTGCCTGTAAAGATCAGGTATTGCGTAATTTTCTCAAAGGTGTGCAGCTTAAATATCGCACAAATAATTAATTGAAATGACGGTTCAAACTGTAGTCCCTGCCCGTCTTAAATGTAAACAATGCCCGGCTGTACACACATACCAATCAGCTTCATCGCGTATCACGTAATCCGGAGTGAAATATGGCGCTGGTAAGTTTGAAATAACTGAATATTGCCTTTGGGGCTTCTGAACTGATCGACGGTGTATCTTTGCAGCGTATGGCTCTGCAGAAAACAGAGGGAGGACAAATTTATGGATGGCACCAGTCGTACTGATTTAAAACCGGGGTTGCGTGTTCTTATCGTATTAAAAAAGGATCAGCGGAGCGGGAAACTGACTGAAGGAATTATACGGGACATTTTAACAAAGTCACTTGTTCATTCTCACGGAATTAAAGTTCGCCTTGAGAGCGGAGATATAGGCCGGGTCAAGAAGATACTTGATTAATCACCGTGTCCGGGGTCAGGCTTAAATTTTGAACAGGGGTGCCTTATTCTTCAACATCTTCCGATAAAAAACGTTCTTTTCACATGTCTCTCTCCAGTCGCAGTCTGAGCAAAATCGGGAATACCATTGAGGGAAGATATTCCGCACCAGTTCCCGCAGCTCGTCCCATCTTGTTTGCCCAGTATCAGACAGATCCAGGAGGTCCAGTGCCTTTTTGTCCATTTCCCGGATTTCCACGTCGGCATTTTCTCTGAAATTACATCTTCCCTCTGTAAGATGCAGGCAGGATGTACAGACATCATCAGCTCCGGATGTTATGGTTAGATCCTCATCAGCTGCCCGGGACATTATATTTCGAAGGTTTCTTATAAAGGCCTCGTCATACCCTTCTCCAGAAAAGAAGTGCAGACAAACAAGGTGATGTCCTCTGAGTGAAAGCATAAATTAAGTATACAAAAAATGAATAAGGTTGATTCCTTTATCGTGACATTTCATATAAAAGAATAGATATCAACGGATCTGCCCCATGAAAATATCCTCATTTATAAAAGACCCATTCCACCTGCCTGAGCCGTCATAACATCCAATCATGAGATCCCATAACCTCCTCTCCCGCCTTCCCCGCTTCTCAAAACATCAGAGGTCAAACGCCAAGGTGTCAATTGTGTTTACAATATTAAATGATTTTACACTTAATAAATAAGTAATTCGATATTTTATCTATAAAATCAATCTGTTAAGATTTGGCATTAAAATTGCTTTTATATAAACAACATCTCTCTAGTCCCATATAAATGTCTTGCAATGTGTTGGTATGATGATTCAGGCAATAAAAAGAGAATATGAAATGGAGAAAGTGATCAAATTAACAAGCGTATGTTTGATGATAGTAAGTTTAGCTATTATGATAACTGATCCCGCGAATGCCTCCCCGCTGAGTAAGACTCCTTTTATGAAAGCGGATATTGATCAGGTGGCAAATGGTTCGCTCAGCTCCGGCATAGCGGATCGCAACCGCACTTCTTCATGGATTCAGAAAGAAAACACGTCCGCAGTTCCGATTGTTATAGATGACACTTTGCCGGTAATGAGGGCCCCGTGGCTGCCAGCAGGCAGCGAACTCCTGATCCTTGAGGTCCCTTTAAGTGAACCGTCCTCTTTCAGCCAGGAGACTGATTCAACAGGCGCTCTGCTTATTTATTACGAGTGATTTTGTGACAAATTGTTGATGAGTCTCAGGTCTCCAATCTTCATGCAAAACGGTAAAATCTAGTCCTGACACCACCTCCTTACTCCAACATTCGTCAATCGTCAATCGTCAATCGTCAATCGTTAATCTCCGTCCTCATTTCCTCATTAGATATTTGTAATCATCCCTATTGGTGTCATTCTCCGACTTGATCGGGGAATCTATTTTTTATTTAAATTACCGGAACCTCAGCATCAGGCCGGAGGATGACATACCAGTTGAGGGAGTTATGCCTGACCAACAATAATTGCCTATAAATAATGAGAAAAAACTATTTTATCCTTCTTCTAATTACTGCTGAATTTTATTTCTGTTCGTGTCGCATCAACGGCTATTCTAATCTTTCCTTCAACAAGGAAGCCGACCTTATCACCGGGAAATTCCACATTTAAGAGTTCATCAATATAGTAGCCATCCAGATAAAAACGCACTTTATTATTCAGTTTGACTACTTTGAGTGTTGTTCCTGAACTCTGGCCGATAAACACATTATCAATGTGCCCCCCGACAAGTTCTTCTTCATATCCGCCGTTTCTCTTTTTCACAGTATAAGAATTATCACTATGAATCTGAAACGAATAATTGTTATCGGTGTCTTTTCCGCCAAGAACAAACCCGTAGGCGTTCTTTCCTGAACCACGAACCGAACTGATAACTGCATGAATCACATAATTCATGTTATTGGGAACGCCATAGGGATGGAGAACAATATGTGAGCCGGATTGAGCCTTGTGTTCGAGGCGATATTCTCCTTCTTCGATCAAAACAGATGCTTTGTCATTGTTATATTCCGGCCAATTATTGGCGTGGTCATTAAACTCGTCCTCATAGGTGACAGACATCTCCTTCAGAGCCACAGTCTTTACAGGCTGAAAATTATAAGCATCGGTTACAGGTACGGATTCTTTATGCTGTGCCAACAATACCGACCCTTTATGCCCCAGGCCTGCTTGCTGAATACTCTTTTTTACTATTGCCGGAGTCGCCTCAAGAGCTTGCTTCTCTCCTTTATGATGAGTATCTGCCTGTTCATCCTCATGAGCTATCTGAAGAGATACGGATTGCCTCCCGGGCAGGCTGCTTATTAACAGTGCAGCTTGCATCGGTTTGTGAATCGCTGACTCAGATATAATAAGGGCGGGAACTTCTGCCTGTAGGAGCTGCTCCACGTTCTGATTCTGTACGGATATATCTTTCTGCTCCTTTTCAAGGAATTTATTCGATACACTGACCTCATTTGTGTCGCCCGTGCCGTGAAGCTTCTGTATCTCGGACACCAGTTCCCCTGGTGCGGGGCCTGAACTTTCGGTGAAGAGATATGAAGTGTCATCAACCACTTCATTTTCGTTACCCGGTTGTATTGTATCGGTCAGGTCAATCCGTGTTTCAGGAGTGTCACTATTACTTGATGCCAGAATCTGCGCCAGTTGATCGATTTTATCTTTCTGTAGAGAACGAACGGGAGCATCTGACTCCGGCTCCGCGCTTACCAGAGGTTTTTCTTTTATCATGCTATCATTTTCATCAGCACTAGCTGTCTGTTCGTTCGACTGTGCAGGAGGCTGTTTCATAGTCAGAGCCGTATTCTCTTTCAAGTGACGTTGGGCGGCCATGTCCCGACTGTCCGATTCAGCGTTCGTACTCACTACGGTTAATGCTTCCTTTGTGCCTGATGTAACATCCACTGCATCAGCCTTATTGTCTTCATCGAATGCCGTGTTATCTGGTTCATGAATGGCGGGGATGGGATCATTGCCGGCAATTTCCATCTCCAGAGTATCCGCAGACATAATTGCCGCAAACTCATTATCATCTTCATCCGCCACTATGTCTTCATCAGCCTCCAAAGCTCCAGTCATTGTGCCTTCATTGAGATATTCAGGATGATCTTCCTGATCCATAACATCATCAGCAGAAAGGTCTGTGTCTTCTATTGTGCTAATGATGTACCTGTCAAGCTGAGGGGCTTTTGCAAAATCCTCTGAAACGCGTTCCAGAGAGGAGGTGAATTTAATATTGTCTTGTCGTTCTAACCATGTATAGGTAGTGACCCCTGAAATCATGCTGGTGATGAATCCGGCAATGAGAAGAATCCATTTGTGTTTCCTTCTTTTTCTTGTTTTTGCCCCTTTTTTAACAGGAGAGCGCCTTGATTCAAAGATGTCCAGTTTCTCGGTTTTCTGTTTGGTCAGGGGCTTTTTTTCATTCTGCTCTTCAGTAATCTGCGCACCTTTCATTGGCGCCGGAGGTTTTGTTTCCGGGACAGCATTCTCCGGAGTATCATCTGCCAGCAGGGGATTCCTGGCTTCCGGTACCGTGGCGGCAGGAGAATTAAGTTGTGTTTGCGAGTTTTTTTGATGTGGCTGGCTTTCAGGTGGTTTCTTGCCTGGACATTCGGATGGCTTTTTTGGCTTTCTATCCCAGGTGTCTTCTTCCATTAAATGTTGATGATGTCTATACATAGAAGTCTCCTTTGCGTTGTTGCTTTACTCAAATATAACTGCTTTATCTGAAGTACACTGTGATCTGTATCACTGACCGGCTGAAATTCATCAATTATCTACTCTGTTACAGGTGTCCATTCTTCAGGAAAGATGACGGTTTCACTGCTGATTTTCAGTTCGAATCTTTATAGGTAACAATACAAATGTCAGGGGGCATGGAAATTTAAAATGAGGAAGGAGAATAGCGATTGACGAATCACGAATACCGAATGACGAAGTAAGCGGACTGCTTAGCCGCCCCAGCCGGTGGCGATCCCTATGGCGTCTTCAGGGCAGATATCCGGGCAGTTGCCGCAGTCGATGCAATGGGTCGCCCGGTACGGCAGGCACTTGCCGTCTTCTATCTCAAAACATTTGACCGGGCAGGCGTCTACACAATCACCACATCCCGTGCATTTTTCCCAATTCACTACGGCTATAAACATCTGCTCACACCTTCGGAATACGTTTGCTCTGCTGCTCGCGCTCCGTATATTTATGATAATTGATTATACCGATAATGTCGAATCAGATATATGTAATCTGTCACAATTAAAGATTCGGCCTCACTCTTTGCGAGAGGTTATTTGTTTTTGTTTAACATTTAAATACCTATCATATATAATCTTTATAGTATAGTGTTTACTATAACAGCCATACGTGGCTTTATTATGTGGAGGGCAGCTATGAGGATGAGTCAAATCTTGCGATTAAAATTAATCATCTTTTTAATAATGGTTTTTTCTTTTACCGTGTCTGTTGGAATTGTCTGTGCCGAAACCCAATATGTGTCTGATGAACTTGTTATTACTCTGCGGGGAGGCAAGGGCAGTCAATATAAAATTATTAAAACGCTTAAAACAGGTACTCCTCTTGAGATTCTCGAAGAGAGCGAAGGTTACCTGAGAGTCATAACAGAGGACGGCATTGAGGGTTGGGCGCTGAAACAATATATAACCGGGGAAACACCAAAATCTGTAATTATAGCGGGTCTGGAAAGAAAGATAGCCCGATTAAACAGAGAGATCAAACAGTACAAAGAAGACAGCGGATCACTTCAAAATCAACTCAGTGCAACCAAGTCAGACCATAACAAGATGATAAGGGATCTCAGGCAGAACGTGTCCACAAGTGAAGGAAAGGCAGAACAGACCGACCGAGAGCTTAAAGGGATTACCGAACGATATAACGCCTTAATGAAGGATTCGAAAGATGTTATTCAAATTGTGAAAGAGCGTGACAGTCTTAAAAGGTCCAACAGCGAATTGATAACTGATACTGATCGACTCCGGAATGAGAATGATGATCTTAAGCGCTCACAGATGATATGGTGGTTCTTAGCCGGCGGAGGTGTGTTTTTTGTGGGATGGATAGTCGGCAAAATATCAAGACAAAAAAGGTTCTATTAGAAGTAAGTGAGTAGTCTCAGGCCCTGTTTTGTAAAGCTAGTAAACCAAGGTAAAGAATACTGCAAGACGCACACTGCAAATCTGCTCATCATCAAGATGTGAATATTACCTTTACTTCATTTCCTGATCTTATGATAATGGACTCATGAGATAACAGGGATTCACCTCAGAAAGGAAAGGAGGAAGGGAAAATGAAAACAGATGATGGGGATAAGGGATTCGGGAAAACGGTTGAGTATCTGGCGTTATCGTACAATACAATCGTCCTGGTGATCTGCGTGGCTGTATTTATCTTAATAGGTAAAATTTAAAATCTATGAGAAAGCAGGAAATGAAATTAAAAACATTACCTTAAATAAAATATGGGCAGGGTCTTAGGGTAGGCAGGGTGCGGGGTCAAGTCCTGACCCCGCATGCTGAAGAATAGAGATTGCACACACCAGTTATTTCAACACACCCGGCCAATTTGTATCAGCTTTCTTGATGTTACCCGGGATATCCTTCTCCCATTCCCTTTTGATCTCAACGCTATAGTTAAGATAGAGTTTATCCTCAACGATTGTCCAGGCGTTCTTCGGATCAACACTCGCCGTGTATCCCTGTGAAACAGCCCAGGCACAATATCCGCCGTACCGGGGAGCGAATTTCTCAGGATTTGCTTTAAAAAGATCCCGATGCTCAGCGCTGGCAAACCGCCATTTGGCATCCTTCCACCTGAACTGATATTTTTTGGATCCCTTGATTGGTTTGCTATCCTTGTGAAAAGCCACAGGATCATAACCCTTTATCGCATATCCTCTCCAGTTCGCATATATTTCACTTTGTTCTCCGGCATACAACGGAGAAGCACTGCTCAAGAATATCGCTGCTGCGATAACCCACAAAATAGTTCGACTGCTGATAATCATTTTATTTCTCCTGTTCTTAATCAAAATCCTGATATTAACGGGTGGGCTCAGGTCTACACATTATACAGAAATTATTCTCTGTTGACAGCCGATTTAATTCATTATTAAGATTGATTATAATTACACAAATCTGTCGGGGTGGTCATTGAGGCAATGGGTATTGTCAGGTTTCCGTCGACATTCTAGGTTTATCTATCGCTGTTATCCCTCCCATTTCGTCATTCAACATTCGCAATTTCTTGTGAACTGCGTGGACATGACACCACCCATAATTTTAAGAATTATCGAAAAAAATCCGATAATAAATATATGTTATGGATAAAGAAATCCACAGAATACATGGAGCACTATGCAGAAACCATACGTTTAGAACTATCATCCTAGAGGGCAAGCTTACATTATGAGAAAAATTAAAATATTAATAGTAGAGGACGATCCAGTTTTGCAACAGGTCTATGAGGAAGCATTGCCTGACTATGAGTATGAGAAAAAATTAACTAGTGATGGATATGATGCATTGACAATTTATGAGTCCTGGAGTCCTGACATTATAATTCTGGATATAGGGCTTGAAGAACTGAATGGATATTTCATATTAAAAAAAATAAGACAATATCTTGAAGATGAAGATACAACCATTATCATAGCTTCAGGTGCGAAAGAAAAGAGTATGCAGCATGGGTGTATCAGATTGGGGATAAGCGCTTATATTGAGAAACCATTCAAATATGAAGAAATCAACGATATAGTAAAGAAGGCTCATGAAAGTGGCAAGATGACGATAACATGATGGACCTCCCCGTTTCAGCTTTATAGCAGATTATTGACTCTTAGATGACAGTTTCAATTCTGATTTTTCTCACACCTGAAGATTAGCGATCGAAATCTTTTAATTGAGGAATTATATGACTTATATCATAGTAATATGATTCTAATGAGCATAATTTAGTGTTAAGAGCAGTTATAAAAAGAAAGGAGTCTATCATGGCAAGAAAATATATTGATTGTAGAGATTACCCAGGTGATGTTAAATGTACCGTTTCACTATCCGCTGATACTGACGAGGAACTTTTAGAAGCAGTTGTTCAACATGGCGCAAAAGTTCACGGATATGAAGATACCCCGGAATTTCGAGAAAAAATCCTGAAAGAGTTCAAAGAAGGAACTGCTTCATCATAGTTTGGATAATCTCGGCATTTAGATTAAAAGAAACGCCCATTGGTTTAATACCAAGAGGGCGTTTTTATTTTTACGCAATTATAATTGCTTTAATTTATAACGGTTGTCCTCTCTTATCATCAATTTGGTATAAGGCAACATATTGATGAATCGTATTTAGAGGCATTTTTTATCTTCCTTTACACGTTGCGATCTGATTTCCCGCGTCCGCCGCATGCACTGAATGAGAGGGTTTCGTGTGCCTCATGGAGGAGCCTCTTTACTGATAAACCGTAAGGACATGCGCCTGCACAGGATTCGTCTTCACAGGTACGGCAGTCCCCGGCTTTCTTCCTGAGAGCGGCATAGGACTCCATTGCCGTCTTCTCCATCCCGTAATCCCTGAAATACATATCGTAGCGGAACGTCGTCGCGATTTCCACGCCCTCAGGGCATGCCGACTCACAGTCACTGCATCCCGTCCTGCAATACTCGTTCGTATATCGCTCAGCGTATTCACTGAGTGTCCTCGCATCTGCAGCAGTGAATCTCTCTCCCGAGGCGGTGAGATAGAGGTCGAATTGGGAAATGGTCTTAAAGGTTACCACGAGCCCGCTTATCTCGGGGTGGCTCAGTACCCATTTAAAGGCCGCCGGCTGGAACGGCACCCCCTTACTGGAGAAGCTGAAATCCCTCTCTCCGGCCAGTGTCTTCATCGCAATAATGCCGATCCCTCTTTTTTTCGCCTCCTTTAGAAAATCCATCTTCTGTACCCACGACCTCTTTTTCTTCTGCCTTTCCAGAATGCGTCCTCGTACCTCTTTTAGCACCTCCGGTATATCTGAAAAGTGCATGAAATTGAACGTAGGCATGATCACATCGAAGTGGCCTGATCGCACCGCTATCGTGAGAAGCTCCTCCATGTTGTTGGGGCCATGGGATGAAACACCAAGAAAGCGGATCTTACCCGCTTTCTTCAGCACTGCAGCAGCTGAGAGCATCTCTTCGTCCAGCAGGCGTTTCTTCTCTTCCTCCAAATCCGTGCTTACCGAACCTATCGCATGGACGAAACAGAAATCCAGATAGTCTGTTCTCAGCCGTGAAAGACTCTCATCGATAGCCTGAATGTAGTCCTCTTTCGTGCTCCCGTACCGGAGGTGCCCGCCGAGATTACGGGGTCTGCAGAACTTAGAAGCCAGGATAATCTTATCGCGCTGGATCTTCTTCATTGCCTCACCGATATACTTTTCGGCCTGACCGTAGTCAGCAGAGGTATCAATATAGTTTATCCCCCTGTCCACGCCGCGCAGTACAAGAGACGCAGCAGTGAATCTGACACTGCCCATTGAGATGTCGCTCATCTTCAGGCCGGTCTTCCCGATTTCCTGGTACCTCCTGATCATTGGTTTTTCCGTATTGGCAGCTGCCCGCAGTGGAGCGCCCGCAAAGGCTGCGGTTGCCGCTGCAGATGTCTTTAGGAAATCACGACGATTCATACCTCACCTCCTGTTGTCCTGTACAGAGTTTTCGAAACATCAGCCGGCACACACCGAAATGATACACCCCCGCTTCGCTGTGTGTATGAAAGATGCTTATATAAAATCAGTCTATCACAGAGTCAGGGTCAGGAAAAGATGCACAGGAATTCATGAATAACAGGCTCTGATGTCTCCTCATTTCGTCATTCGTAATTCGTCATTCGTTGTTCTCTGTCTTAATTTCGCTCAATCCTGAAGCAGCCAATGGCGGGATAATTAAGAAAACTAAACTGCATTTTTTCATTGCTTTCTCAAAAATCCGGTGGTTATAATAGCCTCATCTCATTCAGATTATTCACTATTAAGTCGCACGAAACGGGGTTAAGGCAGGGGGGATATCGTAATTGAAATACCAATCAAAACGTCCGAATTGAAAAGGGAGGAATTATGAAAATTACATATGTTTTATTGATTTCAGTATTTATCCTGGCGTTGAATGGTTATGGAGAGAGCAGTGGAGCTAATGACATTAATGCATTTGCTAAGGCCTGTGGTTCAGCTTACAATCTGGGAGGCCCCACTTGCGAATGTCTGGCAAAAAAAGCGGATGAGAGGTTAACGCCACGTGGCTTTGCTTTTCTTGTTGCCACCATGAATCATGACGATGAAAAAACTGCAAAGCTGAGAAGCGGGCTCGAAATGTCTGAGGCGATGGAGGCTGGTATGTTTATGGTTAACACTCCTCAGCACTGTGCTGGGGAAGTGGGTGAAAATTGAAGGGGATTAATATCGTCAACAGCCTGTGTAGACCTGACACCACCCGCGTGTGCGTTAGGTCGAAGAATAAAATATGATGGAAACAATTGGAATATTTAAATCAATAGGCTATTTTCTTTTAGCCGGTCTTTGTGAAATTGGAGGGGGTTATCTTGTTTGGTTGTGGCTGAGAGAAGGCAAACCTATTACCTATGCATTAATGGGCTCAGCCATTTTGGTGCTTTATGGGATCGTCCCTACTTTACAACCAGCTCATTTTGGTCGCGTTTACGCAGCTTATGGAGGTGTATTTATCGCTTTATCTATTTTATGGGGTTGGAAGATAGATGAGATAACTCCGGACAGATACGACATTATCGGCGGTGTAGTAGCCCTTTTGGGTGTTGGCATAATAATGTATTGGCCGAGAGGATGACTTTCATTGAACTGCATTATCTGTAAAACGAAAACCTGACACCCCCCATTTTTCATATTCTATCCCCGGTCTCCTCTGCTGGTATAATGACTATAAGGAATAAGGAGGGGCGCCATGTCTCGAAAAAAGAAGTTTGACCTGCCTTCAAAGGAGATTACACCCGAAGACGTGTATATGAACAGGAGAAAGTTTCTGAAGGGCCTCGGTATTGCCGGTATGGGAACCCTGGGACTCATACAGGGCTGTAACAGCATCAATATCAGTTCCCGTGCTCGGGACAAACGAACGGCGGCCAACGGTTATATATAACGGCATGGCGAATATGTGGCCAACTTGTATCAATCAAAGGATGGTGGTCTGCCCGGGGATTAAAAAGACTTCTTAGGTTTGAATATATAAAGATTGTTCACCCTATATTATGGAGGTCAGATGATAGAACCTACTCAAGTATTATGGACCCCGGCAGGGGAAAATATGCCGTCGTTAGGTGCGAAATCTCTGGTAGATGTGTCTGATGGTGATACCCCGAATATCCGTATGCCTGTTCGTATGCTCTCTATTGATACGCCGGAAGTTACAGCGAAGTCCCTCAATGGCGCCGCGAATGTTGATAATAAGTTTAGTCAGCTTGCAGAATGGATTACAAATGGCATTTCACCTGTAACGGCAGGTTTTCGTGATTATATTTTGCCGAAACTGGAAAACATTGACGCAGGCACTCTGCAATTTATGCAGGGCAAAGAGGCGAGTGCTTTCCATAAGCTCAAGATAGAAGAGAGGTTGACGAAACCAGATTCGAATAAAAAACGAAATCTCTTTATTCGTACTGCTGATTCACCATTTGATAACTACGGACGATTGTTGGCGTATGTTGCTCCTTCGTACAGTGCCAGGGAGCGTAAACAAATGACCCGTCGTGAGCGAGCGACATTTAACCTCGACATGATTGAAAGCGGATGGGCCGCGCCGTTTATCATATTTCCAAGCATTCCCGGAGAGCTGGATCTGCCGCTATTTCTTGAGATGGCGGTGAAGGCTAAGGAAGATGGGATAGGGCAATATCAAAACGACGTATCTCTCCCCGGCTACGAATACCGTATGTGCGAAAAGCTTTACAGGATAACAAAAAAGATGGTTGATGGCGCCTCACTATCCTATCCGGAGCAACTCGGCTGGCGAATACGCTACTGTACCGACATGCGAGATCGAAAGCTCTATGGCCCGGAAAACTATTTCAATATACCCGAACCCTATCGCATCTGGATCTGGCCCGATGATGTCCAGCTTGC
>CAMYND010000038.1 GCA_947259645.1 Thermodesulfovibrionia bacterium | reverse complement strand
AGCGAAAAGCATACTTGAGACTATCGGCAACACGGATCACGTTCAGGTAAATAACCTGTTTGATAAAAATATCAACGTCTGGATGAAACTGGAACGGTCAAACCCCGGCGGCAGCATCAAGGACCGTATCGCCCTGTCAATGATAGAAGATGCGGAAAACAGGGGTATTCTGACTGAAAAAAGCGTTATCGTTGAACCCACCTCAGGGAACACCGGCATTGGCCTCGCCATGGTTGCGGCTGTGAAGGGGTACAAGCTGATGCTTGTCATGCCGGAATCCATGTCCCTGGAGCGCCGCAAACTCATGTCCATATACGGCGCCGAGTTTGTTTTAACACCCAAAGAGAAAGGGATGAAAGGAGCAGTTGACAAGGCTGCTGAATTAACAAAAGAGATACCGGACGCGTGGATGCCGCAACAGTTTGAAAATGATGCCAATACAGAAGCTCACAGAAAATTTACCGCACAGGAGATAATCAGAGATTTCCCTGATGGTCTTGACTATTTAATTACCGGTGTTGGGACAGGCGGGCACATATCAGGATGCGCGGAGGTGCTGAAGAAGAACTTTCCGGACCTCAAGGTATTTGCTGTAGAACCGGTGGCTTCACCTGTTCTTAGCGGAGGCAATCCAGGACCGCACCCAATACAGGGGATCGGGGCAGGGTTTATTCCGGGTATTCTTGACCGGGAACTTCTGGACGGTGTTATCCAGGTCACACATGAAAATGCCTTTACCTTTACGCGGAGATGCGCCCGTGAAGAAGGAATACTTGTGGGTATATCTTCAGGTGCATCGTTAGCAGCAGTGGAACAGAAATCAGCGGACGTTCCTTCCGGCAGTACCATTCTCACATTCTGCTACGACACGGGGGAGCGGTATTTATCAACAGAGAATCTCTTCTAAAAGCGATATAACCTCGCCTTTCAGGAAGATTTAAATAGAGAGAGAAACGGTAAAAATTCGGATCAAAGCTCCTGCGCTTTTTCCAGCGGCTGGATCCCCTCTCCTGAAATCCCTCCAATCGAGTATTCAGGGACATTAATAAAGTTCGTAAATATGGCAGCAAAGGCAACGGCAGCTTTCGCCATCAGTTCTTTATCTGCATAGAGTTCACGCAATTTAGCCTTCAGACGCTGTTTGTTATCATAGTCAAAATAGTTTTTAAAAAGGCCGTCCAGGCGGTGATTTCCACTGGTATTGACAGTGTGGATTGCCCCTTTATTGCAGTACTCCATGACGTCCATAAGTATTGCTTTCTGTTTTTTTGCATCCTGCATATGGTATGCGAATATATGGAGCATTACATTATGTGCTTCGTTTATGCTGGAAAAGGCCAGGGAATTATAGAGCCGTTGAGCTGTTTCATCCAGTTCAACACCTTCAGAACGGAGCAGAGACAACAACAAGGTATTTTTAAAGAGCTGGTAAAGACGGGCCGCGCCGTTTATCTTACGGTCCATATGGTGGGGGCTCACGATCTCCAGGCCTCTCGAGGTCCCGGTATAGAGCGCCTCAAAGATGACCTGATAACTGTTTACTCCAGAGATGTCTTCATACAAATCCATCCTGAGGTCAAGTGTATTGTCCAGTCGATCGGCAAGTTTGACCCTGATAAGCTCAGGAGTAGCTCTTGACTGATTAATAAGGCTGTATAAGTACTCATGATATGATTCATCCCTGTCTCTGGCCAGAAACTGGATTCTCTCATTGAGGTACCAGTTTTCCAGACTGTCAATCTTTTTTATGAGCTTCTGGTATATGGCATCAAGCCTTTGCCAGTCTTCACTGCTGTATTTATTTTTGGTAATATCTTCATTCTTGTCATGAAGAAGCGTCGTAAGCAAATCAAGCGTTGTTGTGGTTTCGGAAGACCGGGCCAGCAGAGAAGCGGTTCTGATAGGGTGTATCACTGCGAAGGGTCCGAGCATACGCTTTTCCTGACCATAGGCCTCTCCGAGGTAAACAAGGGTTTCAATGACAAGCTCTGAATCAGTCTGGGGTAAATCGTCCGGATATATCAGGGTCAGTATTGCTCGCCAGTTGATAGGCGTACCGGAGAGCTGATAATTCAGGTAAGATGAAAGGGTAAAATAATCATGTGTCGTTATAACTGGTACCATTTATCAACATCTCATGAAAAACATCGGTTTTCTTATAGTACGCTATCCAGCGTGACATTACAAATAAACATGGCCATGCACCGGAAATCCCTCATCGTGATTCGCCTCACTGAAGAGGAATGAGATATATCATTTTTTCCCGTCTGCTGTGCCTATTTTTAATAAGTTCGCTATATTGGCCCGACTGTTGATTACAGGTTCGATAAGTGAAGTCTTGCAGGTCATGACAGTAGTTACTCCGGGCCCGTGGCCGGCACGCAGGCAGTCGCTGTGAACAACAACACCAATTGTAACAGCTCCCCTGCGATAGGCCCTTCCATATCTGTTGTCCTGGTCCATGAGGGCAACGTAATCACCGAATTTTATTCTGTCCAGTTTATACTTTTTCACAATACCGGGATCACTGCTCATGATATCATAATCACCCTTGGCAACATGAGGTGATCCCAGACCCGATCCCATACAGGCTGGAGGTACAAGCGTTGTGACAGGAACAAGAAGCTTTCTTTTTCCTGATTCCCTGATTTTCATTTTCTTTAACAGGTCCGGGGCAAGATTATATATCATGATTTCCGGGTAATCAATGAGCTCCAACCCCTGTCCCCTGGCGTAAATTATTATGTTGTCGTTATAGGAAAGCTTTTCCTTTACCTTCCTTGGGAACTCGACAATTACATGCTCCGATCCTCCATGGTGACCTATCACATAACCGACAGCACCTTTGGCATTTCCTGAAATGACTTTTGCTTTGTTCCCGACACAGGAGTAAACCTGAAGGGAGACATTGGGGTGATCAAATGGCTTTAATGTATTCGCAGTGCAGCTTACCCCTGGTTCAATGTGATCTCCGGCCCAGCCAAAGGCAGAATCACCAACGCTTACGTTCAGCGTAATTCCTCCTATGGATGGAAGCATAAATGGCTTGCCATGATGATCAACTCCCCAGTTTCCTGTAGTCCTGGGAGGCCCGGGTCTGCACTGCAGCAAAAATTCAATCAGCTTGTTTTCATTTGTCTTCAGCATAGTATCTCCTTCCATGAATGGCCTGTTTCGCCTGAAATATCTTACGATTCAATGATGAGAAGAACCAGTCCGCAATCAGGGCACTCTGTCCTGTCAGAGCCCACGGTGCAACCACAGGCCGGGCATTGGCCCTGGCTGATCATTTCCTGTGATGCCTTGATTTCCGGATAGATCTCCCCGCAATACCGCTCAATCCGTTCGTTTGCCTTCACAGAATCATCTGCAGAGACCAGCAGACGATAGGTATCGCCGCAGCAGCTCTTTTTGCAGCCGTCATCAGTACTGACCACGCAGGGGATTGAAGAGTTTCTCAGGACATCAAAAAGTTCATTCACCCACTTCAGGCTGCCTTCCCTTATGACAACGGGGCTTTTCAATGCCTGATCTGCACTCAACGTTATTTCTTCTTTCATTTTTTTTACTTCTTCAGGCAACATAAGAGCAGAACCGCAGTCAGCACACGTTTCTATCTGCGGAAAATATTCTGCCAGGCAATCAGGACAAATTTTAACCTCTTTCATACCTTATTCACGGGCCTCCTGAATTATAAAGTCCTCAACGTAAGTTTCTATCATAGCAAATCCAGTCTCTTTACTTTGTTAATCGTTTGTCTAAATCAGGGGGCATTACTGTGGAACCGGCAATTTCAGTGTTGACCTTCAGCCAACCTGTCAGCCAAACGGCATACCGCCAGCGCATAAAGATGAGAAGGGTTCCAGCGATAAACAGCGCGGTAATTTTCATAGACGAGAAAAGCAGGACCCCCCATCCCGGATGGCAGAACAAGTGACGCAGGATTATCAGCCTCAGGGAGGTTCCCGCCGTTGGCCAGTCGAATACCGAGGTCCTGCCACTGCGACAACGGTTTTCTTATTTTGATTTTAGCCAGTTTACTGTCTAAACTGTCAGGAACCGTCACCTCTACTCCCCAGGTACTGCTTCGATTCCAGTCGTATGAGGAGAGATAATTCGCTGCTGAGGCAAAAACATCGGGCAGGCTGCTCCATATATCCTTACGCCCGTCATTGTCACCATCAACCGCGTAGCTCGAAAATGTGGAGGGCATGAACTGCGGCTGTCCCATGGCTCCGGCCCAGGAACCTTCCATATTCGATACATCGATATGACCTTCTTCTAAAATTGTCAGCGCGTGCAAAAGTTCATTGCGAAAAAAACTGCTCCGTCGAGTGTCATGGGCGAGAGTTGCAAGAGAAGCTATAACAGGAAACTTTCCCAGGTTTGTTCCGAAGTTTGTCTCCATTCCCCATATGGCAACGAGAAAATTCGGATGTACGCCATATTTTCCCTGAATCTCTTTCAACAGTGCTCCATGTTTCTTGAGAAGCTTTCGCCCCTTACGTATGCGCCGTTGAGTAACAATTAGTTTCATGTATTCATCAAAGCTCTTTTTAAACTCCGGCTGATTTCGGTCCAGTTCAATGATCCGTTTAATGGGCTTTACCCCGGCAAAGGCCCGGTCAAGAGTTGTGACTGATATGCCCCGGGACATGGCCTCGGCCCGCAATTCAGTGAGCCACAAAGCAAAGTCATCGGCCAGGGCAGGTTGGATCCCGGACATCATGAAAATCAACAGCCCTGAAATTACAATAATTCCCCTTTTAATGCGAATATCCATCATCTCCTATAATAACAAAGTATCGTGTAATTGTTTGGCGGCAACCTGAAATGAGAGTAAGACATAAATCTTTTAATTCATTATAATAATGCCGTGAGTACTGATACGGGACTATCAAAAAGTTCACGTTTTCTTGTTACGGCTGCATCATTTGTCGTGGTTGTTGCCGGCATGCGCGCGGCTGAATCTCTCCTTGTGCCATTTCTCATAGCGATTTTTATCGCGGTTATATGTCTGCCTCCCCTGTCACTGATGCAGAAAAAAGGTATCCCCACTGGATTGGCTATACTTGTTGTTGTCGCGGGAATTATCGTAGCAGGTACGATTATGACCGCCCTGATCGGAACATCGGTAGATGATTTCGTGAGTGATGTCCCCACATACCAGGAAAACCTGAAAAGCAAGGCCAAGGAACTTCTTGCGTGGTTGGAATCAACAGGGCTGGACATTCCGGAAAAGAAGGTGCTCGATGTTTTTGACCCCGGTGCAGCAATGAACCTTGCTGCAGGACTGCTTACACGGGTAACCAGTGTATTTACCAATGCCTTTCTCATTTTGCTCACTGTCATATTCATCCTCCTTGAGGGGGCAACTATTTCCCGAAAAATCAATGTTATCTCTCAAAAACCGGATACATCGGGAAGTCATTTTGATAAATTCATCGGAGATATAAACCGCTACATGGCCCTGAAAACAGTGACAAGCCTTGCCACGGGTGTCTGCATCTCAATATGGCTTATGTTTCTGGGTCTTAACTATCCCCTGTTGTGGGGCACACTGGCTTTTCTTCTGAACTATGTTCCCAATATCGGATCGATCATTGCTGCAGTTCCCGCAGTATTGCTGGCCCTGATTCAGCTGGGACCGGCACAGTCTCTTGTCGTGCTCGCCGGATACTTTGTCGTGAACACGGTCTTCGGGAGCATTATTGAGCCAAGGATTATGGGCAAGGGTCTCGGGCTCTCAACACTGGTTGTGTTTCTCTCCCTTGTTTTCTGGGGATGGGTTCTTGGCCCTGTGGGGATGCTGCTTTCTGTGCCGTTAACCATGACTGTCAAGATTGCCCTTGACAACAATGATGATACACGCTGGATCGGTACGCTCCTCGGCCCTGAACCGCCTGCAGAAACTGTACCTGCTGAAGAATCAGAAAAAGAGGAACTGCAAAGACAATAGTCTCCTATCCTTGATCTTTAGACCTTTGCGGCCTCAGGAGAGTTTCCCCCCGGCCTGATATCCACTATTTTTTTGGCTGGACTCTCTTTTTCCGGCTTGATAGCATCCTGGGTAGACCTGATCTGGACTTCAACGTTTGCTCCCCTGGCAATTGAGATATGCTGCCGGTAATGGAGCTCTCCCCTGCCCTGGGCGTGGGCCCCGATTTCTATATCTTTGCCTTCCAGCTTTCCGTTAAATTCACCATCAACATATATTTTCTCTGCTGCCTTGATTTCTCCACCATTAAATTTTCCTGAAATCGTGACGTCCCTGCCTGCACTGATATTACCGCCATTCAGGGAGCCATCGATAATTACACTGCCTCCCTTTGTTTCAACGTTTCCCGTACAGTTGCCTTTAAGAATAATACTGGAGTCTTGTTCTGATTTGATATTGCCCTCAACATCCCCGCTTATAATTATATCACTCGTAACACTAATGTCTCCTGTAAGCTTGCTGCCCTTGAGAATCGTGTTTACTCCCTTTGTTACCGCTGTACCACTATCGTATACACCCGAACTCTTCGAAGTTGTCTTGAGACGATTATCTGCAAATTCTGTTTCTTTACCCACCGCGTTTTGGATACTGCCGCTTTCATCCATTTCTGATTCAGAGCCCCACTTTTTAAACATTATGCACCTCCTTTAATGGTCCGGACTTTGATGCCTTCTCTCATTATTTGATGAACAGCCCGAATCAGCTGCCATGGTATATTCATTACCACATTCAGAAAGCAATTACAATGCCTGCTTATATCATATCGATTTTGAATGTTATTTTTCTATATCAGCATGAGAAACGCTCGTTATTTGACGCAAACCAATTTATTCTGACATCTTTCTGCTAATGGGAAGCACCAACAATCAGAACCTCCACCCCTCATGTCTTCACCTTTCGGACATAACATCCTACCAGACACAATGTCCCATTACTTAATAGGTCACTATGGCCGACATACTGTATCAGCAAATAGACAACTAATTGTATTCATGCAGTTTTTATCCCTGGCCCGCACCTTGCAATATAAGTGTGGATTTATGAAGAAAAAAAGAAATGGAGGTTGCAATGGCTTGTTTATCAAGAAAATATCTAACTAAAAAAGAACCCGGTACAGAGAATACAGCAAAAACTAATTCAGCAATGTACAACGCCCTGATGTATGGCACACGCTCTGATTTAGCAGAACTGCTGAGCGCAACAGACAACGAAGCTGACAAAATCCCTGTACTTTATTTTATGAGAGCTGAGGCTTAAACAACATAGAGGAGGAAGAAAAAATGGCAAAATCAATCGGTATAGACCTTGGAACAACAAATTCAGCTGTTGCTGTTGTTCAGGGGGGCGAGAAAACAGTTATTCCGAATCAGGAAGGAAACAGAACAACACCATCAGTAGTTGCCTTCACTGACAAGGGAGAAAGACTGGTCGGACAGGTTGCGAAACGTCAGGCAGTCACAAACCCGGAGAATACCATATTCTCCATAAAGAGAATGATGGGCAGAAAATTTAATTCAAAAGAGGTCAGTGAAGCACGAAAGAAGCTGCCATACAAAATAGTGGCAGCGTCAAATGGAGACGCGGCTGTAGAGATTAACGGCAAACAGTATTCTCCGCCGGAAGTTTCAGCGATGATCCTTCAAAAGCTGAAACAGGCTGCTGAGGATTATCTCGGAGAGACAGTGACAGATGCCGTAATCACTGTACCAGCATATTTTGATGATAGTCAGAGGCAGGCAACCAAGGATGCGGGCAAGATTGCAGGACTGAATGTACTCAGGATCATCAATGAACCAACCGCCGCTTCACTGGCATATGGTTCAGATGCGAAAAAGGATGAAAAAATTGCGGTCTACGATCTCGGAGGAGGAACCTTTGATGTTTCAATACTGGAGATCGGTGAGGGCATTACAGAGGTAAAGTCAACAAACGGAGATACCTTTCTTGGAGGAGATGATTTTGATTCCCAAATAATTGACTGGATGGTTGAGGAGTTCAGTAAAGATCAGGGCATCGACCTCAGAAAGGACAAGATGGCTCTGCAAAGACTCAAGGAAGCAGCAGAGAAGGCCAAGATTGAGTTGTCTACAGCAGCAGAAAGCGATCTCAACCTGCCCTTCATTACCGCTGACGCAGCCGGGCCCAAGCACCTTGTGCTGAAACTCCAGAGATCAAAGTTCGAGCAGCTGACAAACGACCTTGTCCAGCGTACGCTTGAGCCCTGTAAAGTTGCGCTGAAAGATGCGGGACTTTCAGTTCAGGACATTGACGAGGTTCTGCTTGTGGGCGGACAGACGAGAAGCCCAAAGGTAGCAGAGGAAGTGAAAGCTTTCTTCAAAAAAGAGCCGGACAAGAGCATCAACCCTGATGAGGCAGTAGCACTCGGTGCAGCCATCCAGGCCGCGGTTCTAAGAGGTGATGTAAAAGACGTCCTGCTCCTGGATGTAACTCCCCTCTCACTTGGCATAGAAACGCTTGGTGGCGTTCTGACCAAGCTCATTGAGAGAAACACGACAATCCCGGCCAAGAAGAGTCAGAATTTCTCGACGGCAGCGGATAATCAACCGGCTGTGGGTATAAAAGTTTTTCAGGGAGAGAGAGGAATGGCCGCGGACAATAAACTCCTTGGCAACTTTGAACTGGTGGGGATACCGCCTGCTCCCAGGGGAGTGCCCCAGATTGAGGTGACCTTTGACATTGATGCTAATGGCATTCTCCACGTTTCTGCCAAAGATATCGGCACAGGCAAAGAACAGTCCATTAGAATCACAGCTTCCAGCGGTCTCACCGAACAAGAGATCGACAGAATGGTGAAAGAGGCTGAATCCCACACTGACGAAGACCTCAAGAAACAGCAGTTGATAGAGGCAAGAAATGAGGCAGATTCACTGATTTATACAACAGAAAAAACCTTGCTTGAGCATGGCGACAAGATATCGGAAGCTGAACGAAAGGCGATAGACGATGCCCTGAAAACATGCCGCACTGCGCAGGAAACATCAGAAAGCCCGGAAGAAATTCGTAACGCGAGTACCGCCTTGGCGACCGCTTCACAGGTACTGGGCGAACGCATGTATGGGTCAACATCATCAGGTGCTGACGGCTCATCGTGCGAAAATGGTCAATGCGGCAGCGCAAATCAGGACGAGGAAGAGAATACCGTTGAAGCAGAGTTTGAGGAAGAAACCGTTCATTAACCGTCTGCTCTGCACGAGCTCCGCTGCCGGAAGGCCCCTTATTTTGAAAGGCCTTCCGGCAGTTTTATCTGTAATAATCATCACAGCAGATCCGGTCTGAGTACTGGCCTCCGAATCTGTATAAAAAAAGATGTCAGTTTGGCATATAAACATGCCGATATGACACTTCTCAGGAGCATCAATCATGTAACTTAATGAAATAATATCGTTTCATATCTGGTATAGCATTTGCATAAGTTTTATATATATAATCATATGTGCCATTCCTTATAATAAAGAAAACTCAGGGTTTCAACCCCTGTTTAATTAAATTAACCGTGTATAAGCTGGAAAACCAGACGTATTAAAAAGAAAGGTGGTTTCCTATGCAGCCATCAATACTGATCGTTGATGATCAAAAAGAGACGCGTGACACCCTTGCCCGGTATCTCTCCACTGACTATGAAATTCATACTGCGTCAAACGGTTCTGACGCGATGCAGAAGATACGGGAAAACAGCAAGATTGAGCTTGTATTGAGTGATGTTGATATGCCTGAGATGGATGGCATGGAATTGCTTGAGCAGATCATGGCATCGAGAAATACTGTGCCTACAATATTCATTACCGGTTCGCCAATCGAGGGACTTGCGGTTAATGCGCTGCAAAAGGGAGCTTATGACTTCATGACGAAACCCGTCGATCTTTTCAGGCTCGGGGCATCAATTAAAAGTGCGATACATGAAATAAGTGTAGACGCCTGATTCGGAAGCACAATTATATCTTTTTCCGCTATAATTTAGAGTAAGCAGAACCCCTGATATCAACCCGAATCCTGGATGAAAATTAATGTCCCATGGTGTATAGTAATGAGGCGCAGAAAAACAATAACAGTAACTATCATCCAAAGGAGATTCAGCAGATGAAAAAAACAGCCTCCCTCTTTTTACTCCTCTGTGTTGTTGTCGTCGCAGCTGGCTGCACTGATAATGCTGTTCTGAAGGAGATTCAGGACTCACAGAAAGAAATCGCGGAAACACAAAAAGAGATCTTTGCAAAGATCAGTGATATAGAGAAGAAAGTACAGAATGTGCAGGCCAAGCCATCAAGGCCGACAGTGGATTACAATAAAGTCTATAACCTCCCGATCGGTAAGTCAGTTGTAAAAGGTCCGGATGATGCGCCTGTCACGGTAGTTGAGTTTTCCGATTTCCAGTGCCCATACTGCGCACGACTGCAGCCCACACTGAGAGATGTTATCAAAGCCTACCCCACGGAAGTAAAACTTGTGTACAAACACTTTCCGCTCTCTTTTCATAAACAGGCAAAAAACGCCTCAAAAGCATCAGAAGCTGCCAGAGAGCAGGGAAAGTTCTGGGAAATGCATGACCTTATCTATGAGAATTTTAACAAACTGACTGAAACCTCGTTTACGGATTTCGCGCAAAAAATTGGCTTGAACATGGAACAGTTTACTGCGGACTACCAAAGCAGCAAATATGATGAGATGATAGAGACCGATATTAAATTGGCCCGGCAGGTCGGAGTAACAGGAACTCCCTCTCTCTTTATGAATGGCAAGAGAATGCAGAGGAGATCATTAAACGACTTTAAAGAGGGCATTGACAAACTGATAAAAAAATAACATGGCAACTTTGTGTCATGATTATTATTGATTACATTATTTAAACTTTTTAATTTTCTGTTATAAATTAATATGCTATAGTATTTCTCAACAGTAGGGATATGCAAAATATTCGTTGGTGTCGAAAATTCTGCCACGAATATATTTAACTAACATACCAGAATCTCAGGGAAATTTTACACATTTGAGACATGCTGTAAACCATAATGCCAATTTGGCACATTTTTCTTGTCAGAATGGCAGGGCTCTGATGATATTATATTTTTAACTTGTTGATTTAATTGAATTATTTATCTGGCATGACCTTTGCATTATTAAAAGTAGCAACGATGAAAAAATTGCCAACCCTGCTGAAAGGCAGGCACGGAAAGCAAAGGGTCTAATTAATAGACAGCCTGGCTGCCATCGTAGAACCTAATATTATTGAAAGGAGGTGCAATAGAATGAAAAAATCATTGATTCTTGCACTGGCAGCAGTAATGGTAGTAGGTATCAGCAGTATGGCGATGGCTGTAGGAAACGGAAATGGTCTTCTCAACAGTCCTCATGACTTTTCCGGCCGCTCATGGAACACAAGCGGTGAAATCTGTGTTGTATGCCACACACCTCACAACGCCAAAAGCACAGTAGAAGGTCTCATTTGGAACCATGAAATGAGTCAGGCTACGTACACCATGTATGATGAGCAGGTCAGCGCTTCTCTTGACGGTACAGTAGACGATCAGCCTACTGGTATCGCAAAGCTCTGTCTCTCATGTCATGATGGCACTGTTGCTATTGACGCGTTTGGTATGGCTGGAACAAGTACGGAGTTCGTTCCTGGTTTTGCTGAAATTCCTGCACAGTCTGATGGCACGAATGAAGACCTCAGAAGTACCCATCCGATCTCAATTGTATACGATGACTTTGCTGATCTTCAGCTCAACGTAGCAACTGACACGCTGATGGGAACAAGTGGTTTCATCTCTGACGTTCTTGATGTCGGAGGTAAAGTTCAGTGCTCATCCTGTCATGATGTTCATGATAGAGAGTCAGTAGCGGGTACTGCTCTTCTCAGAGTTGACAACACAGACTCAGCTCTCTGCCGCACATGTCACTTTAAGTAAACTGTTCATGGAGTCATCAAGGGTGGGTAGGATTTTCTACCCGCCCTTTTTTTTTACACCATAAATTTATGAAACGCGGGCAGAAGATCAGATATTTATGAAAATTAAGAGTAGTAATCTGAAAATCATATATATTATAATTTAACATTATGAAAATTAACATTATTTCAATTCCCGCATTTCTTGTGGCAGTCACATTGCTCACCAGTTCCGCCTCCGCCGATACTTCCGAAAAAAAAAGCGTATTCCCTATGGATCCTGCTGCATCGTGCATATCAGCTGAGTGCCATGCCTCCATGGGAACAAAAAAATATTCCCATCCTGTGGGAGTTGATCCGAAGCAATGCAGCAGATGTCATCAAATAACCGGAGAAGGAGAACACAGGTTTAATCCCATTCCTGCGCAGGTGCAGTCTCTCTGCGGTGAATGCCACAGTGAAGAAAAAAGTAAACCCTCAGACATACAGGGCAAACCACCAAAAGTCATTTCTGTCTCAGACCCGGACATCAAACTCCACGAACCATTTTCTGAAGGCAAATGTACCATATGCCATGATGCCCATCAAAGCGATTACTACCGTCACCTGAAAATTGAATACCCGGCAGGGCCCTATGCTCGCTATTCGGCTGATACCTATAAACTGTGTTCAACGGCAGAGTGTCACAAGGGAATAGAACTCTCGTTTACAGAGCCGAGAACGCTGAGCAGTACCATGTTCAGAAACGGCAATGTAAATCTTCACTATAAGCATGTTAATAAGAAAAAGGGGAGAACCTGCAGGACATGCCACCAACATCATGGCTCTAAAAGTCCGAAACTGATAACCTCTTCGTTCAAATTTGGAAAAAGAATGCTGAGCAATGACTATACAAAAACTGATTCAGGCGGTTCATGCAAGACTACCTGTCACAGAGAAGCCAGGTACAACAGGTACAGTCCTTTTTTTAATGTAATAAAGGTATCCCCCACACCCGGTGTTGATGCAACAGCAGAAGAGCTGAAATCAAGCAGGGAGAGAGATATCACGGAAAGGAAAATTAAGGGGACCCCGCTGAATGAATAACTTTATGGCATCCAATAACGCTGGAGGAAAAATGAACAAGGTTTTACTTTTTATGTTAAGTGCACTCGTACTGATGAGCTGTGCTGTTCAGGACAAAAAGACCGTTGACACCGTATTCTACCCTGAACTGCCACAGCAGCCGCGGCTTCAATTTCTTGTCTCCATTACCAGTGAAGATGATATCGGGAAAAAACAGAGTGAGTTTGAGCTTTTTCTGCTGGGTGAGCTCCCCCCTTTAAAAAAGATTGAGCGACCTTATGACATAGGGGCGGCAAAAAACAGGATTTACATTTCAGACCGGACACACAGAAAAATTATATTTATGGACCTTGAGAACAAGTCTTTTGACTACATAGAAGACAGAAAGGGCGGATCACTCCGGGAACCTGCAGGAATATGGGTCACAGAGAATGACTATAAATACGTTGCCGATTTTGCGAGAAAACAAATCGTCGTATTCGACAATAACAATAAATATATCAATGCCTACGGTGGTAAAGATATCCTCGATAAACCCTTAGATGTTGCGGTCTATGAAAACAATATATATGTCGTGGATTTTAATAAGCACCAGGTCATAGTCTTTGACAAGGAAAGTGGAGATGTCATCAGGACGATCGGTGAGGAAGGTGACGCAGAAGGCTCTTTTTACAAACCCACTCACGTAACCGTTGACAGGGAGGGAAATGTAGTGGTGAATGACTCCTTTAACTTCAGAATACAGCGGTTTAACCCGGAGGGAGAACTGATAAATGTTATCGGCTATCATGGTGATACCATAGGGGGTTTTGCCCGTCCCAAAGGGATAAGTGTTGACAATGACAATTACCTCTATGTTGTTGACGCGGCCTTTGAAAACACACAGATTTTCGACGCTAAAACAGGTGACGTGCTTCTGGCTTTCGGAAGATTTGGCCAGGGAGTCGTCCCCGGAAGCATGTATTTGCCGAACGGCATCACGATCGATTATGAAAATGTTGATTTTTTCAGGAAATATGCCGATAAAGATTTTAAGTTGAAATACCTTGTCTATGTCGGAAATATGCTCGGATCCAACAAATTGAATGTATACGGTTTTGGTGAGTGGGTCGGTGATCCAATACCGGGGATGTGAGCGAATCCATGAAACGGAGCAATAAAATATTAGTCGCTGCTCTGTTGCTTTCAAGCATTTTTTTATTGGCCATCGGCTGTGAAAAACATACAAAATACAAAGTCATGACCGTATTCTTTACCGGCGTACCTCATCCGGATGATAAAGTGCAGGCAATGTTTTCAGCTGATGACAAGCCATTATCCATAGGTGAGCGGGCACAGATCAGAAGAATGCAAAAAAACATTGAAATAAAAATTGTGACCCATGGTCCCTATGGAGCAAAACAGTGCTATCAGTGTCACGATACCGAATCAACTGCCAGCTTGTATGACAAAAGCAGCAAGCCCACTTCTATGCCTCAGTGGACAGGGAGAATGCCGGGAAGGCTTTCCGCCCCCCTGAAAGAACTATGCCCGCAGTGCCATATTACAAAATCAGCAGAATCAGCCTTCAGCAGAGACCTCTGGATTCACGGACCGGTGTCGGACGGCTTGTGTACTATCTGCCACAATCCGCACCAGACACAATACCCCGCACTACTGGTAAAGGAAAGTGCAACAGACCTTTGCAAGGACTGTCATGGCGAGGGGTTCCTCATGAAAACAGAGGCCCATTTAAAAGATGAGGAATGTACATCCTGTCATAACGCGCACCTCGGGAAAAACAGGTTTTTACTGAAAGAAGATTATGAAGAAATTTATTAGATCAAGGAGGCGACTCTAACTGGGTAACTTCATTATCAATGGGCTCTGCAAAAAAGCAATAGTTTTAGTTTTACTTGCCTTTGTCATGACTTCAGGCACTGACGAGGCAGTCGGGGCACGGCGCTTTTATATGGAGAGACCAAAACTCGCCTTTGACCTGTCATATATGTATGAAAAGGATGAGCGGTCAGGGCCTTTTATTGACCGGGAGGATACGTCACATACATTTAACGAGACACTGCACATCGCTACCAGCGGGTTTGTGTACCATCCGGCACTGTTAACATACAAACTCGAATTATCACCTGAGTGGGAACAGATAAAAGAAACGAACAAGGACCAGAACGAACGAAAATCAGACAGCTTTCTGGAGGGTTATTTTGCTGAAGCAACTATTTTGCAGTACAAACCCTATACACTGGTGCTCTTTGGAAACAGAGATATGTCAACAATAACACACACCTTTGCCCGAACTTCAAAAAATAAAACCGAGTCATATGGAGCCAACCTCATATTGAAATACAATATTCTGCCGACAACTATCCGTTACACTCACAGTGAAAGCGACCAGACAGGTTTCTTCACAAAGGGCAGCACAGCAGATGAGTGGAATTTGACGATGAAACATGATAAATATCTCGGTTCATCACAACTCGATGCCTCTGTTCTGAACAGTGACGAATCAACAAGAGGGTCAGTGCTCGACAAAAACCAATACAGCGCTTCATACAACAACATTTACAAGTTCCGTAAAGCTACATTAAACTCTAACATCTCCTACCTTGACCTGGATGGCACGAACACGACGAGCAAACGGTTTACCCTTCTGGAAAACCTCAACTGGGTCCACAGGTATAATTTGAAAACCAACTATGTAATCCGCTACAACAAAAACGATCTCTTTAATAAAACGCTCTCCCAGTCCTCTAATACAGAGAACAGGTCTCTCGGATTCAAACTAACACATTTACTCTATGAGAATCTTACAACAACCTTTCGCATAGACAGCGCAGAGAACAGATCCATCGCTGGACGAAACGCCGCATATGGGTACGGGCTGGACTTTGCCTACAGAAGAAGCATTCCCTGGGGACGCATCAATATCACAGCAGGGTTCAACCATCAAATAGTTGACAACAGGATCAATCCTGAAACCAGCAGAGTCTTTGAACCTGATGAGGTACATGTATTGGCCACAGGAGACACAGAGTTTCTGGACAACAGAAACGTCATCACAGATACCATTATAGTCAGGGCTGCAGGCCCTTGCCCGGGTATAGATCCAATCTGTACTGAAGGTGTTGATTACACAATTGTCCAGGTTGGTACTTCAACTGGTATTCGACCACTCGCAAGCCTTAATAATGAATCTGTTCTCGTTGACTACAACTACGTGCCTGAGCCGGCCTTTGACTACAGCACAATAGACCGTCATTATGGCATCAATCTCTATCTCTGGTCCGCATTAAGACTTTACTACAGGGTAGATCTTTCAAAACAGAGAGAGCGGAGCGGAGTTGCCTCGAATGAACTTCTTGACGACAGTATTCACAGGGCAGGAACTGAACTGGAATGGAAATGGACGACCACTACGTTTGAGTGGGAAGACTGGTATAGCGTTAACACACCCCGGGAAAAGTGGACTATCAAGGAAGCAATCGTCCTGAGGCCTGCTAACAGGATTTTCCTGAGACTGTCTGCACGATATGGCGAAACCGAATTCAAGGAAACAGATGAAAATGAGCGCTTCCTTGGCCTGAGGACAGATTTTCAGTGGCTCATATCGAGAAACGCGTTGCTGTCCCTCGGTGCATTCAGTGATGAAATTGAGGGCTCCACTGAGAACAGGAGAAACACCGGGTATGAATCAAGTCTCGAATGGGCCTACAGAATATATACCATGGAGATAAACTACAGGTTTTTTAATGAGAAAGACAAAATTTCCGGAGAAGACTTTAACAATCAAACCTTTGAGTTCAAGCTCACAAGAACGCTCTTTTAAAATGGACCCACGATGCTTAAGATAAAACATTTTTTATTTGCAGCAATCATGCTTTGCCTTGCGGTTTCAACCGGTTGTTTTCAGCAGGTTGTTGAAACAAGAGAACCGTTACCGGACATAATCTGGCCTAAGCCTCCTGACGTGGCAAGAATTCGTTTTGTGAACTCAATAACAACAAGCAGAGATATGAACATTCAGGAAAACTTCTCAACAAAAATATTAAATTTTCTCAAAGGCACTGTATCAACCTCAATCGGGAACCCCTACGGTCTGACAACGGATGCTGACGCCCGGCTTTATGTAGTCGATAACTTTGCACGAATCGTTCATGTATTTGATGAAAGAAATAATGATTACCATACGTTTCCAAAAAATAAAACGTCTCTTGTATCGCCGATAGATATTGCGATTGACAACAATAACAATATATATGTCTCTGATTCCAAGGAAGCTGTTGTCAAGATATTTAATAATAAAGGCAAACTGTTCGTAAAAGAAATTGGGAAGGGTCTCTTGAAAAGACCTACAGGACTTGCGTTCAATGAGAAGTCTCAGGAACTGCTCGTCGTGGACACAAAAAGCAGTGAAATTGTACGATTTGATACCAAAACGCATGAAATAAAAGGTATAATAGGTAAAGAGGGGAATGATCAGGGGCTGTTATACAACCCCACGAGTATTGACACATCGGCTGACGGAACTATATATGTGTCTGACTCCCTGAACTTCAGGGTTCAGGTGCTTACTCAGGACGGCCATTTTATACACACATTCGGCAAAGCCGGGGACAGCCCCGGGTACTTTGCGAGACCCAAAGGTGTGGCATTAGACAGTGACGGGAATATTTATGTTGTTGATGCGATTTTTGATAATGTTCAGATATTTGATAAAGAAGGACGGCTTTTAATGGACTTTGGGGTCCCAGGCAGTAATTACGGAGAGTTCTGGCTGCCTTCAGGAATTACCATTGACTCAAGGGACAGGATATACGTTTCTGATTCCTATAACAACAGGGTTCAGGTTTTCCAGTATATGAAGGGAGATGCGTTTCTAAAGCCCTGATGAATTAAAATCGATATATATACAATGTACTCCCTGCAGGTTGTATGGAGTATGTCAGATAGTGAGAGGTTGGATTATGAAACAGTTTATCAATACAATATTCCTCATATTCGTTATTCCGGGTGTTACACTGTTAATCGCTGCGCCCCCGGTTTTTGCACAGTCAGCACCAGACTTGTCAGGGACTATCCTTAATACAAAGCACAACCTTTCAGTTTCCGGACCCGGAGCTATTAAATCGACTACTGAAGACCGGGTCTGTATTTTTTGTCATACGCCGCACAATGCAGTTGCTGATGTCGGCTACCTCTGGAACCGGGCTACACCACCTGACCATTACACTCCCTATCAGAGCTCCACGCTCTTTGCAACAGTTGGACAGCCAACAGGATCGTCAAAGATGTGCCTGAGCTGTCATGACGGCACCATTGCACTGGGAGCCCTGGTCTCTGAATGGGCTGAAATCCCCTTTGCCGGCGGCATCCGTTTTATCCCTGAAGGGCCGTCAAAGCTTGGCACTGATCTTTCCGATGATCACCCTGTTTCTTTTTCCTACAACAACGCACTTGCGGCAAATAATAATGAGATCGTTTTCCCGTCAGCGCTACCCCCTGAGATTAAACTGGACAGCAACGAACAGATGCAGTGCACGTCCTGCCATGATCCCCACAGCAACATATACGGTCAGTTCCTTGTGCTGCCGAATGATTTCTCTAACCTTTGCATATCATGTCATAGCAAGACAGGCTGGGCTTTATCTTCCCATTCATTATCAAACGCAACATGGAACAACCTCGGCACTGATCCCTGGCCCCATACATCGTATCTGACTGTAGCCGAGAACGGATGTGAAAGCTGTCACAAGCCCCATACCGCGGGGAGACATGAAAGGCTGCTCAATTTCTCTTTTGAGGAAGACAACTGCCTGTCCTGCCACAATGGAAATGTCGCGAGTTCAGACATTGAAGCTGAGCTTTCAAAAATATATAATCATCCGGTACAGAACTATACCGGTGTCCATGACACCGCTGAAGACTTCACACAGACGGTCTCGAACCACGTAGAATGCGCGGACTGCCACAATCCCCATGTAGCAAACAGCAATCCCTCCCCGGGGGCGCCGCAGGTGTCTGGTTCCAGTGAAGGCGTAACAGGGATAAATACCGCGGGAGTGCAGATTGATGGAGCAGCCAACCTTTTTGAAATATGCTATAAATGCCATGCTGATAATAATGTTAAATCAAGTTATTCCATTGACCGCCAGATTGATCAGCTGAACACGGACCTTGAGTTTGACCCGGCAAATCCCTCATACCATCCTGTTGAATCCGTCGGCATAAACCCCAATGTTCCCAGTCTGTTGTCCCCCTATACAACGTCAAGCATTATTTACTGCACTGACTGCCATAATTCTGATAATTCATCCGGCCCTGCCGGTCCTCATGGGTCGAACAATAAATATTTACTGGAAGAAAATTACACAACGTCTGATTTTACCCAGTACAGCTCATCTGCATATGCCCTTTGCTTCAAGTGTCACGATGAAAACAGCATCCTTGGCGACGATAGTTTCAAGGAGCACAACAAACACATTGTTGAAGAAGACACTCCCTGTTCCGCATGTCATGATGCTCACGGGATAAGCGCACAACAGGGAAATTCAATAAATAACAGCCACCTGATTAACTTTGACCTCTCCATAGTAGAGCCGCACCCGAATGATGGCGGGCCTTATTTTGAAGATCAGGGCATGTTTTCAGGAAGCTGCACCCTTGTCTGTCATGGCAAGGACCATGAGCAAGAAGACTATTAATAATGAAGGAGCACAAAATGTATATATATAAATATCTTATCGCGGTTTTCGTAACCATATTGTTATCTGTGGCAGTAGTATCTGCTGAAGACGACAAAAAAGCTGAACAGAGTGGAGAAGAGTCACACATCAGAACAGTCAAGGAGGCACAGGCTGAAGGAAATTATGTCTATATAAAAATAGAAGATGATGGTAAGGACCTGTGGATTGCCTCAATGCCGAGCCTTTTAAAGGTAAAGGTAGAAAAAGGTGATCAAATTGAATACATGGGCGGCGTTGCGATGAAAGACTTTGAGAGCAAGGCAATGGACATGACCTTTGATTCGATTCTCTTTGTTTCGCGGATACGGGTTCTTAAGAATGATAAGGGATTAGTGCCTGATGATGATGTTCATAAGGTGGCCCTTGATAAAGAAAGAGGTTCTGCTCTGTTTATAGAACCGAAAACTGATGAAATTGAAAAAACAGCAGATGGCAAGTCAATTGCTGAAATATTTAATGAAAAGAGCGCATTGAAAGATACCACAGTGGTCCTGAGAGGAAAGGTAATGAAAGTAAGCAAGAATATCATGAAGAAAAACTGGGTAACAGTAAAAGATGGGACAGGCACAGCCCCGGAAGATAAACTTATTGTTCTTACCACTGACAATGTTTATGTGAATGATATTTTGCTCTTCAAGGGGACGATAAAAACAGATGTAAACCTGGGGTCAGGCTACAAGTACAGCATACTGCTTGATGAAGCCAATATTATCTCTCAGTAACATGGAGCCGCAGTCATGAGTAATCTGAAATTGTTGAATGAGAATTATTACCGGAATTTTATCGCTATTTTGCTGCTCATCTTATTCATAGGTACCGCACTGTCCGGATTGATTCTCTATAGCAATATCCAAAAGCCCTTAGACAGCCATTACAGTGCCATACTCTCTGTAATTACAGATTTCAAAGACTCTCTTATGTTGGCAGTCATAAAAGTCAACATTATATTTTATTCACTGATCGCTGTCGGGGTTGGCATTCTTACTCTGTTATATACTCATCGCATAGCAGGACCGCTCTACCGGATTCAGATGAGCGCGCGGGCAATAGGCGAGGGAAAGCTCGACACTGTCACAAGCCTCAGACGAAATGATGCGGTTAATCCACTGGCTGAGTCATTAAACAACTTGACCAGAAATCATTCCCGCAGAGTTTCCGAAATTACATCGGAAGTGCAGCAGCTGAAAACAGCAATTGCTGAACACAGAAAATTAAAAGATCAAAACGAGAATGCTGAAGTTGTGGAACAGGAGATTTTATCTTTGGACAAAAGAATAAAAGGAATGATCGAGACCGTAACATTCTAGGTTTCCGGGTCTGTATAATATTATGAATCGAAGAATTATCACCATAGTTGTATTGCTGCTTTCCTGTGCAGCCATTGTTATTGCAAAATCAGGAGAGCGTCATATATTTCAGCAGACTGAATGCGGCTACTGTCATATTGATGAAAAAAATGACCCCCTTAACCTGAATTCCGATGTGACCGGCGGATGTCAGATGTGCCATACAGAATACGCAAAGACATTGTCCCACCCCACGAGTTTTTACCCGACAATACCGATCCCTGATGATATGCCTTTGACCGAAGGCCGTCTCACCTGCACAACCTGTCATTATGTTCACCCTGATGATAATGCTCTCCTTATGAAAGGCCACAACTTCCTGAGAAGACAGACCAGAGGAATGATTTTCTGCAGTGCCTGCCATGAAATAAGCGAAAAACGTCATATTGTATTTGAGAACGTACATGCCGGGCAATATGAAGAAACGGACCGCTCAACAAGAATAGACAGGATGTCACTGGAATGTATTACCTGCCATGACCGACATATTGAAGAGCCCAGGACATCCCTCGGAGCGGGCAACTGGAAGCACTTCAAAAAAGAATTCAATCATGCCATTGGAATACCGTACGATAATCTCATGAGAAAAAACAGGAGCCGGGTTCGTCCAGCAGCAATGCTGAAAAAGGAAATAACGTTATACGATGGTAAAATAGGCTGCGGCACATGCCATAATGTATATTCCAAAGAGAGGGCCATGCTCATAATGGACAACAGGAACAGTTCCTTATGTTTTGAGTGCCATGATAAGTAAAGAGGCTGGGTTATCAGCAGAGTACGCATGTCAATAAGAAGACGTAAATACCTGGTCAATACCGGTTATCAGTTCAAGATTATTCTTATCTTTGCGGGCATATCTTTTATCGGCGGACTTATCGCTGCAGGAACCCTTAACTTTTTTTCCATGAAAAAACTTGAGACTATAATGTGGAGTACGCACATTAACGCCCAGTCCACGGGAGAACTCATTAAACCTCTTTTTCTTAAAATAAATATAGCCGGGTTCATCTTTATTGCTCTGCTTCTCGCAGTTGCTGCTTTCCTGATACTCAGAAAGACCTCAGATCAGTTGAGCCACATTTCATTTGCCATCAACAGGACAGCGGATGGTCACCTGAATACTGATGGGCTTCATGATCAGAAAAGTGACTTTAATGAATTAACGCATGACATTCAACAGATGGCAGCAAGCATCGGAGAGCGATATAAAGCAGTGAGCAACCAATACGCTCAAATCTCAAAGCACCTGCCGGAGATAACAGCCAACACTCCGGTTGAAAACTATAACCGCCTGCTTTCTGAAATAACTACTCTCGAGGATAAACTGGGGGAGTTCACCGTTTTCGCCAATAACGCCCAGTGACCGGTTCTCAGGGAACCAGCAAAACGCTACTTCTGATTTTCATTGTACTGATCCAGTTTTCTGTATAAGGTTCTCAAACCAATACCCAGTAACCTGGCAGCTTCAGCTTTATTCCCGCTGGTAGTTTTTAACGCTTCAAAAATAGCTTTTTTCTCAAGTTCAAAAAGGTTTGATGCTGCGTCCGGTGCGGCTTTCCCACTTACTTTCATCGTGAGAAAGGGAGGGAGACAGTCAACATCAATCTTGTCGCTAAGTGACATTACAACAGCACTTTCTATGCAGTTCATTAACTCCCTCACATTTCCGGGCCAGTGGTACGACTTAATAACCTTCATCGCCTCCGGTGTGATGCCCTTAACCTGCTTGTTGTGAATCTCTGCAAATCTTCTCAGGTGGTGGCTTACAATTAACTTCACATCTTCCTTTCTTTCCCGTAACGGAGGCACACTGATAGTGACAACATTTAACCGGTAAAAAAGGTCATCCCTGAACTTTTCTTCCCGTACATACTGCTCCAGGTCTTTATTTGTTGCAGAAATAATCCTCACATCAACCTTAATTGTTTTCGTTCCTCCAACACGTTCAAATTCAGACTCCTGGAGAAACCTTAAAAGTTTAACCTGTATGGAGAGAGGCAGGTCGCCGATTTCATCCAGGAAGAGGGTCCCCCCGTTTGCAAGCTCGAACCTTCCCTTCTTCATGTAAAGCGCTCCGGTAAATGCCCCTTTTTCATGTCCAAAGAGCTCACTTTCCAGCACCCCTTCAGCAAGGGCAGAGCAGTTGACCTTTATAAAGGGGCCATCGGCAACACTACTGTTATAATGAATAATATTTGCCACCAGTTCTTTCCCTGTGCCGCTTTCCCCAAGCAGCAGGGCTGTGGCCTTCGTAGAGGAGACACGTTTTACGAGATCCATAATGTCTCCGATTTTTGACGAATTTCCAACAAGACTGGTGGCATCAAATTTTTCCCGTATCTGCTGCTTGAGCATAATATTCTCAGACCGCAACTTCTTGTTCTCGATAGCATTTTTTATCGTAATATCAAGTTTATTCAGGTCAATAGGTTTGGTTAGATAGTCATATGCTCCCTTACGCATTGCTTCAACTGCTGACTCAATCGTTGAAAATCCGGTCACAAAGATCATAACAATATCTCTGCTGCCGGCTTTAATCTGCTGCAGGAGTTCGATGCCATCCATTTCAGGCATCTTAAGATCGCTCAACACAATCTCTATATCAGGATTATTCTTGATCTGCGCTATAGCGTCACGACCGTTTGAAGCAGTGTAGGTTGTGAAGCTCTCTGACAGGTATTTGGCAAGGTTTTCACGTATCGCTTTATCGTCGTCAACTATTAAGATAGATGTCATAAGCATTTGTTACCCTCTCTCAATGGGAAGGAATATTGTAAATGTTGTCCCTGATCCGACCTGACTGGAACAACGTATCCTGCCGCCATGGCTCTCAACAATTCGCTGCACAATCGAAAGACCAAGCCCCATGCCGCCTTCTTTTGTGCTGAAAAAAGGCGAAAAAATATTATCAAGATTTTTCTCTTGTATCCCTTCTCCTGTATCTTTGACTTTTATAATAACATTATTTTTCTCAGCGGCAGACTCGATATTCAGAGAACCGCTGTTATTGATCGCTCTGATCGCGTTCTGGCAGAGGTTGAGCAGCACCTCTTTGAATTGCCTGGCATCAAACTTAACAATCGGCATATCACTTTGACACGATACCGTTATCGTAACGCCTGATTTCTTCGCACTCTCTGATACCAGTTCAACAACTTCACTGATGACCTGGTTTATATCATTGTCATAAAACTGAGGCTCCGGGAATTTTGCAAACTTGACAAACTCTTCCAGGATATTGTTGATTCTGTTAATTTCATACCTGATGAGATTTGCAGATTCATGAACCGCGGAGTCAGGCTCTAATTTGCCGGTGAGATCTCTCATCAGCATCTGGGCATTTATAGACAGTGAATTCAGCGGGTTTTTTATTTCATGCGTAACCCCTGCCGCAATCTGTCCGACCGCAGCTATTTTCTCCGTCCTGATAAGGGCATTCTGGGTTCTGTGCAACTGGTCATTCGTTTTCAGCAGTTCACCTGTTCTCTCGTTGACTTTTATTTCAAGCTCTTCATTAAACTTTCGCAGGAACTCATCATTCTCCTGAAGCTTCTCCGCCATGCTGTTAAAAGACTGGTATAACTGGCCTATCTCAGTCTCTAAATCAGTCTTGACTCTCCTGTCATATTTCCCGTCTGCAAATTCGAGGGTCGCGGAGGCGAGTTCTTTTATCGGCCTTACAAGGTTTTTCAGTAGCGCGATATGGCCTGCGTATATCGAAACGCCGCCGATAAGGAAAAAGAAGAGGTACATAAAGAGAATCGCCCACATATTGGAAAGTGATTCATTGGTCCACCAGTTAATTTTTTCAATATGAATTTTATTAATGTCTGCGGTGATAACTTCGATTGAATACGCATGCTCTTCCATGGACAATAGTTTGTCCTTGTCTAATTTACCGGTCCGATTAAATTCATCAATGAGATCATTGACAACCGTCAGCTTATCAACATGCTCGAAAACAGTCTTAAGGAGGGCGATTTCAGAGTTTTCTCCCTTTATATATTCGTCCGATTCGCTTTCCAGGTACCTCTCTATTTTTCCCTTCAGCTCAGAAAGTACCGAAGTAATATGAACAAAAGTCTCATCTTCACGAAGGAGAAAATGGTGCATAGAAAGTACGAGCCTGTAGGCATCAGAATGAATACTGTCTACTTCAATAATATCTTTGCTTAAATCTTCAATTTTGTAAGCATTATGCAATATCTCTTTTGTGAGGTAAATACTTATGCCGCCGACCAAAAAAACTATTGTGAAAGCTATGGCATTTACAATAGTTATGCTCTTGCCGATTTTTTTAAGCATCATTCATTATAAAGTATTTTTTGCCAAAATGACAAAATTATCTTTCATCAATTCTTATAAATCCTACTGAACTGGCATGCCTGATATGTCATCTATGTATCTTAATTTTTGACTTTTTTTATCATGGCCGTTAAAATCTGTTCTGCAATTAATGATTCATCGCTGTCTCGACCAGGTACAATAGTGCAATTGAGAGCAAATAAATTATATAATAAAAAAACAATATATTAGGCTATGTTACATCAAACGGGAAAAGCAATGATCATAGGTAAACCCTTCCTTACCTCTAGACAAATTCAGAATAAAGTGAAAGAACTCGCTAATCGTATTTCTGATGATTATGAAGGGAAAGATATCATTGCAATCGGAATTCTCAAGGGTGCCTTTATGTTTTTTTCAGACCTGGTAAAACTTATTCAAGTGCCTATGGATATTGATTTTATTGTCGCCTCAAGTTACGTGAAAACCCAGTCAGCCGGTGAAATGGAAATACATGCGGATTTACGAGAAGACATCCGGGGCAGACACGTTTTGTTAATCGAAGATATTGTCGATACAGGGATCACCTTAAACTTTATTAACAAACTGCTCCTGGAGAGAAGCCCGGCCTCACTGAAAATATGTACACTTCTTGATAAAAGGTCCTGCAGACAAATTGACACAGACCTCGATTATGTCGGCTACCAAATACCTGATCACTATGTCGTGGGATACGGGCTGGATTATGAAAATAAGTTTCGCAACCTGCCATATATAGCGGTGTTCAAAGAGGAAAATATTAAGTAGTACCCTGCCCTTTATGCATTAAATACCAGGTGGCTTTGACGTACAATTAACAACTACTACAGCCTGCTTCACTTAACTCCAGAAAATCATTATAAATAATGGTGCCGAAGGCCGGACTCGAACCGGCACAGCCATAAGACCGAGGGATTTTAAG
>CAMYND010000037.1 GCA_947259645.1 Thermodesulfovibrionia bacterium | reverse complement strand
TTGCCAGTTTAATAATCACGGCACCGCCCAGTGATTCTCCATAGCCAACGATATTCTTCTCCGCAATCTTCTTCACATTAATCAAATAATCATACGCAGTCGATGCATCTTGATAAAAACCATCTTCTGAAGGGCTTCCCCCGCTCTGACCATATCCCCGGTAGTCAAAAATAAATATATTTACATTCACGTTATTTAATATCTTTATTTTCTCCAGCCGATGGCTTATGTTGCCGCCATTGCCATGAGCAAAGAGGATTGTAGCGCGGGGAAGATCAGAGGGGATAAACCATCCGTTTATCTGAACGTCGTCTTCAGTCCTCAAGGTGACGTCCTCATAGGCCAGGCCTATGGTGTCCGGGGTGAGTTCAACTTTTCTCAATGGATAGTAAAGACTTTTATGCTCAAGGAAACGGATAAACAGAGCAAGCAGGATAAGCACAGCTAGTGCTGTAACAATTAATTTCATCTTCTCTGCAGCCCCTGCATCAGAGAGGTGGATGAGGCATACAACTCACCTTCTCCTGGTAACTCCTTTCTCAGCTAGGGAATAACTTTGTTCAAAGGATATTCAATAATGCCTTCTGCTCCCACAGCCTTGACAATCTTCTCATCAATAATAACCTCCAGCGCAAACCACCCCTTGTCTGAAAGCTGGGAAATAGTCGGCGAATGCATGGAAGAAAGGAGTGTCATGACCCTTTTCATGGATCGTTCAGGAACATTCATCTTGAGCCCTACTTTTTCTTCCGCCGCAAGAGCCCCCTTTAACAGAAGCACTATATTTTCCATTTTCTGTTTTTTCCACTTGTCTTTCCATGACGCCTTGTTCGCAATGAACCGTGTACTCGACTCAAGAATAGTTTCAACGATTCTGAGGTTATTGGCCTTTAATGATGAACCCGTCTCCGTAAGCTCAACAATTGCATCAGCAAGGTGGGGAGGTTTGACCTCTGTTGCTCCCCAGGAAAAATCGATTTCCGCCTTAACGCCCTGAGACTTGAGATATTTTCTTGTATAGCCAACAAGCTCGGTAGCGATCCTCTTTCCCTGGAGGTCTTTCACCTTCTTTATCTTCGAGTCATTCGGCACCGCGATAACCCATTGTACCGGTCGAAGCCCGCCTTTCGCGTAATTAAGTTCTGCAACTTCCTTTACGTCAGCACCCTGCTCAAGGATCCAGTCCTTGCCGGTGAGTCCCGCATCCAGGACCCCGTCATCAACATACTTGGCCATCTCCTGCGCCCTGATCAGCATCGCCTGGATTTCCCCATCGTCAAAATCAGGATAATAGGACCGGGACCCGACAGTCACATTGTAACCGGCCTTTTTAAACAGTTTAAATGTTGACTCCTGCAGGCTCCCCTTGGGCAAACCCAGTCTTAACAGTTTCTTCATCGTTGACTAACTCTCCTTTATATCTGCTTTTTCTTCTGTCCCTCAATGATACAGAGAGGTTTGGAATTATTCAAATTTATTGGGTCATTGCCGCGTTTACACAAGGGCGAGGCAGCGCCTCGCCCCTACATGCGTCTGTTTAGCTATTCTGCTTTGCCCCTTTGTGCCTCTGTGCCTTGCTTCCCCTCCTCACCCGTACGGTGTTACCATGGGCTTCCAGACCTTCAAGATCTGCTATAGTTTCAACAGTCGGGGCAAGGGCCATAAATCCTCTCCTCGTAGCATTAATAAGGCTTGTCCGCTTCGTGAAATCATAGACACCAAGAGGAGATGAAAACCGCGCTGTTCCCCCTGTGGGCAGCGTGTGATTCGGGCCTGCAGCATAATCTCCGAGAGGTTCCGGCGTCCACCTGCCCATAAAAATAGCGCCCGCATTTTTTATTTCGGGCAGCAATTCCTGAGGCCTCGCAGTCATTATCTCAAGATGTTCCGGAGCAATGCTGTTCGCGATTTCAGCGGCATCAGTGAGATTTTTCGTAATAATGACAGCTCCGTACATTGTGAGAGATTTTCTCGCTATACTTTTTCTCTTGAGGATATTTAACTGTCCGGCAAGTTCATCTGTGACCGATTCAGCCAGTTTCTCAGAGTCTGTTATCAGGACTGAAGATGCCATCTCATCATGCTCTGCCTGACTGAGCAGGTCAGCTGCTATAAAACAGGGGTCTGCTGTGCTGTCAGCAATTATCAGGATTTCGCTCGGACCGGCAACCATATCGATTCCGACTTCACCGTAGACCATTCGCTTTGCAACAGCCACATAAATATTGCCGGGGCCTGCTATTTTATCTACCTTCCGTATTGTTTCCGTCCCATATGCCAGTGCTGCAACCGCCTGTGCACCGCCAACCCTGTATACTTCCCGAACACCGAGGAGATCTATAGCCGCCGCCACATAGGGGTTCATCTTACCGTCAGGGGTAGGTACGCAGAGGGCAATTTCAGCAACCCCCGCAACCTGGGCCGGGATAACATTCATCAAAACAGTTGACGGGTAGGCTGCTTTGCCCCCGGGAACATACACTCCAACCCTCCCGAGGGGGCTGATGATCTGACCCAGCGTGATCCCGTCTTCAGAGTACTTCCATGATCTTTCTTTCTGTTTTTCATGAAACCGCCGGATCCGTACTGCAGATTCTTTCAGCGCGGTAACAAAAGCCGGCTCTGCTTTTTTGGAAGCCGCCTTGATTTCTCTTGTTGAAACAGAGAGCCTGTCAGGTTTGATAGAATCAAACTTCTCTGTATAGCGCTTGACCGCTTTGTCGCCCTGTTTCTGAACATCGAGAATGATCTTCCTGACCGTCTTTTGAATCTCATCTTCCCTGATTGAAACAGAAGCTCTTTTTTTCAGTTTTGCAAGGAACGGGGCTACCTGTTTTCCCCTCAGTATGTTCATCGTATTCTCCTGATTCTCGATCCAAGGCCTTGAAGCTTCTCTTCAATTTTCTCATACCCCCTGTCGATGTGATACACCCTGTCTATAATGGTTTTCCCTTTCGCGGCAAGACCGGCAAGTACAAGGGAGGCGCTTGCCCTCAAGTCTGTTGCCATGACCGGTGCCCCGACCAGGTTTTTGACTCCCCTGACAGTCGCTGTTGACCCCTCGACTCTTATGGTAGCTCCCATTCTTCTTATCTCCGCGACATGCATAAACCTGTTTTCGAAAATACTCTCCGTAATAAGACTGGAGCCGTCGGCAATGGACATTAATGCCATAAACTGGGCCTGCATATCAGTCGGGAAGCCTGGATAGGGTGCGGTTTTTATATCAATAGATTGAATTCGTTCCGGACCCCTGACTGTCAGCGAGTCTTTATGTACGGTGATATCAACACCGGCTTCTCTCATCTTATTGATAAGGGCATCAGACTGCTCGGGCCTGCATCTGTTGATAACCACATCACCTCCTGTTATTGCAGCTGCTATCATAAATGTACCCGTTTCAATCCTGTCCGCGACTATAGTGTACTTGAGAGGATTCAGGCTCGTTACTCCCGTTATTGTTATCGTGTTTGTCCCTGCCCCTTCTATTTTCGCGCCCATTGACTTAAGGGCATTGGCAAGGTCAACGACCTCGGGTTCACAGGCAGCGTTCTCAAGGAGCGTTTCTCCCTCAGCGAGGGTAGCTGCCATCATTAAATTCTCTGTCCCCGTGACTGTCGGGATGTCAAAGCAGATAGAGGCCCCTTTCAGTTTGCGCGCGCGCGCATGAATGTATCCCTCAGTGAGGTTTATCTGTGCGCCCATTTTCTCAAGGCCCATTATATGCAGATTAATAGGACGCGCACCGATTGCGCATCCCCCTGGCAGGGACACCTTGGCCTCTCCCATCCTTGCCAGCATGGGCCCCAGGACCAGCACGGAGGCACGCATGGTCTTGACAAAATCATAGGGAGCTTCAGTTGATGTGATCTTGTTTGACTGAAGGATAACCTCTTCATTTTCGAGGTGATAGCCCATTCCCATATGAGCAAGAAGCTTTCCCATCGTGGTAATGTCTCTCAGTATCGGAATGTTATAGATGTAATGCTCTCCCGGTGTGAGTATGGACGCTGCCATTACCGGAAGGGCCGCATTCTTTGCACCGCTGATTGTTACTTTTCCCCTGAGGCCTGTACCACCTTCAATTTCAAGTTTGTCCATTACTGCTGTTTTATCCTTTTTTCAATACAGGGTTGTTACTTCCCATACTCCCGGGCCCGGACTCATAAAGGCTCATCAGCCAGAAATGAGCTCTAGATTTACATACACCGGGACAGAAGACTGAAATATTATAAACTACTCTTTGATTTTTCACTCTATCACGATTTTACTGCAGATATTATTCTCTCTACTCCGGAATAATCAGGGAATATCCGGACATCAATAAAGCCTGCCCGGTCAAGCATCTCCGCAACCGGGGCTGAGCAACCCACTCCTAATTCAAACATTATTGTGCCATGGTCTTTCAGGTAATGAGCGGCCTGAGACATCACCTGCCGGTAAAAATCAAGCCCCTCCGGCCCTCCGTCCAGTGCGTTTAGAGGTTCCCAGTCTTTTATCTCGGGCTGAAGAGTTTTAATGTCATCACTCCTGATGTAGGGAGGATTTGAAATGATAAAATGAAAGGCTCTGTCTTCCCTTAGTGGCTGAAAAAGGCTGCCTTTAAAAAATTCGGCATTATGAATGTTGTTCAGGCGGGCATTTTCCCGAGCATAATGTAATGCATCATCCGATATGTCAGTTCCACAGACCCGGGATTCAGGGAATTTTTTCGCCAATGCAAGGGCGAGACATCCGCTTCCGGTACAGAGATCCAGAATCGCTGTCTGCTCTTCAGTAAGCGACGATTTCCGGGGCAGGCCTGCTTGTCCCCTGCTTACTCTGTGTAGTGTCTCCACAGCGTATTCCACCATGAGCTCAGTCTCCGGCCTTGGTATAAGGACCCCGGGGCCTACCTTTATTGTTAACCCTGAAAAATCGGTTTGACCAAGGATATACTGGAGCGGCTCTCGCCTGGTTCTGCGTTTCACCGTGATGTCTATACCTGCTGTCTGGGATCTGCTGAGTAGTGGATTGTCACGGTAAAGATCGACAATGCCGATGAGTTCAGCCTCTTTTTGGAAAAATTCTATGCCGGAAAGATGTAACTCCTGCGAAACGTCCTTAACTTTGTCCAGGGCTTTCATTTTTTTTAAGCATTCAGAAATGGATCTGATAGCTGATCGCTGAATGCTGACATCTGCATCAAACTTCCTTCAGTTTCTCTGCCTGAAAATGGACATTCATGCTCTCGATGAGTTCGTCAAGATCGCCTTCAAGGATGAGGGAAAGTTTGTGAAGCGTAAGGCCTATTCTGTGGTCCGTTACCCTGTTCTGGGGAAAATTGTAGGTCCTGATCCTCTCGCTCCGGTCACCTGAACCCACTTGAGACTTTCTTTCCAGGGCCCGCTCCTTTTCCTGGCTCTCAAGCTCAAGGTCATAGAGCCTTGAGCGAAGGACTTTCATGGCCTTTTCTTTATTTTTTATCTGTGAACGACTGTCCTGACACTGTACAATCAGTCCGGTAGGAACATGCACTATTCTCACTGCTGAATATGTTGTGTTCACTCCCTGCCCTCCTGGACCGGAAGCGCAGTATGTATCAACCCTTAAATCCTTTTCCTCTATTTTCAGATCAACGTCTTCAGCCTCAGGCAGGACAGCGACTGTCGCCGCTGAGGTATGAATCCTCCCCTGGGTCTCGGTATCAGGGACGCGCTGGACCCGATGGGTGCCGCTTTCGTACTTCAACCGGCTGTATGCCCCTTTCCCCTGTATCGACGCGACAACTTCTTTTATTCCTCCCACCCCGGTTGAGCTCATGTCCATTACTTCTACTTTCCAGCGTCTTTTTTCCGCGTATTTGCTGTACATCCTGAACAGATCAGCGGCAAATAGCCCGGCTTCATCGCCGCCTGTGCCTGCCCTGATTTCAATTATAATGTTTTTGGCGTCACGGGGATCTTTCGGAATAAGCATCAACTTCAGTTCACTTTCAACTGCAGGCTTTTTCTCCTTCAATTCCTCTAGTTCAGCCTCAGCCAGTTCGCGTAACCCTTCATCATCAGCGCCGAGCATTTCCTCAGCTTCTTCAATACCGGCTAATATTTTTTTGTATTCCTTGATTATCTGAACAATATCTTCAAGATCAGACTGCTCCTTCGAGTATTTCTGGCTCTTGGTATAATCGGAAAAAATCTCAGGGTCAGACAGGATTTCATTCAGGCCGTCGTATTTTTTTTCTATTTCCTCAAGTTTATCCAATAACACCTGATCTACTCTCCTTTGCCTGAGCTCCTTCTGTGTCAACGCTGAGAACTTCTTTCAGCGCTTTAATGGCTACCTCTATCTGGTCCAGTGAAGGGCTTCCTGTGGTCAGTTTCTGCAGCCAGAGACCAGGGAGGGCCATCATACGGATAACAGGATGTTTCATCTTTTTCGATGACAATTTAATAAACTCGTACGACAGTCCGGCGATGAACGGCATCAGGACGATTCGTGAAAGGAATTTTTCGAGAAAGGGCCAGTCCTTGGGAATAATCGAAAATACGAGGATGCTTATCATCATCACAATAAGAAGAAAGCTTGTCCCGCACCGGGGATGCAGGGTACTGTACTTGTCGGCATTTTCAGGGGTTAACTCCTCGCCAGCTTCAAATGCGTGGACTACTTTGTGCTCAGCCCCGTGATACTGGAATACTCTTTTTATGTCATCGCTGAAGGTTATTGCCACGATATACACCAGGAACACCGCTACCCTGATACCTCCGTCTACAAGGTTAAACACCAGCGAACTGTCCTGAATGGAACTAAACAGAATGCCCAGCCATTTTGTGCTGTACAAGGGAAGGAGCAGAAACAGCCCAATTCCTATGGCAAAGGCCGTAATTACCGTGAAATACAGAGAAAGGGTGGAAGGAGTCTCTTCTTCATGGCCGGACGCCTCGGCTGAGTAGAGAAGTGCCCCTATGCCGATGGAAAGGGACTGAACAAGAGCAACAACTCCCCTTATCACCGGTTTCTTTAACAGTTTCGGTAAAGCACGAATATTCTCTTTTTTTAACACAATATCCTGCTCAGGGGTCCTGACGGCAACGGTATATACATTGCCTGACCTCATCATAACGCCTTCTATTACAGCCTGTCCGCCTACATCCGCCATATCTCTAACCTCTTTCCTCTGATCTTCATAGTGATCATATGGTTACTGCGTATACGCTCTGTTCATCGCGATGCATGTTTATTCAGATTCAGAGCAATAAAAAAGGAAATAGCGCGACGAAATGAGTCTTTCTGATCGAAGCGGTATTTCCTTTAAAAATCAGCTACTTTTTGTGTTTGGCGTATTTTTTCTTAAATTTCTCAACCCTTCCCTCTGCATCAACCAGCTTCTGCTTACCGGTGAAAAAGGGATGGCATTGAGAACATATGTCTACGTGAATCGAATCCTGCGTTGACCGCGTTGTAAAGGATTCACCGCAGGCACATGCTGCCTTTACGTCTTTTATCTCTGGGTGTATTTTTTCTTTCACGATTACCTCCGAATATTAAATATAACAGAGAATGAATATATTTTTCAATAGTCTGCAAGAATCTTGACGGAATGGGTGGATTTTGTCCCATGACCCGGTTCAGGAGCAGGAACAGCACGTTCCCCACCACACGAAAACAGCGCTCTCCTTACCATATGAGGGAGAGAAAGGCATCCAGGTCGGTCTGGAGACGGTTATATTTGCACCATATTACCATACATTCCTCTGAACGGTAGCAATACCCGCCTTTTATTACTACATGAATATTTATCCCTGTCCTGTCACTGTAGGGACAGGGAACATGCAGTTTACCCGATTCAATATCATAGGTTTTCTGCATGAAGGGGTCTTTCATACTTATATTGTATTCTGACAGATAAATCTTTGCAAAGATTTCAGCGCGCGCGTTGGCGCGTCAGCATGGGCATTCATTCAGGAGCTATCCCGCTTCATGAGCTGATGCTGCTCCATTTGCAGTTCTTTTAACCGGGCATGATCCCTTTTCTGCTCGGCTTCCCGTATTTTCCCCTGAAGATCCTGAAGTAATATTTTTCTTTTATTTTCCCTGATTCTCGCAATGCAGTCCCTGATGGCCTTTTCAGGGTCTTCAAAGTTCTCGCTGAAAGATATCTCGACAAGCGCGTCCTTCTCCTGCCCTTCACAGGCCGACAGCAGTTTGTCAAAATCTATTATCCCTTTCTTGATCTTGAGAAAAATGCCTTTCAACATCTCATCACTGAAATCTTCATTGCCTAATCTGTCTCCGATTTCACCGGCTTTTTCAGGCAGCTGCAGCATCAGTTTAATGATATACGACTCATCGAGCGGTCTCTTGCGGGGTGAAGGGCGGGCCTGCTGTTCCCTTGGTCTGAATCCGCTCGCTGACCGCCTTCTGACTTTTTTTAATTCTTCAAGAACAAACAGCTCATTTACCCTCAGCTTTTCAGCCAGCGTCCTTATATATTCTCCCTGCAGGACCCTGTCAGGAATTTTTGAGATCGTCTCCAGCACCTCCTGTGACACTGCACGGTCATCCTTTCCATGCTTTATCATAAAGTCTACAATAGACAAGGGGTGTTGCAGCATTTTACTGAAGGCGTCTTTTCCTTTGTTCTTGAGAAAACTGTCAGGGTCATCGTTCTCGGGAAAGGAGAGGACCTTCACATTCAGTCCAGATTCGAAGAGAATATTGGCCGCATTCTTTGCCGCCTTCACACCGGCAGTGTCACTGTCAAAAACCAGAATAACATTATCGGTGAAGCGTTTAATCAGCTTCCCATGTTCCTGCGTCAATGCTGTTCCAAGGGCTGCAACCGCGGTTGAAAATCCATAGGTGTGAGCTGTTATGACATCAGTGTACCCCTCCATAAACATGGCATATCCCTCATGCTTAATGGATTCCTTCGCGCGATGAAGACCGTATAACACTCTGCGTTTATTAAACACTGGCGTTTCCGGAGAGTTGAGATACTTTGGCTCAGAACCGTCAATTGCCCGTCCCCCAAAGGCGATCACATCTCCTTTCAGGTCATGAATGGGGAATATAACCCTGTTTCTGAAGGTATCGTAATGCCCTTTTGAGCCTTTTACCGCAAGACCGGCCTTTGCGATGATGTCAGGCTTTCTCCCTTTTCTCATTAGAAAATTCAGGAGCGCATTCCAGGATTTCGGGGCAGAGCCCAGGGAAAAGATTTTCTGTACATCCCGGCTGATTCCCCTGCCTTTGAGATATGATTGCGCCTCAGAATAATTGGGAAGATGCTGCTGGAAAAAGGAATTGGCCTCACCAAGGACAGTTAAGAGACTCTCTTTTTCCCCGGTCTTAACTGCTGATTTTTTGCTCCGCTCTATAGTAACGCCCGCTTTTTTTGCCAGCAAATTGAGCGCTTCCGGAAAGGTGAGGCTGTCATGCCGAACGAGAAACGTAAAGATATCTCCGCCTGTGCCGCATCCAAAACAGTGAAATATCTGCTTTGCCGGGCTGACAGTAAATGAAGGTGTTTTTTCAGCATGAAAAGGGCAGAGCCCCTTCCAGTTCTGACCGGCCTTTTTCAGGTTAACATACTCTGATACCAGGTCAACAATATCTATCCTGTCTTTTATTTCCTGTAGGGTGTTGTCATTTGAGGGCATGATTTAAATGATACAGGATATTGGAGGGAATTATAAAGAACTCTTCAGCGGGCTTTAGACTACAACTAAAACATCATTTTTTTTAACACGGAGGCACAGAGACACAGAGGATAAAGAATTTTCAAAAAAGTAGTTTTTTATTAATTAAGTCTTTTATTTTTTTTCCGTGTCTCTGTGTTTAACCATCAGCTTGCAACGGGTTTCTATTTTTTAATCCTGCTGTATCTCCAGAACCCGGAGCATGGGATAATCTTTAATTTCCCCTTTTTTAATACCTCATCAAGAATCAGGTTCATGCCGATGTTGTCACTTGATATATGTCCGGCAATGACAACATTGATATGGTATTTTTCCGCCTCTTTTCTGTGCTCCTCTCCGAGATGCATCCCGACTATCGTGTTTACTCCTGAGCTGGCCAGACTTTGAAATATCTCCTTTGCCCCACCGGTCCCTCCGGTCATCTCAACAAATATTCTTCCGGCGCTCCTCTGTGGACTGCCGAGCAGGATCCGGGGGCCTGCATTGTTCATTGCAGCATCATGGTACTCCGGAATATTTCTCAGAATCTTCATCACATCCCCAAGGGTATCAGGCTTCTTTCTATCGAGCATTGTCTGCAGAAAACGGGTGACCATGTTATCTGCGGGCGTATGAACGCACATGAAAGGAACATTGAGGAGTCTCGCCGCATCAGAAGCCCTTCTATGGTTGATAGGTGAGATTCCTCTTTCCACTTCCCTGATCCTTCCCTCCAGCAGGCTCTCGGCAATGTTGACAGGCACACCAAATTTCCTCAATATATCTGACTGCATGTTCATCACTTCATAAAAATTTGCAAGGGCTTTTCCTTCAGGATGATGGCCGATAACAAGATCAATCTTCTGTCCTTTTTCAGACAACCTGTCAGCAATAAGTATCTCACCCAATTCCATATCAATGCCTACAAGAACGGTCTTTATCTCCTCTTTTCCTGTGCCATGGAGAATTCGTGTATCAGTGTAGGGATTGATGAGGTTTTCCGGGTCAATAAATTCCCTCTCCTCTTTTTTCATGTCCTTGAACTGCTTATTTTTCCTGTCGAGGACCTTTCCCACTTCTTTTCTTCCACGAGGGTCTGCCTCTATTCCCCGCGCAACAACAAGATCATACAGCTGCTTTAATTTCACCTATGCCTCCAGCATTTCCTTCACTAAACTGTTTGCCTTTTTCCCGTTTACCTGACCTTTGGCCTTCACCATGACAGCCTTCATGACTCTGCCCATATCTTTTTGACCTGCTGCGCCTGTTTCCACAATGACTTCCCTGATTATTGAGCGTATGCCATCTTCATCAAGCTCAGCCGGGAGGTAGCTCTGGGCAATGGTACGTTCCATGCTTTCCTTTTCAGCAAGTTCGATCCGTCCGGCCTGTTCATACTGCTCTATTGCCTCTCCGGCACGTTTCACAAATGTCCTGAGAATACCCTCAACCTCGGAATCATCAAGGGCGCTGCCTTTTTCAATTTCCTTGTTTTTTATTGCTGACTTGACTATTCTGAGCAGAGAGAGTTTTTCTTTCTCCCCGGCTTTTAATGCCGCCATCAGGTCCTCAGAGATTCTTTCTCCTAATGACATACTCTACCTCCCTCAGTTCCCGTATTGCTTTGCAAGCTTTTCTCCTGCAGCGATTAATTTATTTTGCTTCACAGATGAGTCAGAGTACTATACCTATTCATAATTTATTATAGCAAGATTGCAGTATCAATGAAGCAATGACAGGGGGAAATAAACCAGGCTGGTTCCAACGGCGTACTACTTGATTATTTTGTTGTTTCCGTCAAGTCTGATAATCTTTGGAGTGAGGGAATCAATTTCATCTTCAGTACAGTAGGCATAGGAAAATATTATTATGACATCGCCTTTTACCCCTTTTCTCGCGGCTGCTCCGTTGAGACAGATAACACCGGAGCCCCGTTCTCCGGGGATAATGTAGGTTTCAAACCGCTCACCATTATTCAGGTTGCTCACCCGCACCTGCTCAAAGGGTATCATTCCGGTGGCATCAAGCAGGTCCTGATCAACGGTAAGACTTCCCTCATAGGAAATATTCGCATCAGTGACCGTAGCCTGATGAATTTTTGCTCTCAACATGCTTCTTAACATTCTTTCTCCATTTCAGGCCAATATATCCGGCCCGTACTCTCTCGTTTTCAACATAACAGATAAAACGAAAGTATTCAAGTCTGGCTTTCAGAACCATTCACAGAGAGCTCATAATATAAATAGCTGATTATCAGGATAAATCCGCAAAAAAAGTTTTGGCAATTATTACAGGGAACTGCTGACCGCGCTGCCTGACTCTTGAACCCTGACGTTCATTGCGTTACTCAATTACCTTTGGAACTCTATAATAGTTTTCATCTTTCCGCGGAGCGTTGTGCATGGCTTTGTCTCGGGGGAGGGAATCCTGTATGTTGTCTTCCCGAAATACATTCTTAATTGGCAGGACATGGGCTGTCGGTTCTACCTGTGATGTATCGAGTTCATTTAACTTGCCGATATAATCAATCACGCTGCCGACCTGTTTTGCAAAAAGTGCTTTTTCCTCATCGCTCAGGTTGAGCTTTGCAAGCATTGCCAGATGTTCTATGTCCATCAGATTTTCTCAAGATTGGCAAACTTCAGTGAGAGTCTCTTCATGCCAACAGAAGGGAAGTTAACCATGACCTTTACATCATCAGTTTCGCCGTATGTGTCCCTCACAACACCGACACCCCACTTTGGATGCTTGACGCGCGCACCTGCTGAAAAGGGGGACCTGTTCAGCAGATGAATCGGAACTTTTACCGCTGCAGCGCTGACAGCAGCATCTCCCCGGGGTCTTTTTTCAATACACTTATAACAGCCGGAGGGAATGTCCGCCAGAAACCGTGAAGGCTGCTGGTCCTGCATACTCGTGTACAGTCTCCTCTTCTTCGCAGCAGATAAAACCAGCATATCCTGGGCCCGGGTAATGCCCACATAAAAGAGCCTCCGCTCTTCATCAAGCTCGTCCGGGTCTTTTACCGCATGAAAGTGAGGAACCAGCCCGTCTTCAATTCCGGCAATAAAAACTACCGGAAACTCAAGTCCTTTGGCACTGTGCAGAGTCATAAGGGAAACAGCATCTTCCTTATGTTCTTCATCAAGGCCGCTGAAAAGCGATGCTGTATCAAGAAAGCTCTTCAGATCGTGGCCTTCCGCCCCGGCGACAAGTTCCTTGAGATTCTCAATCTTTCCTTCTTCAACCCAACTCATGTATCCAGTTTTTTCAAATATCATCTCAATGAGCCCCGGCAAATTCATATCTCTGTTTTCTATGAACTCCTCCGCAAGGGTTACGAATCCGCTGATCTTCTCTTTTAAAGAATTTGTGTATCCGCTGCTCTTGACAATATGCTTCATTGTTTTGTAAAGGCTTTCTTCCCTTTTTCTTGCTTCGTTTTCTATCCTGACAACAGTGGTTGTACCTATCTGCCTTGGAGGACAGTTGACTATCCGTTTAAGGCTTACTGAATCGTCAGGATTGGCAATAACTTTCAGGTAGGAAATAATGTCCTTAACCTCTTTTCTCTGATAAAAACTGATACCACCCAGTATCCGATATGGCTGGCCAACCTCCCTCATTGCCTCTTCAAGTACTCTTGATTGCTGATTGACCCTGAACAGAACGGCAATGTCTTTGTACGAATATTTTCCCTTGAGGTAGAGCTCCTTTATTGACTGGGCTATGAAGCGTGCCTCTTCTTTTTCATTAATCGTAGTGCAGTAACAGATTTTTTCGCCCTTGCCTCTGTCAGTCCAGAGTTTTTTTGGCATTCTTTCCGGGCTGAGAGAGATGACACTGTCTGCAATATCAAGGATGTTCTGGGTCGACCGGTAATTCTGTTCCAATCTGATGACTTTAGTTTTTTTAAAGTCCTTCTTAAAGTTCCTGATGTTACTGATCTCAGCGCCCCTGAATTTATAAATGCTCTGATCATCGTCTCCGACGATACAGAGATTTTTCTTCTTGCCCGCCAGAAGTTTGGTCAACGTATACTGTGACGCATTGGTATCCTGAAATTCATCAATCATAATGTGCGAAAAGTCCTTCTGGTACTTTTTCAGTACGTTCGCGTGCTTCTCGTATAATTTCACCGTATGCATTATGAGGTCATCAAAATCCAGGGCATTGTTCTTTTTCAGCTCGCTCTGGTATCTCACATAGACCCGCGCGAATTTTTCGTCAAAGCCGTAGCTGTCTTCATTTGCAAGGAGGTCTTCAGGTCCCACAAGGGAAGCTTTCAGCGAAGAAATCTTGGATGATATGCCCTTATACAGCGCCTCGTGTATCTTAAACTCCTTCAATATTGACCGAACGAGATTTCCTGAGTCACTGGCATCATAAATGCAAAAATCACTGTTATATCCAAGGTGCTCGATTTCGTTTCTGAGAATTCTTGCTGCAAGTGAGTGGAACGTGCCGACCCATAACCCTTTGGAGCTCTTCTTCGTGAGCGCTTCGATTCTGCTCCTCATTTCATTCGCTGCCTTGTTGGTAAAGGTCATGGAGAGAATTGACGACGCCGGAACTTTACCGGCAGAGGTCAGATAGGCAAACCTGTGCGTAAGGACTTTTGTTTTGCCGCTGCCGGCACCTGCGAGAACAAGCAGAGGGCCATCAGTATGAAGAACCGCGTCTTTCTGCTCGGAATTGAGCCCGTTTACTAGTGACTTTTTCGTCATTCCTCCCCCTTATGTGGGATTTGTATAATCAAAGATAAACTAACTGCGGAATAGATAATGTTACTCAGATCCATATTATATCAGAATTCATGGTAAAAGTGTGATCATGGTAAGGCATCTTATGTTAGGATTGCTAAAATTTATACGAGTTACTCGACGGTAACACTTTTTGCCAGATTTCTCGGCTGGTCAACATTACATTTTCTGAGGACAGCCATATGATAGGCAAGCAGGTGAAGGGGTATGGAAAAGATAATTGGCGACAGGTAGCTGTTGGTCTCTGGTACCAGGACCACATCTGATGCCCGTGTGCCTACCTTTTTGTTGCTTTCCGTGGCTATCGCAATGACCTTGCCGCCGCGGCTTTTCACCTCTTCCATGTTCGATAATATCTTTTCCAGGACATTATCATCCGGAGCAAGGGCAACTACAGGCATTTTATCGTCAATGAGGGCTATAGGGCCGTGCTTCATCTCGCCGGCCGGGTACCCTTCTGCATGGATGTATGAAATCTCTTTGAGCTTTAATGCTCCTTCAAGTGCGATCGGGTAGTTGATCCCCCTGCCAAGATAGAGAAAGTCTCTCACATTTTTAAATTTCCTCGCAATTTTCAAGACCGCGTCATTGCACTGTAAAGTCTTTTCAACCTTTTCCGGCAGTTGCAGCAGTTCATGAAAAAGTGATTTTATCTCTTTGGGCCTCAGTTTTCCCCGTGCTTTGGCAACGGCAATGGAAAAAAGATAGAGCGCTGTCAGCTGGGTAGTAAAGGCTTTCGTTGAGGCAACACCTATCTCAGGGCCCGAATGAGTGTAAAAAACACTGTCAGCCTCCCGTGCTGATGTACTGCCCACCACATTACAGATTGTCATCACCTTTGCGCCAAGGCGCTTCGCTTCTTTCTGGGCAGCAAGTGTGTCGGCAGTCTCTCCTGACTGTGTAATCACGATCATGAGACTGCCTCGTGGAATTATGGGCTTTCTGTACCTGAATTCAGACGCGATATCAACTTCGCACGGTATCTGGGCCATGTCCTCAATCATATATTTGCCTATAAGCGCCGCATGCCAGGACGTTCCGCAGGCAACAAGAAAAATCTTTTTCAGGTTTTTCAGCTGCTGTTCTTTCAGGGAAAACTCTTCAAGGTTCACTTTCGCTTTTTCCAGAGAAAACCTGCCTCTGATCGTGTCCGCAATCGCGCGGGGCTGCTCATAAATTTCCTTGAGCATAAAATGTTTGTACCCGCCCTTTTCCGCCATTGTGGGGCTCCATGTGATTTTCATGGGTTTCCTGTGAACAGTCCTGTTATTTGTGATATTGCAAATAGAAACCCCGTCATGGGTCATTGTTGCCATCTCGTCGTTTTCCAGAATAATCACATCTCTCGTGTACTTGAGAAATGCCGGGATATCAGCCTCGCTTATAACTCCGATTGCATAGGCGCCTTCAACACACTGCAGCGCTTTCTTTGTTGCCTCTTCAAGGGTTCTGCCGTTATCTGAAAAGCTCAGGATAAGGTGGCAGATGACTTCTGTATCAGTCTCAGAGGTAAATACATGTCCCTTCCGCATTAACTCTTCCCGAAGCTCAAAGTAATTTTCTATGATTCCGTTGTGAACTACAACAATATCACCGGCTCTGTGGGGGTGGGCATTCTCTTCAGAGGGCCTTCCATGCGTTGCCCACCTGGTATGGCCAACGCCCACAATACTTTTCAGTTTTTCACCTTTGATAGAAGTTTCCAGTTTCCTGATCTTGCCCGCGCAACGCCGCACATTGATTTCCCCGTCTCTGAGAAAAGATATGCCTGCAGAGTCATACCCCCTGTACTCAAGTCGTTTCAGTCCGTTAATGAGTATCGGGATAGCGTTTTTCCTGCCTATATATCCAATAATTCCGCACATAGTTAAGATGTAAGCCGTAAATTACCGTCTGGAACTCCGGCTATTTCCCCTTTTTCTTTTTTTTGTTTTTCCCCTCTGATGATCGCTGCGTTTCAACCCACCCTTCAATGTTTATCTGCCTGGACCGGCTTATGGCGAGTGCCCCCGAAGGAACGCTTTCTGTAACCGTAGCCCCTGCGGCTACATAGGCGCCTTTCCCAATAGTTACAGGCGCTACGAGCTGAGTATCACTGCCGATGAATACCCCTGGCTCAATATCTGTTCGAAACTTCCCACCTGCGCGTCTCCGAGATAGGACAGGTGCGATGCCTTTGTGCCATCACCCAGATTTGATTTCTTTATCTCAACAAAGTTTCCTATCTTGGCATTTTTCCCGATAATGCTCTCTGGTCGCAAATGGGCAAAGGGGCCCACTGATGTTCCTTTGCCAATCCTGCTTTTCTCAATGAGTGTACTGTCCTTTACTGTCACCTCGTTGCCAAGGAAACTGTCAGCTATTCTGGCGCCGGCATGTATGACGCAGTTTCTGCCAATAGACGTTGTGCCTTCCACAATGGTATTCGGATATAGAATTGTATCTTTTCCTATCGAAGCTGTTGTGTGTACAACCGTTGTGTGGGGATTGATAAAGGTAACCCCCCTGTCCATCCATCCCCAGATGATACGTTTTCTCAGAATATCGGAAACCTCAAAAAGCTCCTGCCTGCTGTTGACTCCCCTGATGTCTTCCGGCGGACAGTTATATGCGTCAACCCGGCTGCCTGACCTTGAGAGAATTCCTACAAGGTCCGTCAGGTAGTACTCTCCTGATGCGCTGTTTCTCTTTATGTCCGCAAGGTGCCGGAGGGCTTTCGTCTCAATTAAATAGACCCCGCCGTTCAGTTCATTAAATGTTCTTTTTTCCTTGTCGCTGGCATGTTTGTCTTCAACGATCTCAGTCACCCGTCCGGAGGCATCACGAAAAACCCTCCCATACCCTGACAGCGAGTCATCGGTAAAGGAGAGAAAGGACAGCGTGTTTTTATTCCGTTTATGCCTGGAAAGAAATGTCTTGAGGGTCTGTGTTGTAATTAAAGGGCCGTCCCCGTTGAGAATCAGGGCCGTGCCTGTTTTCAATTGATCCCTGGCAGCTGCAACAGCGTCACCGGTCCCGAGCAGTTTCTTCTGCAAAACAAAAGAGAGCCCCTCTCCTCCGATCTTTTCCTTCACCTGCTCCGCGCCGTTTCCGATTACTACAACTGATTTCACCGGTTTCAACTGCTTAACAGCATCAATCACATGCTGAAGCATGGGCCTGCCCAAAACCTCATGGAGGACTTTCGGGGTGTCAGACTTCATCCTCTTTCCAAGGCCTGCGGCTAAGATAACTGCGTAGAGATTCATCTTAATATGATAAGCATTCAGCGCTATTCTTGCAATTTAAGGTCAATATTTTATCCCTCTCCATATTTCTTTCGGTCCCTTTTATGGTCACCTTAACTTTTCATCAATTGTATATATTCCTTCAGGAGAGTCGGATAAACACGGGGGTTAAACAAAATATTTGTCATGAGGTAGCATTCGTGGGTGCAGAAACAGCTTTCCTCCTTTATTGCCTTCAATATTTGTTGTGCTTCAGGGGATTTTACTATCTTTGCCATATCATAGCCGCTGTCCCTGACATTTCCCATTTTCTTTGTAAAAGATTCACAGGGGTAGATATCTCCTGCTTCAGTAAGGACCAGGTTCAACTTGCCTGCATAGCAGGGGATGATCTGTTTTTTCTGGAGAACCGTGTCATAGATGATCCGGCGCTGAACAATGTCCTGGGCAGCCTTGAGTTTCGCGCCCTGAAACCGGTATGTACTGGATGACTTTCTTTTCAGATTACTGTCGAGCTTATTAATCGTCTCCAGATATTTCTTCATGTCAACCTTTTTGAGGTCATTATCAGAGACATCACCCCGGATAAGGGACACTGTATGGGTCTTTATCCTGTCAAGGCTGTTCACGAATTCCATCAGTTCATCCATCTGGTCCTGGTTCTCGGAAAGAAATACCGTATTAATTCCGAGCTCAAAATTGGGGTAACGGTGAGTGAGTTCTCCGAGGGCTTCATATGTGCTCATGGTATTTTGAAAACTGCCCGTTCCCCTGATTGAATCATGTATTTTTTCAGTGCCTTCGATTGACAGCTTTACAACAACTGTGCTCTTGGGGCAGCACTGCAATATAGAATCAACCCGTTCACGGATTACATTAGTCATAAGCCCGTTGGTAGGCAAAAGAATAATTGAAGGACGGTTATTTGTATAAAAAACCCTGGCAATCTCAACAATATCTTCCCTCAAGAAAATTTCACCCCCTGAGAAGGCCAGCCAGAGGAGTTTTCCCATTGAAGAAGATATTTTTTTTATCTCATCCAAAGCCAGCTCCCCACGTTCATCTCCTTTTTTATCAGTGTCAGACAGGTAAAAACAGAAGGAACATCGCGCATTGCATTTTCTGGTAAGAAAAAAGGTCAACTGTATGGGGTGGCCTTTCCAGAATATAGAATTTATATGGCGAAAAGGAGAATAGTGCATGCGGTTACCCTCCCCTTTTTAATTCTTGCTGCTCCGGTATGCCGGCTGACAGGTAATAGTTCAGAATCCCGGTGATGGTTCCAAGCCCCACGGGAATGGGGTAACAGAGTGTAAAGTATGAAAATGCAAGCACGGAAAAGAGGGAGCCTCCCGCCCTGTAAAAGGCGTGTATCAGTTTTCTGCAGAGCAGACCATTTGCCAACAGAATGAGCGGCACGCCAAGAAGCAGTTCGGGCTTTTGAAATAAAAGCGAAGCGACGATGAGCAGAACATTGACCAGGAATGAAAACACACTGAACTTCAGCTCAATCGACGCACAGCCCGAATCTGCGAGCATATCCCTGTTTTTTTGAGAATACATGACCCAGTACCTGCTTTTCTTAAAGGCATTAAGCAGAGAACCTGTAAATGAAAAATTAAATATGTGCTTCACCTGTATCTCCGGAACCATTCTCAGCTTGACTCCGGACCTCTTCAGCCTGTGGCTATACTCCAGGTCCTCCATGATAGGAAGGAAGACTTCCGGAAACCCCCTGCTTTTCCTGAATGTTTCAGCGTGCATAATCATTGCGTGTGCAGCAAGGTAATCAGGATTTTCCAGGTTTTTTGTTTCTGAATAATGAACAAACACTGACTGGAACGTGCTGAAAAACTGTTCGTCATAGGGGATTAAGGTGTAGGTGCCTCCGACAGCCACATCAGGCCCGGCAGAAGACATTGCCCTGTTTACCTTTGACAGCGTATCTCTTTGAAGCAGGCAGTCTGCATCGGTAAAAAAAATCATCTCTCCTCTGCTCTTCAAGGCACCGGTATTTCTCGCCTTAGACGTTCCGGAACGCTCTCCAAGACGTACAAGCTTACAGGGGTATTGTTGTATGATCTCAACAGACCTGTCATCTGAGCAGTCATCAACAACTACTACTTCAAAGTTACGATAGTCAGAGGCACAGGCTGCCTCAAGACATCTGCCTATGCTCTTCTCCCCGTTATGGTTCGGGATAACGACTGATATCATTTTTTCCATATTAATCGTAAACCTGCTGAAGAATGGTAAAATAAATGGCCAGCTCTTATAATATAGTAATCAGATTTACGGGATATCTCAATGACAAAAAAAATAGCGGTGCTCGTGAGAGAGAGAAAACATGAGGCCCTGAGAATGGCTGTCGGGGCAACTCTTTCAAACGATGAGGTCAGTGTATTTATTATGAATGGCAAACTGGAACCAGATGAAGAGATTGATACGAACATCCAGATGCTGGCAGACCTGAATGTGAAAATATTCTCGGACAACCCCGAGAATCCCTATGAGCAAAAATCGATTGATGAGATAGCTGCCATACTCCTTGAATACGATGTTGTACTGCCATATTAAGGGCAAATCTCATTGACAAATCATTTTATATAATTCTAAGATTATATTCAAAATCTCATTATAATTAAAGAGGGTCCCATGCTACAGGAAATAGAAGAGTTATCACCTACAAAGAGAAAGCTGAAAATCAATATTCCACAGGATGTTATACAGTCAGAATCAGATTCAGCCTATAATCAGATCAGATCAACAGTAAAAATTCCGGGTTTCAGGCAGGGAAAAGTCCCGCAGGCCATCCTTGTAAAAAAATTTGCTAAAGATGTTGAAGCCCAGATTATAGAAAAAGTGGTTCCCGAATACTATATGAAAGCCATCAAAGAGGCCGATGTAGAGCCGGTAAGCTACCCGAATATTGACGATAAATTAGTAATTACGCCTGATCAGCCCCTTTCTTTTTCCGTCACTGTTGAGATAAAGCCTGTGATAGAAAATCTTTCAATTGATAATATCATGTTAAAGGAAAAGCTGGTGGTGGTAGAAGATAAAGAAATTGATAAAGCCCTGAACTCCATGCGCGAGGCAAAAGCCCTGTTCGCGGTATCTGAAGATGAGTTAAAAGAGGGAGATATGGCGATCGTAGACAGCGAGGGATATATAGACAACGAACTAAAAGAGGAAATGACATACAAAGAGTTTCCCTTCTTGTTAGGCTCTCAGGAAATGCCAAAGGAATTTGGTGACGCACTGACAGGGAAGAAAAAAGGAGAAACAGCTGAGGCAAAAATAAACATCGAGGCTGATAATCCAAATAAAACAATTGCCGGAAAAGAGATCCTTTTCAAGATAACAGTAAAAGAAACAAAGAAAAAACATATACCGCCCCTTGACGATGATTTTGCCAAAGAGTCTGATTGCGAAACCGTTGAAGAGCTGAAAAAGAAAGTCCATGAAAATATAAGTTCATGGAAGAAGGACCAGAACAATCTGGAATACAAAAAAGACATTCTCAATGAGCTCCTGACAAGGCATGATTTCGCTGTTCCGGAATCCATGGTCAAGGGAGAGATCGAGTCTATTATTGAAAGAGAACAACAGGAGGCCACGCGGAAAGGCCTCCCTGTCAAGTCTCAAGATGAATTAACAAAAGAGAATGAAACAGTTGCCAGAGATAACATAAAAAGTGTCATTCTTCTGGAAACTATCGGCAAAAAAGAAAAGATCCAGGTCTCTGACGAAGAAGTAAAACATGCCATAAATGAAATTGCCGCCCGTAACAACCTTAAGCCGGAAGAAGTTACCAAACTTTATGCGGTGCGGGAAGGCTCTATGGAGGCCCTGAAAAGCAGGCTATTTGCGGACAAGGTACTGGACTATATTTTAGAAAAATCAACTATTGAAAAAAGTTAATTTGTAAAAAAAAGAAATTCCATCCAGTAACACAAGAACCTATGAATTTCACTACGAGGAGATAATATGAGTTTAATCCCGATGGTAATTGAACAAAGCGGCCGCTCGGAAAGGGCCTATGATATATATTCACGGTTATTAAAAGACAGGATCGTTTTTATCGGCAGTCCGATAGACGACATACTGGCCAACACCGTTATCGCGCAGCTGCTCTTTCTTCAGACTGAAGACTCTGAAAAAGATATCCATGTTTACGTGAACAGTCCCGGCGGTCTCGTCACGGCAGGACTCGCCATATACGACACAATGCAGTATATCAGGCCTGATATAGCAACCTACTGTCTTGGACAGGCCGCCAGCATGGGGGCCCTGCTTCTGACTGCCGGCGCAAAGGGAAAACGTTTTGTGCTGCCAAATTCCCGGATAATGATTCACCAGCCCATGGGCGGATTTCAGGGTCAGGCATCAGATATTGAGATCCATGCACGGGAAATAATGACAATGAAGGAAACACTTAACAGAATACTGGCAACTCATACTGGTCAGTCCATTGAGAAAATACAGGTTGATACAGAAAGAGATTACTTTATGTCTGGACAGGAAGCAAAGGAATACGGCATTATAGATGAAGTAATAGAGGCGATGAAAAAATAAGGCTTAGATCATGAAAGACGAAAAAACTACCAAAAATAATGATGGTTCTCTGAAATGCTCCTTTTGCGGTAAGGGGCAGAAAGAGGTAAGGAAACTCATTGCCGGCCCGACCGTGTACATTTGTGATGAATGCATAAACCTCTGCAATGAGATTATGGCTGAGGAGTTTGAATCGTCCTTTGACGTGAACGTATCACAGAAACTCCCGACCCCGAAAGAAATAAAGAAGTTTCTTGACGACTATGTTATCGAGCAGGACCAGGCCAAAAAGGTCCTCTCGGTTGCTGTACACAATCATTACAAGAGAATCAACAACCCCCACAAGTCAGACGTTGAACTGCAAAAAAGCAATATCGTTCTTATGGGACCGACGGGAACAGGGAAAACGATTCTTGCCCAGACCCTTGCCAGGGTTCTGAATGTACCCTTCACTATAGCCGATGCCACAACTCTTACGGAGGCTGGATATGTAGGCGAAGATGTAGAAAACATAATATTGAAACTTCTCCAGGCAGCTGACTATGATGTTGAACGCGCGCAGCGGGGAATCATTTATATTGACGAAATCGACAAGATAAGCCGTAAAACAGAAAATGTCTCGATAACCAGGGACGTCTCCGGAGAAGGAGTTCAACAGGCACTCCTGAAAATAATCGAGGGAACGATCGCAAATATCCCACCCCAGGGTGGAAGAAAGCATCCCCAGCAGGAGTTCGTCCAGGTCGACACAACGAATATCCTCTTTATCTGCGGAGGCGCCTTTGTTGGTATAGAAAAAATAATAGAAGAGAGAATCGGCAAAAAAACAGTCGGATTTGGCGCTGAGGCTTCAGCCTCTCATGGTAAACAGCTGGGTGATATTTTAAAGATGGTTCAGCCCCAGGACATGATCAAATTCGGCCTCATACCTGAATTTACAGGACGACTGCCTGTTGTGGCCACCCTCGAGGAGTTGAGCGAGTCAGCACTGGTCAGAATTCTTACTGAACCCAAAAATGCCATTGCCAAGCAATATCAGAAACTACTCTCTTTTGACAATGTAAAACTTAAGTTTACTGATAAAGCCTATGCTCTCATCGCCAAAGAAGCCATAAGCCGTAAAACCGGTGCGCGGGGCTTACGGGCCATTCTCGAAGAAATAATGCTTGACATTATGTATGAAGTTCCTTCAATGACGAACGTCAAGGAATGTGTGATAACTGAGGAAGTTGTGAGTAAAAAAGAAACACCCATTCTTACCTACGAAGAGCACGCCGAGTCAGCGTAACGCGCTGCAGATGGAAACAGGACCAGACCTCACCGCAACTATTGACCTTTAGTTTTCTTTAATGACAGCCCATGTTTTATCAGTTTCCTGAAGGTATCCTTGAGTTCTTCGTCCTTTAAGTCACCAACTGTATTTTCGATATATTGGAGATCAGTGTCAGAGAGTTCAGCATGAGCAATTTTTTTTTCTTTGTCACTGCGGAGAGGAATCTTGCCCATCCTGAAGTGCACTGTCATAATGCCGAAAGGATTAAGCTTGGATGAAATTTCATCTTTGAAAAAGCTGAGGTGATGCATCCACTGGGGGGTGTCGACAATGATCGTCAGTGTTCTGCCCTTGATTGTATCAGGGAATGTATGGACGGAAACCGGCTCCCCTACCAATTCCACCCAGCGCGATCTTACCTTGTTGAGGGTTATCCCGCCTTCAATACCATAATCTTTGACCAGCGAGTTGAGGATATTGTGAAGTGACTGCATATAAAATTCCGGCTGAACAAGAGAATCGGTGCTTCAGACAATCAGGATGTTACTTAAACGGCTTTTTTAACTTTTCCTGAACGGAGGCACCTCGTGCAGACATGGACCCTCTGCGAACCCTGCTTTGTCTGAACTTTTACCCTCTGCAAATTGGGCCTGAACACACGCTTTGTTTTGTTATTTGCATGGCTGACATTGTTGCCAGTAACTCTTTTTTTCCCACATACGGAACACACTGCCATTGAATACTGTCCTCCTTGTTTCAGTCTACAGGACATAGAACCTGCCCTGTAACTCTTTGATAAGGCTCTGTTTGCTTTAAAAGAGTGGTTATGATAACATTAATCCTGAAAAAGTTACAACCTTTTACAAAGCATCAGTACACGGCTAATTTCATGTTCTACAACACCTGTAAGGGGTTGATAAACAATAGTTCGCAGTGCAAGGAGCCAGATGGCAGGAATCAGAATATACGAGTTCTCAAAGTCAATAAATAAGAAAAGCAAAGAAGTAATTGCCAGGCTTGCAGGAATGGGAATTGAAGTTAAATCCCACATGTCCACTATAGATGATGCTACAGCAAAGAAATTAGCAGATATTATCGGCGTAGATTATCAGCCGCCAGCCCCTGTGGCAAAGCCTCCTGCAAAACCAAAAGCCCGGGCTTCAAAGCCGGCTGCAGCCCCGACCGCTGCCAAAGCGAAGAAAGCTGGAAAAACAAAGGAAATCACTGAAGAGGCCACTCCTCAACCTGTTCAAGACCCAGCTCCTGCAAAAGAAGCACCGGTTGAAGAAGATCCAAGTAAGGGCAAACTGTCTAAATTTAAATCAAAACCCGGCATGCAACGGGCTTTTGATTCAATACGGCGCGTTGAGGTATCGAAAAAAGGTCATGACTTTAAATCACGTTTTAACAAGCGCGACAAAAAAACTGCCGGCAAAAAAACTGATGACACAGGATCTGCACTTTCTGCAGCAACACAGCCGAGAAAACGGGTCCTGAAGTTTGAGGAAGGATCAACGGTAAAGGAGTTTGCTGAATTAATCGGGCAAAAGCTTAATGACGTCATAAAGAAGTTCATGGAACTTGGCTACATGCCCACAATAAACCAGCCGCTGGATGCAGACGCTGCCCAGATCATTTCAGAAGCCTTTGATGTAAAAATTGAAATTACAACAGTTGAAGATGAAGAGGCCGTTCTGGAAGAAGGCGAAGTTGATGAGGCCAGCCTTAAACCCCGCCCGCCGATTGTAACGATCATGGGACATGTTGACCACGGGAAAACAACTCTCCTTGATGCTATCAGGGAAGCGCGGGTCACAGAAACTGAAGCAGGCGGAATAACTCAGCACATCGGTGCTTATACAGTAACACTGAACAACAAAGAAATAACCTTCCTTGACACTCCGGGTCATGAAGCATTCACTATGATGAGAGCCCGGGGAGCGAAAGTCACTGATATAGTTGTGCTGGTTGTTGCAGCAGACGATAGTGTTATGCCACAGACGATAGAAGCAATTGATCATGCGAAAGCTGCAAATGTTCCCATTATAGTCGCCATTAATAAGATCGATAAACCAGACGCAAACATTCAACGGGTTCGCACTGAACTTTCCCAGCATGAAGTTGTTTCAGAAGATTGGGGAGGCAAAAACATAGTTGTCGAGGTTTCTGCCAAGGAGAAAACAGGGCTTGAACACCTTCTTGAAATGATACTGCTTCAGGCAGAAATTATGGAATTAAAGGCAAACCCTGACAAGCCTGCCCGCGGAACAATCGTTGAAGCAAAGCTTGACAGGGGACGGGGCCCTGTAGGAACCGTGCTGGTAAATTCCGGGACCCTCAAGGGAGGTGACTCCTTTCTCGTTGGAACGGTAGCCGGAAGGGTCAGGGCATTAATAGACGACAAGGGCAAGAAGATAAAAACGGCAGGCCCATCGACCCCTGTCGAGGTAATCGGGTTCCCCGAGGTTCCTCAGGCAGGCGATATATTCACGGTTATGGACGATGAGAAAAAGGCCCGCCAACTCGCATTAAACCGTCTCCACAAACAGAGAAATGCCAAGATGGCACAGAAAAAGAAGCTGACCCTGGAGGACCTTTATGAGAGAGTAAAGGAAGGGGAGATCAGAGAGCTTAATATTGTTATCAAGGCTGATGTTCAGGGCTCAGTAGAAGCAGTGAAAGACGCGCTTTCAGCCATCACACACGCTGAGGTCAAGGTGAATGTTATTCATACCGGGGCAGGCGGCATCAATGAATCTGACGTTATGCTCGCTGCCGCGTCAAACGCGATTATTATCGGTTTTAATATACGGCCTGACGCAAACGCTGCCAAACTCATTGAAAAAGAAGGAGTTGACGTCAGGATTTATAATGTGATTTATGAAGCCATTGAAAATGTAAAGAAGGCCCTTGAAGGAATGCTTGAGCCGACCATTACCGAGAAAGTGCTCGGCAGGGCTGAAGTGCGAAGCATTTTTACTATATCAAGGCTTGGAACGATCGCAGGCTGTTACGTTATAGACGGTAAAATATCAAGGGCAAGTGAAGGTGTCAGGGTTATCAGAGACAATGTTGTTATTTATCAAAGCAAGATATCATCACTGAAAAGATTTAAAGAAGACACAAAAGAAGTGCTGACCGGGTTTGAATGCGGAATAATGGTAGAAAATTTTAATGACCTTAAAGAGGGTGACATCCTTGAAAACTATATCAAGGAAGAAGTAGCCACGAAGTTGGAATAGCCACGCCCGGATTAACCTTGAACTGCAACTCCTCTATGTGAATGTTAACCATATCAGATCAAAGGGTTTCAGAACATGCGGCGCGATCCATAAAAAAGAGCGTACTCACGTGAATACCATCTTATCAGCTGCTGAAGCCTCTTTCCGGATACGTTAAAAGAATGATAGTCGGCCTTCTCACGGTAGATCTGCACATACCTGCATCAAATTCCCTTAAATCAAAGCGGATGGTCATTAAAAGTTTAACTGACAGAATCAAGAATAAGTTTAATGTATCCGTAGCAGAAGTGGATGCCCAGAACCTCTGGCAGAGGAGCGTTATCGGTATATCGATCGTTGCCAACGAGACTATGATAATCAATAAAGTATTTGAGAGAATAAGGACCATTATTAACGACAACCATTCAGTTGAATTAATAGATGCAACGGTGGAAATGCTGTAATGCTATGGGCCAAAAATAAAAAAATCTGTTTTTCGTTAAAATTAATGTTGAACACAGAGAACTGCTGTTGTTGAATATTGATGCAAAGGAGATATCGTGCACCCCTACAAACGTTCAGTGAGAGTCAGCGACCTTATACGAGAAGAAGTCGCTGACATTATCATGTACAAGATCAAACATAAAAATATCGGATTTGTGACTGTCACGGGGGCCAAGGTAAGCCCGGACCTGAGAAACGCAACTATTTTCCTGAGTGTTCTTAAAGATGATGAGAAAGAGAAAACTGTCAGAAAACTGAATGAATCAAAGTCATTTATCAAGGGAGAGCTTGGCAGGAGGCTGAAGATGAAATACATCCCAAAAATTATTTTCAAAATTGATGAAGCGGTAGAATACGGGAGAAAAATCGATACACTTCTCGATACTATGGATACTGAAAGGAGTCCTGTTGACGATGATGAAAATCTCTTCTAAACTCATTACCCTTTTCAAAACAAACAGCTCATTTATTATTTCTGGTCACATAAACCCTGAAGGCGACTCTTTGGGATCATCTCTCGCACTTGCTCTCGGCCTGAAAAGTCTCGGCAAAAAAGATGTCACGGTCCTCAGTAAAGATCCTGTTCCTGAAATTCTTAAATTTCTTCCGTCATCTAAGATAGTGAAACAGCAGCCCCCCCGAAAGACTTTTGACGTTGCGGTCCTGGTTGACTGCAATGAACTGAAAAGAACCGGCTTTGAGAATTTTAACGCTAAAAAAATAGCGGTTATCGACCATCATATTGTTGCCACTGATTCTGGTAGTGCCTTGTTTTACAAATCCCTGGCAGGCAGCCTTATCGACCCTTCCGCCGCTGCAGCGGGTTTGCTTGTATATAGAGTCCTGAAATCGTTAAACGTCTCTATGGATAAAAACATTGCAACCAATCTCTACACAGCCATTCTCACTGATACCGGTGGTTTCAGGTATTCAAATGCCTCAGCGGAGGCGTTACAAGTCTCTTCCGCCCTTGTTGAGGCAGGGGCAAAACCCTGGGACATTTCGAAAAATCTCTATGACAGTGTTGAGTTCAGGTCCATGAAGTTACTGGGCCTTTCTCTGTCCACGCTGGAGGAGAAAGATGGTATCGCCTGGATAGTCACATCACAGTCCATGTTCAGCAGGACCGGGACAACAGCTGAGGACTGCGAAGATTATGTCAATTTCCCGAGGAAAGTCAAAGACATAGAAGTCGCTCTTTTTTTCAGGCAGCATAGCAGGAACTCATATAAAATAAGCCTCCGCTCAAAAGGCAGGGCAGATGTGCAGAAAATCGCGAACAGTTTTGGAGGCGGTGGTCACAGGGCAGCTGCAGGCTGCATGGTAACGGGATCATTAAAGGACGTGCAGAAAAAAGTTTTTACCGCTGTAAAGAAAGAGATAAAAAAAACCAAATCATAGCGCGGGCACAGCTGCCGGGGACAGAGTTTGTTCCTGTTGTGGAGTCCCGCACCTTACCCTCATCGTACAGAACAGATCAGTGGACATTATAATTAGTATCAACAAACCCAAAGACATCACTTCTCACGATGCGGTCGCGAACGTTAAAAGAATATTGCAGGTAAAGAAGGCCGGACATACCGGAACGCTTGATCCGATGGCTACAGGTCTCATGCTTATCTGTCTGAACAAGGGGACCCGGCTTGCGAAGTATTTTACCGGTCTTGACAAGGAATACAGAGCTGTCATGAAACTCGGTGAAGCGACTGACACTCAGGACGCCTGCGGCAAAGTAATAAGCAGTGTTGAGAAGGTTGATATCAAGAGTGATCTCATCAGAGACACATTAAAAACATTTACCGGGAAGATCCGACAGCAACCTCCCATGTTTTCAGCCCTGAAGCACAAGGGAAAACCTCTCTATACAATGGCAAGAAAGGGCATTGAGATTGAACGGAAGGACAGAGACGTTACGATCTACCGATTAGACCTCGAGGATATAAATCTCCCCTATGTTACCTTTACAACACTCTGCTCGAAAGGAACCTATATCAGGACATTATGCGATGATATCGGGAAAAAACTGGGTGTGGGGGCTCATCTCTCCGCGCTTGAACGTACGGCAATCGGTAATTATCGCCTGGAAGATAGTATCTCGCTGGAACAGCTTGAGGCAATAAGCCAGGGGAAGGAGATAACTCAGGGTATCTATTCACTGGATGAGGCGTTATCGTGGCTTCCGCAGTTTGAGATAAAGAACAGTCTCGTGAAATCAGTAACCCATGGAAACCAGATTAAACTTCAACATATTAAGGTTCCCGACGAATTCAAAAAAGCGGCAGGGATAAGAATCAAGTCCCCGGATGGCATATTGCTGGCAATAGGCAGCTATGCTGAAATGACCAATATAATCAAGATGGACGTGGTTCTTGCATAAAAAACCACGAGCAGGCAACGGGGGCAAAAAACTCAAAGAGACTCCTGACCAGTTTATCATTAAAATCAAGGTCGAGCCCCGCTCCGCTCAACCAGGTTTTGCAGGGGCCTATGGAGATTCCCTGAAAGTAAAACTCTCGTCACCCCCTGTTGAAGGGCGGGCGAATAAGGAACTTATCGAAATCCTCTCCCGGGAATTCAGAATCTCTAAAAGCAATATTGAGATCCTATCAGGGCAGAACAGCAAAATCAAGACCGTCAAACTGATCGGCACTGAACATGCCGAAAAAACTTTAAAGAAGCTGCTGCTCTCTTAACTTTACCCGTGAACCGTTCTCAATCGAGCTGTCAGGATGTACTATGACCGTATCGCCCTCTGAGAGACCGGACATAATCTCCACGCTCATCCCGCCTCCATGGCCGGTCTCAACTTTTTGAAGCTTTGCCCTGCCATGGGAGCTGAGAAAAACTGCCCAGCTGCCTTCATGCCGAAAGAGCGCACTTGTGGGAATCTGGAGAGTATTATCATCCTCCCACACTATAAACTGAGCCTCCACACGGTACCCATCACCAAGAGTAGTCCATTCTCCGGAAGGGGATACAATATCTGATATGACAAGCACTCTCTGCTCTTCAACACCGAGTGCCGATATTTTGGTAAATCCGACAGGTTCGACAACGCGAACTACCCCATTCAATGTATTGTCTCCTCCCCACCTCTGAAACAGAACAGTGGTTCCGGGCCTGATCTTTACCGCGTCAGCAGAGAGCACGTCCACTTCAACTTCCAGAACTGAAGGATCACCAACTTCAATCAAGGGGTCTCCCTCGCGGACTACCCCCTCACTCTCATGGTTAATTTTCAGGACACGGCCGTTTACCGGCGACTGAATTAAAACTTTCTCATGATCGTTGCCCTGTTTTTGAGCTGCTGAAAACTTCAGTGAGGTCTGAGCAGTCTCCAGCTCATACTGTGCAACTTCTCCTGCAAATTCCGATGCTCTAAGTATCGCCTCTGTTCTCCGTAAATCCGCTTCAGCCTCATCCAGTTTATCCTGGGACACAAGAGCATTATTAAATAACTGTTCAATACGATGCAACCCTTTCCTGGCTAACTCCGCATTGGTCCGTGCCGCCTCCGCGTTTTCCTGTGATGCACGCAGTGACGCCTCTGCAGCAGCAACGCCTGCCTTTGCCTCAGCCCGGCTCCGTGCGTCAAGAACCGTTGATCTGAGCGGTTCGAGCCATGTGAGGGCCTGACCCTTGCTCACCTTGTCCCCGATGTCGAGATTCACGCGCAGCGCAAACCCTGAAACAGGCGCGGACACAACATAGCGGCTCATGACCCGGGTCTTGCCTTCCTCTTCAATAGAAACTCTCAAGTAACCCCGCTCTGCCCAAGCTGTTTCAACCAGCACAGGTTTTGGCATAAACCCGTAGGCAATTGCCAGTGCAATGAAGATCAGAACAATTATGGCGCCTGCTTTTTTGCTCACGAGACTGAATTCTACTCCTTTGTTTTAAGGACAGCAACCAGGTCCAGGTTATCAAGTCTGCGGCGCACCATAAAAGCGGAGATACAGGCAGCCGCTAAAACAACTGTGGCTGCAAATGCATAAGTGCTGCCTTCCAGAATCAGGGGAATCCTGAATAAGTCAGTCTTAAGATTCTCGGTGATGTAGAAACACATGGCCTGCCCTATAATAAATCCCACAGGGATGGCAGCAAGTGTCAGGACGGCCAGTTCACCAAGCAATATATATGATATCTCTCCTCTGGTGAAGCCCAGCACACGGAGGCTTGCCAGCTCCCTGCTCCGCTCAGACAGGGCTATTCGTGCGCTGTTGTATACTACCCCAAAGGCAATAATGCCTGCAAGAAGAGTGTTTATAAATGTAAAGATGAGAATTGTTTCACCCATGGTATCATAAAAATTCTCAATCGCCTTCTCCCGTAACTCAGTGCCGGCAATGCGGGGCATTCGTTTCAATTTTGAAAATATGAGAGGACGCTGATCAGAGTCTGTTGAAAGATACACACCTGATATGGCGCTTCCCTCCCGCATGAGACGGTTAAGTGATGCCAGCTCCATGTAGGCAGAAACGCCGATATACTGGCTGATCAGTCCTGCTACTGGAACCCTGAGCACAGGCCGCCTCCCCTCAAGCACTTCAACAGTCAGTTCATCCCCCTCCCGCACACCAAGTATTTCTCCCAGGTGATCAGTAAGGACAATGCCCGCGGCAGGCAGATGAACAATTTTCAAATCTTCGTTCAACAGCCGGTGAAGATCACCTTCTGACTCTATCCCCTGGACCGCTGTCCGGTAGCTGCGGTGTCCAAACCTTAGACGGGCAGGCACAGAACGAAACACCTCGCCCCGCTGAACTCCCTCAAGACTTTTCAGCTCATATAACGCCCTCCGTGAAGTTGGCTCAATAAATGTGATTGCCATATCTTCACGCTGTGAGAGGCCGAACTGAACATCCACCATGTAATCAACAGAGTCTTCCTGAAACCTGCCGACCATCATTATAGCGCATGCAAAGGCAATCCCTGTTACTGTCAGCAGTGACTTTACCGGGCGTCTTCCAATATGTCTTACGATCATGCGGCTTGGCTGCCGGAGTATTTTTTTCAGACCCAGCCGTTCCAGCAATGTCTCTTTATATGTGGCAGGAGGCTCCGGTCTCATTGCCTGCGCAGGAGGAAGAAGGGCGGCTTTCCGAAGCGAATATACTGTACCGATGAGCGCAGCAGCGATGCTGATAAATGCTCCGGACGCCACAACTGCGGGCTGAAGTTCATACCGGAGGAAGGGAAAACGGTAAAACTCCTTGTATATGGTGCTCATCCACTGCCCAAGCCAGGCACCTCCGGAAACACCAAGTATCAGACCGGCAAGGACTATGAGCAAAACCAGTTTAGTGAAATGAATACCAACATCAAGATTACTGTAGCCGAAAGCCTTTAATACAGCTATTTCATCTCTCTGAATGCTCAGGAGGCGGCTGATTACAACATTCAGCAGAAAAGCTGCCACCCCAAGAAATATCACCGGAAACATTGCGGCCATCTGTTCAAGCTGACGGAATTCTTCTGAGAGATACCGGTGTGAAAGCTGGTCTTTACGGCCATACGCGCCAAGACCGCCATATGGCCTGAGCAGATCATCAAGCCTGTCAACGATATCACTGATATTCGCTCCGGCAGACACCGTAAGAGAGACATTATTAAAGGCCCCCTCCATGTCATACACTGTCCCAAGTGTTTTCCTGCCCATCCACATCACACCGTAACGCTCAAAGTCAGGGAACAGCGCGCCAGGAGGCATCTGATATATATGCTCCGGAGAGAGAGCGATACCAACAATCAGAAGCTCCCTGAGCCTGCCGTTTATGACTACTGATATTTCATCACCGGGATGCAGGTCATGTGATTCAGCAAACGCTTCACCAATAACGACCTCATCGTCGCTGAAAGGCTGAACCAGCCGTCCCTGCCGCAGGTAGAGTTTATTCAGCAGGGATTTTCCCCTGTCAGGAATCGAATACAGATGGCCTGTCACCGGGTCAGAGAACCCTTTCACTTCAATATTTAGGGGGGTAACAACCCGTGTTTCAATCCTGTTCACTCCCGGTATTTCCTGAATCCTTGTTTTCAGGCTCTCAGGGGCCCTCTTGAGAGACGAGAATACTTCGGCAAAGTGGTAGTCACGGTAAAATGTTGCCTGGGTCAGCTTCAGCGACTGCATGGTGCTTATTGACATGATAAAGGTGGCAACACCGCTTGCAATGACAAGGGCGATGGCAGCAGCCTGTCCCTTCATCCTCCAGAGGTTTCTCAGAATCTTTCGATCTAAAACGTTCATTGCGATCCGGGTACGCTCCCCCCCGGTTTACTGAGTCATGGCGGTTATCACCAATGCAGGTCCCGGGGAGATTTTCTCAGTTCATTTCTCTGCTCTCTCGATATAAGCCCGTTGCTGAGATGTATAACACGGTCAGCCATCTCCGCGATATCAGCATTATGCGTAATGAGCACCGTTGCTGTTCCGAGGTCCCTGTTTATTTTTTCCAGGACCTCAAGCACGATAATGCCCGTTGATGAATCAAGCGCTCCCGTAGGTTCATCACAGAGAAGGACTGCAGGTTTTTTGGCGATTGCACGCGCAATAGCAACGCGCTGCTGTTCCCCGCCGGACAGCTGCGCCGGGAAGTGGTTGACCCGGTCGGCAAGACCGACCATTGCAAGGGCATCTTCAGGATTCATGGGAGTTTGTGCTATTTCCGTAACAACGGCAACATTCTCTAACGCGGTAAGGCTCGGGATAAGGTTATAAAACTGGAACACGAAACCAACATGATATCTCCGGTAATCTGTCAGCTCCTGTTCGGAAGCTCCGGTGAGATCTTTGCCGCAATAGGTGACAGTTCCCTCCGTAGCAGTATCAAGTCCGCCAAGGATGTTGAGCAGGGTTGATTTGCCGCTTCCGGAAGGACCGAGGAGCACAACCAGCTCACCGGAATGCAGTTCCATATCTATCCCGCGCAGGGCATGCACGCTCACTTCGCCCATATCATAGACCTTGGTTATCCCACGGGCCTGAAATACGGCAGATGTTGTATCTGTTATATTATTCATAATTACGCAGTTGCCTACTATAAAAGATTATATCAAAAGAGCAGCATAAACAATAAACTCACCCTTGTTAATATAGATGTACATTGAGACAGATCGTTGTCGTGCGAATTTAGCGGTTACTGGTGTATAATTACATTTCAGAGAGCATGGAAGTTAAGGTGATAGTAGAGAAGGAGGATTTTATGAATAGGCTGACCGTTACTGCAACTGTTCTGATATGCATCTGTGTCCTGGTTTCTGCCTGCACAAAAAAGGAAATTCATAGTCAGCAGGTTGAATATTCTGCAGGAGAAATTACGATGAAGGGCTACCTTTCCTATGACAAAAACCAAAAAGGAGCCCGCCCTGGCATCCTCATCGTTCATGAATGGTGGGGCCAGGATGATCATGTGCGCAGCCGTGCTGAGATGCTTGCAGGACTTGGATATACTGCGCTGGCCATAGATATGTATGGTGAGGGGGGGAACGCTGCCAACGCTGCCGAAGCTGCTGAGTTGGCAAAAATTATAACCGGAAACTCAGACGCGCTCAAGGAAAGATTTACCGCTGCCCTTGATTTCCTTAAGAATCAGGAATTTGTCGACCCTGAACAGATTGCGGCTATCGGATACAGTTTCGGCGGACATGTGGTGCTTGAGATGGCTCGACAGGGTGCTGATATTGACGGCGTAGTCAGCGTTTACGGGGGTCTGACAACGAAAGCACCCGCAGAGAAAGGCGCTGTCAAAGCAAAAATGCTGATGCAGCACGGAGAAAAAGACTGGTACGTCACAGTCCAGAATGTTTCAGCATTCAAGAATGAAATGAAAAATGCCGATGTTATATATGAATTTATTGAGTACAAGGGCGCGGAACATGGCTTTGCCAACCCTGACGCTGACCAGCTTAAAGAAGAGTTTAAAATGCACCTTGGATATAGTGAGGAATCTGATACAAAGTCATGGGCGGATATGCAGGCTTTCCTGAACAGGATTTTCAGGTAAACGATGCTCTTCTTAAGAAACAAAAAACAAGGTGCTTTTTATTGACCCATAGCTAAGTCTAAATTATAATACTCAAAACCAGGGAGGCAATCATGTCTGATAATGCAAAGCTGACAATTTTATGTGTAGATGACGAGCAGGATATCGTAAACAGTTTATATGATACGTTCATGAGCAAGTATAATGTGCTCACAGCGCTCAACGGCGCAGACGCCCTCGATATTTTTGACAAGGAAAATATAACGCTCATAATTACAGACCAGAGAATGCCGGGCATGACAGGCAGCGAACTTCTTGCAAAAATTAACGAGTCAAAACCGCTGTGCAAGAAAATTCTCCTTACGGGTTACTCAGATATTAATGCGGCTATTGACGCCATCAACAACGGGGCGGTTGACAAGTATTTCTCCAAACCATGGGATGAGGATGAGCTGGTCCGTACAGTTGACACGCTGATTATGAAATATAATTTGCTCGCCAATCTGTTTGAGCAAAATAAAGAGGCATACAATTCACTGCTCTCTCTTGAGAAAGAATAAAAGACGTTACTGCTCGTTATAACAGATCACGCGATGATCTAGGGGGCCGTCTGATCTGGAGATTCATTCTCAGAAATACTGTCTATCATTGCTTTTGCCTTTTGCATAATTTCCTTTTCACTCTTAAAAGAGAGTCGGCTGAGCGCCGTATCTATGGGAAACCATCGTGCTTCATCAACTTCATGATCATGGTCATCCGTACTGCCATCAAGGTATTTTACAAGGAAAAAATGCACGGTCTTGTTTACCTTTGCTGATTCGTCTCTTAAGTCAAACCAGTATGATATACGACCTATTTTATCAAGGATCTGTCCGGTAAGGCCTGTTTCCTCCCGAACCTCTCTGAGTGCAGCTGTTGGTTCATCCTCGCCTTTGTCTATTAAGCCCTTGGGAAGACACCATGTTTTCTTCCCCCGTACCAGCACTAACACAACTTGAATGACACCTTCGAGCCTGCGGAAAACAACGCCACCGGAAGAAATCCGCTTCTTTATTGCAGGAGGTCTTGACATAATTCCTTAATTGCCGCCCATAACCTTCTGGGCCCACGGGACAATGATCCTCATCGTGTCATTATAAATAACAAATGTTATCAGCAGAAGGAGCAGCGCCATTCCCACTTTATTTGCATTGATGAGAACTTTCTCGCTTAATGGCCGTCCTCTCAGTGCTTCTATGGAAAGAAAGAGGATATGCCCTCCGTCAAGAACAGGTACAGGAAGAAGATTTAATATGGCCAGGTTAATGCTTATGATCGCGATAAAATTAAAATATGCGTAAGCACCGATCGAGGCGGCTTTCGCTGCAGCATCAACAATTAAAATCGGCCCGCCGACCTGTTTGGCGGATAACCCGCCAGTAAACAGTTTCACTACCACTTCAAGTGTGAGGACACACCAGCCCCAGACCGCCTGAAACCCTTTTATCGGGGCCTGGATAATTCCCGATCCCTCAATAACTTTCGTGCTGTATTTTTTAGAAATACCGATTCTTCCGATAACCGTTTTATTTCCTGCTGCATCGCTTGTTTCTGTGGGCTCCGGCGTTATCTGCAACTCAATAATCTCACCAGCCCTGCTTACCCTGACCTGTAACTCCTTCCCGGGGTTTTGGGAAAAAATCCCTGCCATCTCACTCCAGTCTCTTACAGAATCATTGTTTATCGCGATGATGGAGTCGTTACTCTGAATCCCGGCTTCTTCAGCGGGAGATCCCGGCTGAACACTTTCAATCACCGTTGTAATACTGTCCAGTTCAGGAATCGCAACGGGAAGGTTCAAACCGATAAAAGCAACAAAAATAATATAGGCCAGCACCAGGTTAAAGACCGGCCCTGATATCACGATAGCCATCCTCTTCCATACAGGCTGGTAGTTAAAAGCCCGCGGTTTGTCTTCCTCTGTCAGTTCTTCTTCCAAATCTTCTCCCAGAGGTTTCACATATCCACCAAGAGGAATTGCTGAAAGAAGATACTCGGTTTCGCCGATTTTTTTACTGATCAGCTTCGGCCCGAAACCAAGGGAAAATTTTAATACCTTAACTCCCACCATTTTTGCGACGATAAAATGCCCCAGTTCATGGAAGAATATTAATAATCCGAAAAGCACTACTGCCCATAGTATAGTCATAAATTATTTTCTCCGTTTTTCATTGCTTATTTTGCTCCTTTTTTATATTAATGATATCTTCAGCCTTTTTTCTCGCCCGGTTTGAGACACCAATAATATCTTCGATTGTATCAACATGTATTGTCTTGTGTTCAGACATGGTATCGGCAACAACACGCCATATGTCCGTAAATGCTATGTCACCATCAAGAAAAGCATCAACTGCCGCTTCATTAGCCGCATTCAGGACACAGGGCATTGTCCCCCCTGATTCCAGGGCCCTGTAGGTCAGCGTTATAGCGGGATATTTATCTACATCAGGTTTTTCAAAAGTGAGCTCCCTTATTTCAGACAGGTTCAGCGCGGGAAGAATGTCTCCGAGTCTTCCCGGATAAGAAAGGGCGTAACTGATCGGCCCCTTCATGTCAGGCATGGACATCTGGGCAATGACACTCCCGTCAACATAACTCACCATGGAGTGAATTATACTCTGCGGGTGAATAACTACATCTATCTTTTCAAGGGGAACGTTGAAAAGCCAGTACGCTTCAATTACTTCAAGGCCCTTATTCATAAGAGTGGCTGAATCGATCGTAATCTTCCGGCCCATATCCCAGTTGGGATGCTTCAATGCCTCCTCAGGAGTTACCTTATCGAGTTCTGAGAGGCTTCTGTTTAGGAAAGAGCCTCCTGACGCGGTCAATATTATTTTCTCAATCTCTTTCCTGTCCCTCCCATCGAGGCACTGAAATACCGCGCTGTGTTCACTGTCAACAGGAATAATGCTGACACCGTTGGCCGCCGCCGCCGCCATCACGATATCACCGGCCATGACGAGCGCCTCTTTTGTGGCAAGGGCTATATCCTTGCCTGCCTGAATCGCAGCGTAGGTCGGTCCAAGTCCCGGTGACCCCGCGATTGCGGACACTACCATATCCGCACTGTCAATTATTCCCGCCTCAATCAGCCCCTGCTCACCAAAAAGAATATCAACAGGGAGGTCACGGTTCTTCAGATTTTCCGCGGCCTCCTCATCAAAAACAGCCACAACGTCAGGTTTAAATTCCTTGACCTGTAATTCAAGGTCTTCTATATTATTTCTGGCAGCCAGGGCAACAACCTTAAACTTGTCGGGATGCCGTGATACCACTTCAAGAGTATTTTTGCCGATAGACCCCGTGGAGCCCAGGATTGAAAGTTTTTTCAAAAGTACCTCACCATAAAATAAAGAGCAGGCCCTCCAACCAGCATGCCGTCAATTTTATCAAGGATACCGCCATGGCCCGGAATAAATGTACCCGAGTCCTTGACACCGGCATCCCGCTTAAACATAGACTCAATAAGGTCACCAAGGAGCGCCATTAAACCCAGAACCGATCCGATAACCAGAGCGCCAGAAAAAGAAAGTGCTGTCATGCTGAAGATGATCTTTGTTATAAGCGTTCCCAGCATGCCGCCAAGAAGACTCCCGAAAGCACCCTCTACTGTTTTGTTCGGGCTGTATGCGGGATAAAGTTTGTTCTTCCCCAGGTATGTTCCGATATAGAGCGCCATGCTGTCTGAAAGCCAGATCGCAATGTAAAGCATGAAAATATACTCCAGCCCGAAAGCACCCTTTCTCAACAGCCATTGAAAGCTCAAAAAACCGCTCACATAGAATAATCCTGTTCCCAGCGGGCCGATTTCAGACATGGATCCTTCAGGCGTATTAACAAGGAATAACCTGAGCAGCATTAAGAGAAACAGGCTGAGACAGAGGGTCTGCACAAAGTACCCGGGGTGTACCGATGCGATATACAGCAACACTCCCCCGAAGATAACCCCCGGGACAGAAAGCTTCTTTGATACATTATACATGGCGTAGAATTCCCATAATGCTGTCATTCCGATAACACCGAGCAGTATCATGAAATAAGGCACCGCAGGGAGGAAGTAGAGATAGGCGATGATAACCGGCAATGCAAATGCCGCGACAATATGACGATTAACAAACGCGCTATTTTTTTTATTCTCTGTCACTGAAAAAGATCCTTTTCATTGTGCAGCGTCTTTCTTTCCTGATTGTTAAACGGGTCAGTTCTTTGCCTTTTCAGGAAGGGCACCGAATCTCCGTTCCCTTTTTTTGAATTCTTCAAGGGCCGATATAAATTCATCTCTGCCAAAATCAGGCCATAACACTTCAGTAAAAAGCAGCTCAGCATATGCAGCCTGCCAGAGAAGAAAGTTACTGGTCCTCATCTCTCCGCTTGTCCTGATTATCAAATCAGGATCAGGGATTCCCTTCGTATAAAGATGGGCCTTTACCACTTCTTCATCAATAGCTTCAACGGGTATCCCGCTCATTATAATACATTTCACAGCGTTTACTATCTCAGCCCGTCCGCCATAACTCAGGGCACTCGAGACAATGAGGCCCGTGTTATCTGCGGTAAGCTTCTCAAACTCATCTATCAGTTTTCTCACTCCCCGGGGAAGTCTCCCGATGTCGCCGATAGCCCTGAACACAACATTCATCTCATGCAGACGATGCATTTCAGCTTTCAGATACTTACTGAGAAAACGCATCAGGGCATTTACCTCATTTGCTGGCCGCTGCCAGTTTTCCATCGAAAACGTATAAAATGTCACCGCCTTGAGCTTCTGCTCAGCAGCAGTGTCAATTATTTCATTTACTCTCTTGACGCCATTCCGATGCCCTTCTATTCTTGGCAGGCCCCGCTGCTGGGCCCATCTGCCGTTTCCGTCCATTATCAATGCTACATGTCTGAGTTTCATTGTGGGCCCATGTCGTAATAGTAAATCAAACTCCCCTTTTCAAATTCTCCGCTTGCCGCGTTTTTCACCAGCGACAACATGCCTCCTTTTGCCATGAGAAAAAGGTGTCTCCCCTGGACCCAGAAATCAGAGATCTTTCCGGAAACCTCGTCCAGTATACGCCTGTCATCCATTGAAGCGCCGTCCCACCAGAGGGAATGGACTTCCGCTCCCCTGTAGCCGAGCCCGGGCATACTTACCTGTGACACAAAAGGGATTTTATCTACAACAACCACCTCCTGCCCGCGCGCAGTTTTTACCGGGATGAGCCTGCCCCGTACAGACCACTTGCGGACTGGGCTGGCAAGAGATATTGTCTTTCGGGAAAAGGTCAAAGCAAAATCTCCGAATGATCTGCTGCTTTTCCAGAGCTGATTGCCCTCCGCATCATACATGATTAAATAACCTTTGTCCGTATATGAGACGATATGCCTCTTCCCCTGATTTTCCCAGTCAACATAGGTAAACCCATAGATATTCAGATTACCGGGGAGCTTCAGCGCCTTTTGGGGCGTATACTGCCCATCCAGCCAGGCCGCTTCATGTACGGGCCCACTGAAGATATGCTGCCAGTCATATTTCTGCATGAGAAGCCTGTTTCCCATGACTCTGAGAAAATAGGGCATTCCCTCAGCAATTCTCCTGTATCCTGATGCGGCTTCATACTCCAGAACATAGGAGTTCATCTCAGCTTCATCATTCGACCTCGGACTTTCTCTTATATCATCCGTATCCGTGGTTATCCTGTTGCTGTCCACCATGGATGTAACAAATATTTCTGATACGCCGTTGCCGTTTACGTCAAGGACATCAAGGGAAAGATGATTTTCAGCGTTGGTGCCTTCTATTGTCCACAATACCCTCAACTCATCTTTCATCCCGTAGACTATGATGTTGTTGCCGTCACTTAAAATCAGCTCTTCCCCTTCAGTTCCGTCAACATCGCCTATAGCGATCAGGCGGCCTTTACTGACTTTAAAACTTCCCCAGGGTTCCCTGTCCACTACAGAGGCAGCGAGAAACTCTTCTCCAGGAGTTGTAATCAGTGTGACATCGCGGCTGACAACTTCCTGGACCTCGCCAAAAAGCTGAGCGTCTTCCGCCCAAAACAGTTTCACATCGAGTCTTTTCTGTTCCTCTGAAACGGGCGTAGAAAACATCAGTGTGGCCTCAGCGCCCAGCTCCCGTGCTAATCCTGCCAGGTGGTCCGGTTCATAGACGGGTGTATATTTTTCCAAAATATCAAAACGCCCCGAATCTTTTAACGCCTTGTAGAAAAGTTCTGACAGAGACCAGTCAGATTTTCTGTCCTGAAAAAAAGCAAGTTTAATATTCGATGTTGTTATTCTGACGATGTCACCTGCCTTCAGATCGCCCTGTATCACAATAAAACTGTATGACCCTTCATCAGCTTCAGGCTCCACTACTTCCACTCTTCCGATAAAATTTTCTGCCTTGCCTATCAGTTCATTGGTTACGGGATGATAAAAGGGGGCGCCTGCGCGAAATACGGAAAAACGCACACCTTTATTGACTGTTGAAGCACCTTGGAGTTTCCCTTTGACACTGTCTCCATCAACCCCGGTAATAAAACCATCCACCGGCTTAAAATAATCCAGGACAGCATCCCTCACCCTGTGCACAGCATCACGGAGCTCATCCGATGCTGTTTCATTTTCAGAAGCCGATGCCACTGAAGCCATGATAATGAATGTAAATAAAACAAGATGCCAGGTAATTTTATATCTCATCGCGTTCTAACCTCCATGGATCACGAAACAGGTCATAAGTTGGTATTATACCTTATTTGAATGCCATCTTTATAATGGGACTTTCTCCTTTTCCGCAAATGATGATTATCATGTGGATTGGAAGCCGCGGTGTAAGGATAATGGCGATTATTTAAACGAAATATTCGGCGTGCTGCCCATGAGGTACTTAAAGTCTTTGTCTTCGAATTTCACTCCACCGCCTACATAAACTCCCCTGCGGTCTGAGTTCAGAATATTATCTATTCCGGCACTCAGGAAAATGTGCTTGAAAATAGTGTAGTCAAAACCTAAACGGGCGTGCGCATTGTCAGCCCCGGCCTCTTTATCACTGAAATCCCAGACATCAAGCTTAACCCTGCCCCGCTCTTCGGAGAAAAAATAGTCAGCTCCAAGTCCGAAGGTGTTTTCCATCAGTCCCACCCTGAGAGCAATATCATCAAATCTTCTGGCAAACTGAGCGGAGAACTCGATCCTGTCTTTAATCTCATCTTCAATAACTGTCATGCCGTTAATCGTTTTTGTCGTTGTTTCCACAGATCCCCGGGGATCGGAAGTTACTCCAAGAATGTAGTATTTGTCTCTGTCAGGCGCCAGGGTAAGATCAAAATAACCCTTCCACTCTCCTTCACCGGTATTGTACTCTGAGTGAAAATCCATGAAGGTCCTGAGCCGGCTGATAACATCCACTGACTTGCCCGCTTCTGTAGTGACTTTATTGAGGGAATTATAGAGTTCATCTTCCTTCATGAGTTTCCCGATCGTCCCCTCCCCCTTTTCCAGGTTCGAGGTTATCGTACTCACTGACTTGGATGTCACATTGATATTATCCATGCTCTCTTTGAATGCGTACCTGTTTTCTTCCAGTATCTGCCCCAGCTCCAGGGCCACCTTATTTAAATTATCCACCAGTTCCGGGCCCTTTTCTCCAAGGCTTTTTGCCATTGCACTCATATCTTCCATTACTCCGGGGCCTTTCACGCTAAGAACCTCTGTAAACTCCTCCAGCTTTGCGATAAGCCGCCGGAGAGGTTCTCTGTTTTCTGCTGAAATGTCTTTGAAATTCTGGGATAAAACATTAATGTTCTGAATAGCTTCCTTTAACGCAACTTTCTCACTTTCCCCGAATACCTCTTGCAGGTTCTCAGTTAAATCTCCTATATTACCCGCGGCCGCGGTCAACTGGTTTGCAAGCATGTCAAAGTCCGCTGCAGG
>CAMYND010000036.1:2947-34720 GCA_947259645.1 Thermodesulfovibrionia bacterium | reverse complement strand
TTGATGACATCAGCCAGCCCCTGGGCTACCGCTGTTATTTCATCCAGATTGTCACCTTCCACCATGACCCTGACCTTGGGCTCTGTTCCGGAAGGTCTTACCAAAATTCTCCCGGTCTTAATCTTTTTCTCAGCTTTTTTTATAGCGCTTGCGATATTGGGAAAATCCTCCATACTCTTCGGGTTTCGCACGGGCACATTTAAGAGGACCTGGGGATAAATCGGTATCTCAGCTGCAAGTTCGGAAAGTTGTTTCCCGCTCCTGCACATTGCGGATAAAACCTGCACTGCGGTAATAGGGCCGTCCCCCGTGGTGTTATAGTCCAGGAATATTATGTGGCCAGACTGCTCACCTCCAAGGTTACACCCCCTCTTGATCATCTCCTCAACAACATACCTGTCTCCCACAGCTGTTCTGTACAATTTGATGCCGGCTTTTTTGAGAAATATTTCAAATCCGATATTACTCATTACCGTGGCAACAATGGCATTGTTTTTGAGTCTTCCCTCTTTCTTCATGTCTGCGGCGCATATCGCCATAATCTTGTCACCGTCTATGATCTCACCGTTCTCATCGCACAGGATTGTCCTGTCAGCATCCCCGTCATGGGCAATCCCGATATCAGCGCGGTATTCCCGGACCGCCTTCTGCAATTGCTGGGGATGCGTGGTGCCGCAGTTAAAGTTAATATTCATTCCATTGGGTTCGTTATTTATGGGAATAACATCAGCTCCACCATTACTGCAATCGATCACTATACGCAGCCCCTCGAGGGTCTCTCCCTTGGGAAATGTTGACTTTATATATTCAATGTATCTCCCTGCAACATCGTCCACTCTCTTGGCCTTGCCGATGCCGGCGCCTTCCGGTCTTATTTTTTGCAATCTTTTGGAAAACATAACTTTTTCTATCTCAGCTTCTGTACTGTCAGGGAGCTTAAACCCGTCTGATGAAAAAAACTTAATTCCATTGTCATCATATGGATTATGGGACGCGGAAATCACCACGCCTGCGTCAACCCGCAAACTTCTTGTTACAAAGGCTATTCCCGGAGTCGGGATGGGGCCGACAAGGATTACATTCATACCCATGGAACAGATCCCTGACGTAAGGGCGCTTTCAAGCATGTACCCGGAGAGCCGTGTGTCTTTTCCTATCAGGATTTTATTGAGGCCGTTCTTTTTCTTCAGCACATATGCGGCCGCCCTTCCAACTTCAAAGGCGATCTCTCCTGTCATGGGCGTATGATTCGCCTTGCCCCTGATACCATCTGTCCCAAAGAGTTTCATCTTCTTTTTTCTGTCAGACATTATATTAATCTCCTCACTCTATCTTTTTTACCGTAATATTCACTTCGACCTTATTGGTGCTTTTCTTTATCGTCGAATCATCCAGATCCAGATTGGCCTTAAAAACCAGGTCCGCGTTTATTCCATTAATATCAATCGGTTCTGTTTTAATGGAGCGTATTTTGGTGACCGCGCTTTGAGGTCCTTCCAGTTCAACCTTATCCGGCACAACCCTGATCTCAAGAATCGCAAAGCCCTTTTGAGGCAAACCAACAACAGAAGGTTTTACTGCAACTGTTTTCTGCAGTTGTGCCTCGATTTTTAAACTGATCGTTTCCGGGTCAATACCGTTTATCGCCAGCATTTTCGGAATATTAAAATTATCTTTCGTGAGAGTAAAAAAGGACTTTCCCCCTTTGGCTTCCGCAAGGTCGACAGCCACGCTCAGCTCATTTTGTCTGAGACTTCTCAGCGACCGCTCCTGCCCTTCCAGAATAACACTGACAGTCTGAGGAGATTCCACTATCTCCAGTCCGGCAGGCAAATTAACAAAGGTAACGGGAACATCCATTGTTGTCTCTGACCGGCCGCTCAGGATAACAAAAAACCAGAGGGCTATCGCAAGCATCAGTGATGCGATTTTCAGCCAAACATTAGTCGTAAAAAAACTATTCATTTCTATTCTTGTCTTTCGATACAATAAAGTGTTCGGTTAAAAAGTCTCTCAAAGACCCCATGTCAACATTTTTCTCTGTTTTATTGCCAACAGACGTGGTAATTTTCCCTGTCTCCTCTGAAACAATTATCACCACTGCGTCTGTCTCCTCTGTCAGGCCCAGTGCAGCCCGGTGTCTCGTGCCAAATGCTTTAGAATAGTGGGCGCTTAATGAAAGGGGGAGAAAGCATCCAGCAGCGAGAACCTGATTACCTCTGATAATAATGGCCCCGTCATGCATCGGAGAGGTGGGATGAAAAATGCTCAGCAACAGCTCACGGGAAACTTTTGCATCGAGTTGTATCCCCATTTCACTAAAATCCCTGAGATCGGTTTCTTTTTCTATTACGATAAGTGCGCCGATTTTCCGGTTCGCAAGTGCTATAGAGGCCTTTACGATTTCCTCGATGGAGCGCAACCCTTCTGCTGATGCAAATGACGGGAAAAAGCGGGCTTCACCCATCTGTGCCAGTGTCTTTCTGATCTCAGGCTGAAAAAGTATAATAATAGCGAGCACGATCTGGGCCCAGAGGCTCTGAACAATCCAGTCGATAGTGTAAAGGCCCAGATATTTAGAAAAAAGAAGGGCCAGAAACAGGAGCCCGATACCGATGAGCATCCGGGCAGCTTTTGTTCCTTTAATGATGAGCAGAACGCGGTAAACAATAGCCGTAACTATCAGAATATCTACAATATCCTGCCATCTTATCAGTTCGATTATCTTCATAATTAATCTGCTAGTTTAACATTTTGTCCGGCATAGAGGCAGTAAAAAACTATGGGAACATAAAGATTTTAAAATAAAAATAATAATGAATCAATCAATGGGCCGGTTTGCGGCTCAAAGTGCGAATGTATTCCCGTATATGTAGATGAAATGCCCCGTTACTTTAAGGGTGTCTTCTTCATAATCTTCAGGTAATGGCCACCAGGGAAATGCTTTTTTCAGCGCTTTCAGCACCGCCTCATCAAGAGACCTGTACCCTGATGTTCTTACCAGTTCAGCATGCTCGAGGGTCCCGTCTCTATTAATAATAAAGGTAACTCTCAGATCACCCGATATACCGCGCTCCGCAGCCTCCTTCGGGTATTTCCAGACACTCTCAATTCTTTCCTTGAGTGTCCTCATATAGCCCCTGTGCTTAAAGCCCTCTGAGTCAAAGGATAGTCCCTTTTTTTCGGGGCCGCCCTTGAGGGCATACTTTTCTATGGTCTCTTTGTCAAAAAGGGCTATCCCGGGAACTGTTGCCTCACCCTTTTCTCCCTCAGGCATATCTTTCTCAGCAGACAGGGAAGGGACACGTTCTTTTTCGTCGTGCGAGGGTTCCAGGGGGTTTTCCTGTAATTCCGGACTATCAGCACTGCTCCTTGTATCAGGTGCAAAAAAGGCGCTGTCACCGATAAGATGATCAGGCTGCCTGTCCTTTTCAGGCGATACAAGGCTCTGAGGAAGTTTTTTCTCAGGCATGCTCTTTATTTTCTTTTCCTGAGCCGGAGCCGGTTTTTCCAGCACTGTTTTCCGCTCTTCGGAAGGAGCAGGATTTGCTCTCTCTGGCGGGCTGACAAGATCTACACTAAATATCTCCAGGGGAATTTTCGCAATGGGCTGAATCAGTGTTAAAACAGCAACAAGCATTATGTGTGACAGCAGTGAAATGAATAAATATCTGTTAAAAACCAATTTGTAACTCGCTCGCTAATCTGGTTATCAGAGCAGTCCATTGAATGGAAGTCTTTGTGCACAGGGCCCTCATCATCACTGTGAGGCCTCATGATTATATATTACCTCTTTTTCATACAGTGTGGGAACGGGGCTATATGTATTACCTGGATGATATTTACGGGGAAAGACCGGCAGCACAAATCATGGAGATGAATTCAGTTCATATATGATATTCAGTCCATCAAGGGTGAGATTGGGGTTGAGGTAATCTGCAGTGACATACTGTTTCAGCAATCCGGAATAGCCGCCAGTCAAGACTACGGTACAATTATGAGTTAATTCATGGCAGATTTCCTTGATTATCCGTTCAATCGCTCCGGCATGACCAAGAATAACCCCTGTTCGTATACTGTTTTCAGTGTTCCTTCCAATCACACCTTGGGGCAGCGTTAACTCAACGTTCGGTAATTGTGCCGTGTTCCGGCAAAGAGCATCGACCGATAATCCAAGGCCCGGCATTATCGCCCCTCCCCTGAAATCCCCGACAGCCGTGACAACGCAGAACGTCGTTGCTGTTCCAGCGTCCACTACGATGAGATCTCCCCGGTAAAGCCGGTGAGCCGCAGCAACATTTGCGATTCTATCAGCACCGAGGCTGGACACGTTGTCTACAGAAAAGGTCAGCCCTGTTTTTAGTGTGTGGTCCACCACAACTGGCTCAATGTTAAAGACTCTTGACACAGCCTCTTTGATCTTGAGGGTCAGATCCGGAATTACAGAGCATATACAGGCACCTTCCGGTTCTGCCGGTTTACAGCGCTGAACAAAACCATTGATTCTGTTTATGTATTCTTCTGCATCGCGCGGTCCCTCATCAGTTCTCACACGAAGGATTTCATAAGACGCGCCGGAACCTTTTATACCAACAGTGATATTTGTGTTGCCTATGTCAATCAGTACAATCAAGGTATCCCGTTAATAACTATAAGAAGATGATGGTTGATTCCGTGACAATAAGAAGAGACTTTATTCGCTCAGGGCTTCTCCGGCCACGCACATTCCTTATAGAGTATACACCCGGCGCAATCAGGCTTTCTTGCCCTGCATGTTTCTCTGCCGTGAAGAATCAGGGCATGATTCAGTTTTGTTAACCTGTTCTCCGGAAACTGGCTCACCAGTTCTTCTTCAACTTTATCCGGATTTTTCGAGTGCGCAATGCCCAGTCTGTTCGAGACGCGCAACACATGGGTATCAACTGCCATGGCCTGCTTTTTGAATGCTCCGCCCAGAATAACATTTGCTGTTTTTCTCCCGATACCGGGAAGGGCTGTCAGTTCTTCAATGGAGGACGGAACATTTCCGTTGTAGTCGGAGGAAAGCTTCTTGCAGCAGTTTATGATCATCTTTGCCTTGTTTTTATAAAAACCGGTGGACCGTATCTCTCCCTCAAAAGTTTCCCTGTTCGCATCAGCATAATCAACAGTTTTCCTGTATTTTTTAAACAGGTCTTTTGTCACTCCATTGACCCTCACATCCGTACACTGGGCGGAAAGGATCGTGGCAACAAGAAGCTCCAGAGGGTTAGAGAAATGGAGGGCAATTTCAGGATTTGGATATTTTTCCAGGAGCAGCGCTGCTATTTTTTTTGCATTAGCCATGGACAGGATAGTTTAACTGCTCACACTCTCTGTAATCATGAGAGCATCAACTTGTTTCAGAATTATATCCAATTATATCACAGCCAGGGACGAAGTAAATAACTTCTCAAATCAGAGTATTTTGCCCCGTCTGGAGAAAAACTCACTCATAGCAACCCGGATCACTGCTCCCCTTGACCACTTTTGCCCGGTTTCCCGGGAATATTCAAGAGCCAGTTCATCGAGGGCCTCAATGACTTCCTCTTCAAGGTAAACAGATAATTTTTTCAGTATCTCGTGATCTTCAGACATATCATTTCTCCCTGGTGAACACAATTTAGCGATTAAGGACAGTTTGTAATATAATACTATAATATGTTTGCTCTCATATCATCGATGCCATTTGAATCCGATTTGATTCGAAAATCCCTGAAAAAAGTTGCCTCCTTAAAGGTTGCCGGGAAAAAAATAACCGAGGGACGCCTCAACGGCACTGAGGTCATACTAATCAATTCAGGAATCGGGAAAGTAAACGCGGCCCAGGCAGCGACCTGTATTATTGAACGTTTTCCCCTTAAAGTCATCATTAATATCGGGGTTGCAGGGGCATACCAGTCATCAGGACTGCGTGCAGGGGACATCGCTATAGCATCCAGGGAAATTCTGGGAGATGAAGGGGTCTCTGACTCAAAAGGATGGCGCTCTTTGAAAAAAATCAACATCCCCGTGCTCCGGAGGGGCAACAAAGAATATTATAATGAGTTCCCCCTTGAAAACAGTTTATTTAAAAAATCGGTTCGCCTGATAACGCCGGAATTGATTCATCCGTCACACCCTCAGGTCAAGAGCGGGCCTTTTGTTACTCTTTCAGCTGTATCCGGAAGCAGGGCACGAGCAGGGGAGCTGGAAAAGAGGTTTCACGCTCTCTGTGAAAACATGGAGGGAGCAGCCATAGCACAGGTATGCGCCTCGTACAACGTCACCTTTCTTGAGGTCAGGGGAATCAGCAACAGTGCCGGTGTTCGGGATAAGAGAAGGTGGAACCTGGCGATTGGTTCCCGCAATTCCCAGAGAGCGGTGTCAGGACTGATCAATCGAATGAGTTAACTCTTGTCATGCCGGAGGAACCAGGAAATAATCAATAGCCTATGAAAAAAGTCTCAAAACAGATCAAGTCATTACTCATTAACGCACTTACGCGGGACGAATGGTATTTTTTTGAAAACCCCAACCTTGTACCGTGCTGGGAAGAGATGAAATGCGACAACAGCAACTGTCCTTCATACGAGTCTGAAAACCTGCGGTGCTGGCAGATATCAGGAACGTTTTGCGAGGGTAGGCTGCAGGGAGAATTTGCCAAGAAATTCGGAGACTGTCAAAAGTGCAGGGTCTATAAAAAAGCGATAGAGAAAGATGTCGTGTTTCAGATCGGCGAGGACTTTAACAACCTGATGTTTCACCTGAAGTTAAAAGAGGACAGTCTCAGAAACAGTATTCTGACCTCTGAAGAAAAAAACCGCAAACTGCTCTCACTGAACAGGAAAGTAAATAGACTGGTCAAGCAGCTTGATGCAAAAAACACCCAGCTCAGGGACCTTTCCGTGAAAGACGGGTTGACAGGTCTGTATAACTACCGATATTTCAGCACCACGCTTCAGGATCAGTACAACCAGGCCAGGAGATATAGTTACCCTCTGTCACTGATCATGATCGATATAGATTACTTCAAGGCGGTGAATGATACCTATGGTCACCAGTTTGGTGATACTGTTTTGATCCAGCTTGCAAGCATTCTGGCCAACCATATCCGGGATACAGACATCGTGGCCAGATATGGAGGAGAAGAGTTCGTCATCATATTACCTCACACTGACCTGGACGATGCATACAGGCTGGCAGAGAAACTTCGAAAACTCGCATCCTCCCATGTCTTTACCGTGAAAGACAAGGCCCTGAGCATAACTATCAGTCTTGGGCTCTCGGCATATCCTGATGACAAAAAAACGATCAAAGCTGAATCTCTTGTTAATTACGCTGACAAAGCATTATATCAGGCCAAGGAAAAAGGCCGGAACCAGACGATTGTATACACTGAAAAAGCCCCGGTAAAAAAGAAAAGCCGGGCAGGAAAAGCTGAAAGCATGGTTGACAGGAGGCAGCATCCGAGAGTCAGGACACTGATAAAGATAAAGGGCGAAATCAATAAAAGAGAACTGCCCTTCAGCAACGCCTTTGATATTAGTTATTCAGGCCTGAGCCTCATCAGCAACAGGCCTGTTGACAGCAACAAGATCTTGACCATAACCCTCTACCTTTATGCAGATGAAAACCGCACAAAACCCAAAGAACTCTGCCTCGACGGACAGGTTGTCCGGTGTGAAGAGATATTTGGCTACCCGGAGACATCTTCCCGGAGCAGTAATGAGTCTGTGAGGTATCTTATCGGAGTCCATTTCAGGCCTCTCTCAAAAAAAGACAGTCTGACTCTCCAAAAATATTTTGTATCCCTGTTCAACCGCTCCTCCCTCAAATAAAGTCCCGTCTGTACAGGCAGAGCTGTTGTTGTGCCTGAATATCAATTGTTCTCATCATGGTTTTCGTGGTATTTTAAATGTAATTGTCTTTCTTAAGTGACAGCTATACCATACATCAATGTATAAACAGCTAATCAGATACAGAAACATCTTTTTCGTCCTGTTTTTTTTATTTCTTTCACAGGGTGCTGCCGGAGATGCCCACGGGCAGCCAAAGGGGCACGGTGAAGCAAGGCAGCAGATGCTCTGGGCTGTTAAGGGAGAGAAAAATACCCTCTACCTGATGGGATCTCTTCACTTACTCAGGAAAGATTCCTATCCTCTGCCCCGGACGATAGAAGAAATATATGAGTGCTGTGGAATAATTGCATTCGAAACCGACCTGGAGAGCGCAGAGAGCCCCCAATATCAGGATAAAATGAGAAAAAGAGGTCTATACGGTGCTGGACAAGGCCTGACCCGAAATATTTCACAAGAGACCTATTCTCTTTTAAAAGAAAAAATAAAGGCCTACAACCTTCAGGAAGACCAGCTTGATCAATACAGGCCATGGTTCCTTGCCCAGGTATTGGCAGGAATGGAGATCACAAAACTGGGCTTTGACCCTGAAATCGGAATTGACCAGTACTTTTTCCGCAGGGCAAAAAAAGACAGAAAAGCAATGATCTTCCTTGAAACAAATGAATACCAGCTGAATCTCCTCAGCACAATGGGTAAACGTGATCAGGACCTTTTATTAAAAGGGGTGTTAAGAGAGCTTGCCTCAATGGATTCAATAGCTACTGATATGCTGCATGCCTGGGAGCAGGGAGACGCGGACAGGCTAAGCACTATTATTGAACAAAGCTTTGCCGGACAGCAGAACAACTATAAGCGGCTGTTTCTGAAACGGAATAAAAGATGGGTTTCCAGGATAACGCACCTTCTCCGCCAGAATGAAGATATTCTGGTGATTGTGGGGGCAGGCCATCTTGTGGGTAAGAAGAGTGTTCTAGATATACTCAGGGCAATGGGGTATAGAGTAACCCGGTTGTAAGTATATAGCTCTGTGGTATTATTTCCAGAGGCCAAAGGTAAGTATATTTATGGATATAAAAGAGAGTATTACCGCAGGAAACGCGATTTCAGACGGAAAGGAATTTCATTTCTGGCTTGTGGGAAGGATTGATCAGTGGTGCAAAGATAACAATATCCCCTTTGATGAAGAAAAGTTCGGCCTTCGCAACAACAATGATATTGAGCTCAAATGGGGAGCATATAAGAAAGGTGACGTGCGGGAGAACTGGGCGGCCTGTTCAGATATGATCGGCATGAGTATCCTGTTAAAAGGCAATTCAACATTTTATTTCCGGGACAAGGACAGGCATAATAATCATCACGAGGTAAGGCTGGCATCTGAAGGAGACTATGTGATCTGGAGAGAACAGGTTGAGCACTCATGGAAAATGGATGAAGATTCCGTATTTATTACTCTCCGCTGGCGCTCAGGCGGTTCTGATTAAAAATTCATGTATGCAAATGATTCCATAATAAAAGGAGGGATAGTATGAAAAAATCTTTAGGCGCAAAAACCATAGCATACCCGACACCTGTTTTTGTAATCGGTACTTACGACAGTGAGGGCAAACCAAACATGATGACCGCTTCATGGTCCGGGATATGCAGTTCCAAGCCCGCATGTATTGCGGTGGCCCTGCGGAGCGCCACCTATTCTCATGGCAGCATATTTGAAAGAAAAGCTTTCACCATAAACATCCCGTCAGACAGCTATGTCAGGGAAACAGATTATATTGGTATTGTGTCGGGTAAAAACTCTGACAAGTTCAGCGCGACCAAGCTGACGCCGGTCAAGAGCGACCTGGTGGACGCTCCTCTTGTCATGGAGTTTCCGATTTCCATTGAATGCAGGCTGCTTCATGTCCTTGACCTTGGTCTGCACACCCAGTTTATCGGCGAGATACTGGATGTCAAGGCAGATGAATCTGTGCTTGCAGATAATGACTATCCGGACATTGAAAAGGTCAAGCCTTTAATTTTCGCGCCGGGCAGTCGGACCTATCACGGTATCGGCGAATTTATCGGCAAGGCATTTTCAATCGGAAAAGAGATAGCCACCCCGGAGGAATCATAAGGGAAAGCACGATATTGTGTTAACATGCCGGTCTCCTGCATAATAATGGTTACGACAGAACTGAAAAGAGGGAAAAAGAGATGAAAAAAATCATAATCTTACTGATAATCGTAACGCTTGCGATGTCGTCATCATTCGCATTTGCATCAAAAGACGAATCATTATACATCGTAAGTGACGCATTTGTGCTCAGGCCTCTCGGATTTGTGGCAACCGTGACAGGGACTGTGCTTTACCTGGTAAGCTGGCCTATAGCCGCTGTATCTGACAGTTCAGATAAAACATTTAACGCTCTTGTTAAAAGGCCTTTTGACTACACCTTTAAACGGCCCATAGGAGAAAAAGCATCGCCGTTGTAATATATTCAGGGGACTCTCTTTTTCGTGGTTCAGGCGGTCAGCATCCTGCTGTGCCGTAGCCATCCATGGGAGTCACTGCCAACTGCAGCACAATGCTGAGACTTCAGATGTGTCAGGCATTTTTAATTTGCCATCTTTTTTATGGGCTATCTAAAAATAATCGCAGCTCTGCTTATCTGGAGTTCCCTTGGCATATTTGTCCGAAAAATTGACCTCCCGAACACCGGCCTCATTTTCTACCCTGCACTGATCGCGGGGCTCTTTCAGCTCCTGCTTCTCTCTGCAAATGGCTCATTAAAAGAATCCTTAAAGAAAACATATGATTTCAAGAGTACCCTGCTGCTCCTGCTTATCCCGATATTCTTTCTTGCCAACTCATATTTTTTTTATTTTGCTTTTAGAAATACCACGGTGGCCAACGCGGTACTGACCCATTATACCGCGCCGGTATTCGTGGCAGTTATGGCCCCTTTTTTATTAAAGGAAGAGATTCATAAAGCGGTATGGGCTGCCATTGTTCTCTCATCCATCGGGTTATGGTTCATTATGAAGGGTTCGTCCCATGGAGAAGATCTCATCGCTGCAAACAGTGAGTCGATCGGGATTATGTCCGGAGCCCTCTCCGGCCTGGCCTATGCTTTCTTAATAGTAACGCTGCGCAGGATAGCAGCATCATATTCCTCCCTCTTTATCATATGCGTACAGAACCTCGTTGTGGCTGTTATTCTCCTGCCGTTCATACCTGGCATTGCCCTTTCACTCCATCACCTTCCATACCTTCTCATCATGGGCATAGTCCATTCCACAATCGCTCCGCTCTTATATGTTCAGGGCTTTCACACGGCCAAAGCGAACGAAGCAGCAATTCTGGGCTATTTCGAACCCGTCGGGGCCATACTTCTGGCATTTATTTTTCTCCAGGAAGTCCCGGGCACGAAAGCGTTCCTGGGTGGGCTGCTGATTCTGTTTTCAGGGTACCTTATCTTAAGGGATAAAATGAAAGGACTATAGGAAACTCGATTTATTCCGCCATGGTCCCCTACAATTAATGTACAATATGAAATCGCAATTACGAACATTCATGGCCGGACAGTCAGAAGATATGAAACTCAACAGGGAAAGTGTCGATCAGATCCACGCGCACGCATTGGAGGAATACCCGGAGGAGTGCTGTGGTATCGTCACCGGGAATAACAGCGCACAGAGAGTCCACCGATGTGAAAATATCCAGAACAGGCTCCATGCTGAAGACCCGGCAGCCTTTCCCAGAGATGCCCGCATTGCCTACGTGATTGACAGGTCCGAATTTGACGGTATTATACGGTCAGCCCTGGAAAAGAAAGAAGATGTTATCGCCTTTTACCATTCCCATCCCGAACACGAGGCATACTTTTCAGAAGAAGATCTGGCAGCACAGACAGTGTTTGGAGAACCTGAGTTCCCTGACTCGTTACAGATTGTGGTCTCAGTTATTGAACGAAAAATACAGGAAACAAGATGCTTTCAGTGGGACAGGGATATGAAGCACTTTACAGCCCGTACCAACTGTTTCTAGCTGGTCTTGTTTTCAGTACTCTCCTGCTCAATCTGAGCAACTTCAGTCTCTACCTTTTTGGTCTGCTCCGCAAGACTGACTATTTCCGTTTCAAGCTCATGAATCCGCTTCTTCTGCTGTTTTACTGTCTTGCCCTTCTTGAGCCAGATCGGAATGATAAGGCCCATTCCGGCGATGGCCCCCACAAAAAATGGAAAACCAAGCATTACGGGAAGGGGGTAGGTCAACACGTTGCCAAAAAAAGTGAGTGTGATGTCTGTCTGGTTTTGTGTGGTAAAAATAATTATTCCGACAGATATAAGTAGTGCCAGTAAAAGAAAAAATCTCATATAACACCTCCTCTGAAAATTATACCGTGAAAACGCCTAAAAATAAAGATCAAATTACGATATTTCGATAATTTATGAAAAATGCCCGGCCTGTATCAGATAAATTCAACCGCCTGCACCAGTATAAGCCTCTCAAAGTTTACTATTTTCCAATAGAAAAAAACATGATAAAATTTAGGAAGAAAGCATGAACCTTTATATCTCGTGAGGTGATACTATGAAAATACTGCTTGCAACAGACGGTTCAGAGCATTCAGAGGCTGCAGCACGATTCCTGACGAGGTTAGCATTAACTTCCGCTGATGAGATTCATATTCTGCATGTAATCAGCTGGGTCCCTATAATGCGTGAGTGGGAATCACTCGTCGAGGACTTTGAAAAAATAAGAGGAGAGGTCGTCCCCAGAATACTCAATGCAGCGTCAGCAATAGTCGGGAAAACCGGAGCGCAGATCACCACATCATTTTCAGAGGGCCATGCTGACAAAGCCATTGTTGATGCTCTGAACGAACTGAATGCGGACCTGGTTGTCATGGGCGCCAAAGGCGTGAAGGGCCTGGCAACTCATCTCATCGGGAGTGTCACAAAACTGGTCGCTCTCCAGTCATCCAAACCCGTCCTGATCATCAAACACCCCCATGAGGGAGGAACGGGCAAATTCAGGGTCCTCTTCCCCTCCGATGGTTCAGACCATTCGATCGCCGCCGGAAAGTATCTCTGCTCCCTGCCACTCCCGGATGATACGGAAATAACCCTGTTAAATGTCGTCTTCTCTGTCATGTCAGACATACCTGAGCGGTTTTCCATCGAGATCAACGGACGCATAAAGAACATTGTGGCGAACACAAGGGAGTGGGAGTTCTCAGAGTCCGGAAAAATTCTCGATTCAGCCAGTGAACTTCTAAGCAAACGGTTCGGCACAATAGAAAAAAAGACAAAATTCGGTGACCCTACCGTGGAAATAATTAATACCGCCGATGACATACAAGCGGACCTTATCGTCCTTGGCACACGGGGGATGAGAGGCATTAAAGGCGTAATCGGCAGCGTATCACGATATATTCTGAGTCATTCCAGCTACTCGGTGCTTGTTGGAAAACCCTGATACCTGGGGAGTGATTCTCCGGGAGATAAAACAATTTCCCGTGAGGGACAGGACAAATTACTTATTCGTCTCCAGTACAACAACATCCTGGGCCTGCTGCCCTTTCGGCCCATTAATCACCGTAAACCTGACTTTATATCCTTCTCCCAATGAGCAATCGGTTTCATCGCACAGAACCGCACTGTAGTGCACATAAACTTCCCCGCCATGATCCGAGGCGATGAAACCATGCCCTTCAGAGTCGTCATAACACTTAACAATGCCGGTCAAATAGTGTGTCACAATCAGTACACGCCCTGTCTGGTATAGAAAAGCTTTATTGAGCGATGTTAAAAAAAAAAAGAGAGCAGAGCTGATGACTCCCTCGAGTAAAATTGCCCCTGTTGAATGAACTTTTTTTACCATCACAACAGCAAATTGTCCAATTTATTATTGTTACGATCGTATTAAGGGAGCTTATGTTCGAGGGTAACGTACTGCTCAATAAGGGGATTGGCTTGATGAATAGATTATGAAAATGCACGGGAACAGCCAATTAAACAAGGTCAAGCCCCATGATGATGCCGTCTTCAGGGGGTTTGCGGAAGTAGTTTCTGCGAACGCCTGTTTTTTTAAAGCCTGAGCGTTCATATAATGAAATTGCTCCATGATTGGATTCTCTGACCTCCAGGGTAATATGTTTTATATCAGGCCTCAGCTTCTTAAGGGCATCTATGGAATTTTGCAAGAGCCTGCTCCCGATTCCCCTTCGCCTTTTTCCCGGTTCAACAGCAATATCCAGTATATGGGTAATATCAAGCATGGATCTGATACAGATAAATCCTGCAATGACATTATCAGCGACCGCTACTTTGAGAAGAGCGTCCTCGTTTGTAATCTCATACTGAAAGGAAGTTTCTGTCCAGGGGGTTGTAAAGCAGAGATTCTCAAGCGCAGACACCTCTTCGATGTCCTCATGCGCCATATCCCTTATCGTGATTTCTTGTTCCACTGCATCTCTGCCTCTGATTTTCTGATATAAAAGGGGGCAAGAGCTGCCGCGTCTGTTTCAATACCGTCATTGATAAGCTCTATTGCCAGTTCCCCTACTGTAGCAGCCGAAGGTGTCATTCGTGAAGGAGGTGCGTAGCAGGCATTATCACCCAATGCCTCGGCTATGAGGTCCCGGTATTTTTTTGTTCCTTCTCCCATGAGAACAACAGGTTCGTTAATACGCTTCATCAGCTCTTCGGGACTGATCGCTGTCTCAGGCATTATCTTCAGAAAGTGATCATTCTCCCATCGGTACAGCGCGGCGTAGACTTCATTCTTTCGCGCATCAAGCATCGGGCAGACCATGAGGGAACAAAAGGGCAGAGTCCTCGCAAAGGCATCGAGGGTCTGAACAGGTACAAGGGGCTTTTTCGCGGCAAATGAAAACCCCTTTGCGGTGCTCAGGCCGATTCTGAGTCCGGTGAATGAACCCGGTCCGATCGAAACAGCAAAGGCATCAATCTCTCCGATGAGGACCTGGGATGATTTTAAAAGCCACTCGATCGAGGGCATCAGCCGTTCAGCGTGAACGACTTTCACATCAACGCGCACTTCACCGATCAACCCTTTGGAGTCATCAACTATAGCTATACTGCCGGCTATGGTGGCTGTTTCTATTGCCAGTACTTTCATGGTATCAGATTTTGAAAAGATCAGAGGTCTGCTATTCAGATACAGCGATGAAGAGACCTCTGGCCTTATTTTTTAAACAGACTCCTCACTATGGTAATCACATTATTCCTGAAGGCATTGGGGCCATGCCCCGAAGCACCGGAAACAGCCTTGAGATTTCCAGCGATAATTAATGTCGGGGTTGCCTCTATCTTATAGGACTGAGACAGAAGCAGTGCCTCGCCCACGTCCTTTGCTTTTTCTCCGGCCCGGAGCCTGCGGCTGAAATCAAAACCAACACCAAGTTCGACTGCGAGACTTTCCAGGACATTCATCAGACTGATGTCCCTCTTATCAACAAAATGGGCTTTAAAGATCGCCTGCTTCATCTCTTCACCTTTTCCCGCTTCTTCTGCAAGGAAAAATGCCTCTACAGCCTTGGCGCTCTTGCCCCAGTAGAGAGGTACGGTTTTCCACCTGATTTTTTTGGGGAAATTGCCCTTGATTACCGGAATATCTTTTTCAAAACTATAGCAGTGGCCGCAGTAGAAATTCAGAAATTCAATAATCTCAACCTCTTTGCCATCAAAGGACAATGTGTGCCCGGGCACGTTCTCATAGATACCTTCTATTTCAGGGGTGTCAGCAGCCAGTGCAGGCATGGACATCAGAACCCCAATAAACAACATGGCGGCAATACGTTTAATCATCTGTGCATCCTCCTTGTAGATCAATGTTTGATTTTCTCATAATAGTCGCTGTAATTAAAATCCGGACTGTTCGCTTTCGTGTGGCATTTGAGGCATACAGCTTCTGTTACAGCTCTCATCGGCTTTGAATAGTCACTGAGATGTTTCCGGTCCAGACCATGACATTCTTCACACTGAACGTTTGCCAGTTCCGGGGTTTTTTCAATCGTCAAAAACCCGCCCTCCTCGCCGTAACCAACAGAATGGCACCTGACGCACTCAGGATCAGATGATTTGCCTACCTTAACAAGGCTTGCAAAAGCTTCCGCGTGACGGGTATTTTCCCAGCTCTCTTCATAGAGCATATGACATTCAGCGCATTTTAAAACACCCACGTAGGTAGTTCCCCCGGGTATTACCTCAGCATCGCTCACCATCTTTGCAACGTTCAGGTCGTATTCACTCAGTACAGCACGGACCCGGCCATCTTCCTCAATCCCGGTATCCAGAGGCACAAAGGTATTTTCAATGTTGCTGATCCTTCCCCGGTCATCACGTTCAAGCATGATAATCCCTGCTTTTTCGCCCTTGGGATATCCCCCCACAATTACTGTTTTCCCACTCTGCACCGGCTCTTCTATCAGTTCTCCTGAGGAGCTTATTATCAGGTCCCATCCGCTGATACCCATCAGCGCCTCTACCGGATGGTCTGAAAGCAGGATATTTACCCGGTCTTCCTGAACCTGTTCAGGATCCACACTGATATTAATATCAAAGGCCCCTTTTTTTACCTGAATGGATGCCCCGCTCTGAAGGTGATAAGAAAGGGCCGGGATTTTATACTCTCTTATCAGGGAAGATAAAAAGTCTTTCCCAAAGGATGTTTCGTTGCCCTGCAGTGCAACAGCATCATATTCGATAATGCTGAAAGATTCAAGCATGGCAGCTGCTTTCAGTCTTCCCTGGGGAGAATCTTCGGAAACAAAGTTTCCCGCATCAATAATGACAGAGGGCGCAAGCGAATTCTTGTGCTCACCGAGAAATCCGGATAGACGGGCAATACCGCCTAAATTACTTTTTGGCGTGCATCCGCAGGGTTCCAGCTCACCATTGAGTCCACCCGTGTAAATAATATTAAGACTGTCTCCTGCAGCAGCTTTATTACCTGCAGGCAACAATAAAAGCTGGGCAACAATGCATATACACATGCATGTTCTGATCCACAATGATCTCCTTCTAACTGACTGCTCGCTCATATCCAATACTTTTACGATAATAAAAATTCACAAAAAAGACTACCTGTCGAGCCTCAACCTTAATATGAGTTCATTTGACATTTACCAGGATCATCTATTATATTTGAACATATGTTCAACTGTTGACAAAAGGAACCTGTTCTGATTATGGCGGCACAAAAACCTGCAGATGTCTGCGAAATTAAGGCAATAGACGAAAAGAAGGTGCGTTCTGTCAAAAAAACCATGCTTACGAGCGATGAGTCTGTCACCCTGTCCGAGACATTCAGTGTACTGGCTGATCCCACGCGCTTAAAGTTAATATATGCACTCTCAAAAGAGGAGCTCTGTGTATGCGATCTTGCGGGGATACTGGAAATAAGCGTTTCCGCTGTGTCCCACCAGCTCAGGATATTGCGGAACATGCGCCTCGTAAAATTCAGAAAACATGCAAAGATGGTATATTACTCGCTTGATGACAAGCATATTGCAAACCTGTTTCTTGAAGGACTGAACCATGTCCGGGAATAAAGATGTAAGGGGAGACAGCTGTTCGCCCTTACGAAATAAGGATTATGCAGATCTCTAAACTTCAGATGCTAGACAATGATTCCTGCACGGAAGAAAGCACCTGCTCCTGCTGCGCAATAGACTTTTTTGAAGAAAAACCTCCGTTGTGGAGGCGCCAGCAGATTATTAAAGGCAGCAGCGCCGGAATTCTCCTTCTGGGAGGACTGCTGACAGAGTACTTTACTGCCCAGGGTACTGCAGCACTGGCTATGTTCATTTCAGTTATCGCCATATCAGGACGAGAGATTTTAAAAAAGGCCTGGTCTTCCCTGATCAGTCGCCGTCTTGACATGAACTGCCTCATGAGTATTGCGGCCTTCGGCTCCTTTTTTATCGGTCATGCCGAGGAAGGCGCGGCTGTATTTTTCCTGTTCTTCGTTGCTGAAACCCTGGAGGAATATGCTTCTGACAGGGCAAGGGAGTCTATCGGAAAACTGCTGCACCTGGCGCCCGAGACCGCGCGTGTCAAGAGAGACTCCGGCGAAGTTGAACTCCATACCCATGAAGTTGAAGTTGGTGAGATAATCATTGTACGACCCGGCGAAAAGATCCCTTTAGACGGGATGATTGTCTCGGGTCACTCCTCTGTAAATGAATCTCCCATTACCGGGGAATCACTGCCTGCTGAGAAGGCAACGGGAGATGATGTCTACGCCGGAACAATGAATGAGGAGGGCTACCTTGAGGCTGAGGTAACAAAAAAGTCAGAGAACACTCTTCTTTCCCGGATTGTGAAACTGGTAAAAGAGGCTGAACGGAAAAAATCAGCTACAGAGAAATACATTGACCGGTTTGCCCGTTACTATACCCCCGCAGTCATCGGGATTGCATTAGCAACGTTCCTGATTCCCACATTATTTTTAGGGTATGCATGGGACATATGGCTCTACCGTGCCCTGGTGCTTCTGGTTATTTCCTGTCCCTGCGCCCTTGCAATATCAACACCTGTTGCCATGGTTTCTGCAATAACAAGCGCGACCCGCCATGGCATCCTCATAAAGGGGGCTACTTTCATTGAAGCCTTAAGCAAAGTTCGGGCATTTGCGTTCGACAAAACAGGGACCCTCACAAAAGGAGTTCTTGAAGTGACCGACATCATAGGACTGAAGGGATACTCCCCGGAGGATGTCTTTACTATGGCTGCTTCCCTGGAGTCACGGTCGAATCATCCCATAGCAAAAGCAATTATGAGAAAAGCCTCTGAAAAAGATGTCACCATTCAGGAAATAACCGCTTTTAAAGACATTCAGGGCAAGGGCCTTGAAGGAGTTATTCAGGGGAAGACCTATTATGCCGGGGCAAAAAATATGTTTGCCTCATTATCCATTGAGATGCCTGAAGAGCTGATACACTTTGAAAATGAAGGAAAAACATCAATAGTAGTGGCTGATGATGATTCAGCTCTTGGCATAATCGCCCTGGCAGACAGTGTGCGGGACAATGCTTCTGAGGTTATACTGGCCCTGAGGAGATGGAACATCAAGACAGAGATGCTCACCGGAGACAATGAGAAAGTTGCACAGGCCTTTGCCCGGCAGATCGGCATTGACGACTGCTACGCGGGACTTCTGCCGGAAGACAAGGTAACCGTGGTGAATAGACTGATTCACGGTTTTGACCATGTTGCCATGGTTGGTGACGGCGTAAATGATGCCCCGGCCCTTGCGTCAGCAAGTGTAGGCATTGCCATGGGCTCACAAGGAACTGATGTGGCCATTGAGACAGCCGATATTACCCTGATGCATGATGATCTCTCAAAAATCGATTACCTCGTTCATTTGAGCCGGAAGACCATGGCCATTGTACGGCAGAACATCTTTGTTTCAATCCTGATAAAAGGAAGCCTCACGGTAATGGCTGTTTTAGGCATGATCAACCTCTGGGTAGCCGTAGGAATTGGAGATATGGGCCTGAGTGTTGCAGTAATACTCAATGCCATGAGGCTGACAAGAGTAGAGAAGTAGATGACCCTCCCTAAAGATCGTCCATTAGAATACCGACATAACCTGTAATGAAGTATAAACTGGATCAGAAATAAAGGCCGATAAATTCACAGGTTCTTCACAGATAAACAGTAAACTCAAAGCATTATGATGAACGTATTGACTGAATCAGGGAAGCAGAGATGTAAGCCGCTGTTACTATGGACATTTGAGCGGCTGGAGCAGCGTTGACTTCAGAATTAATGAAAAGCTATATTTAAGGTCGGAGGTTTTGTTGGAAGAAAACGTTACGAAGGATTCAGCGGAAAAGAAAGATATATTTGAATCGATCTGGAAGTTTCTTGCTTCCATAAAACTGGCGATCTTCACCCTGATGGCCCTGGCGCTCCTCTCCATAGTCGGGACCATTGTCGAACAGGGCGCTGAACCTGCCCAGAATATCGCGCTCCTGGGAAAACTCTTCGGAGAGGCCTCAGCCCCGACAATTTACAACATATTCGCGAACCTCGGATTTATGGACATGTACGGTTCCTGGTGGTACGTTGGACTGCTCGTTCTGTTCAGCATAAATTTGATCGTCTGCTCCATTGACCGGTTTCCCAAAACATGGAAAGTCATGAACAGGCCTCTCAGGCCCCTTGCAGAAAAAGCGATAAAAAGCCTCCCGATAAGAAAAGAGCTCACATTCAAGGCTAAGGGTAATGTAGCCAGGGATGAATTTTACAATGCATTAAAATCCATGCGGTACAAAGTCCTGGAGGCGAATGACGAGGGTTCTGTTCAGCTCTACACGCAGAAAGGCACCTATGCCCGCCTTGCGGTCTATGTTGTACACCTCAGCATAATATTGATATTTCTCGGTGCGATCATCGGCGTTCGCTTCGGGTTTAAAGGGTACCTGAACCTTATCGAAGGCCAGGCCTCAAATGTAGCGTACAAGTCACCTACTGAGAAAATCCCCCTTGACTTTACAATCAAATGCAACTGGTATGAGACAGCCTATTACGAAGGCGGCGACACACCCAAGGAATTTTCCAGCGAACTGGTGATTCTCGAAAATGGCAAGGAAGTAGTGAAAAAAATCATTGAGGTGAATGATCCACTCGTCTATAAAGGCATCACCTTCTATCAGTCAAATTACGGGATGCTGAAAGAGGCGCAGGGTTACTTCGTTCTTACGGTAATACCCTCAGTGGGCCAGGAAAAAACCTTGTGGCTCAAGGCCGGAGATACCTTTGAGGTTCCCGGAACTGCCACAAAGGGCACGGTCATTGACTTTTCGCCGGCCCTGACCAGGGACCAGAATACCGGTGAGTTGACGTCCTACTCTGAAAACATGGTAAACCCCGCTGTTGCGATAGAGTTTGAGGAATCAGGAAAAGAACCCTATAAGGGATGGATACTGAAAAGATACCCTGAAACAGGAATACTCCCCGGAGGAAACGTGATCAGATTTGATGATTACTGGGGAGTTGAATATACAGGGCTTCAGGTAGCGAAAGACCCGGGAGTCTGGCTGATTTACCTTGCCTCTATTATCATGACACTGGGGCTCTACATATGCTTTTTTATCAGCCACAGGAAAATATGGGTTCAGATCAGGGATGAGAAAAAATCTGTCACAGTCTCTGTCGGAGCTTCAGTAAACAGAAACAAGATCGCCTTTGAACGGGAAATTGAAAAGTTAATATTACACGCTTCAGAATCAATAGAAGGGAGGAGCAAGAAATGAGCGGTGGGATATTTTTTGATATAGCAGCAGGAGCCTACATCGCTGCAATGATAACTTATATTATTTACCTTGTTGTAAGAAACAAAACCGTGGGCCTGGTCGCGTCTACGATTACGATCGCCGGCTTTGCATTCCAGTCCACGGCACTTATTATCCGCTGGGTGAACTCTTATTACTTCTGGATGGGATCACATCCCTCGTCAGGATTGGTAGAAGGCCTGTTACGGGCCGCCCCACTCAGAAACCTCTATGAATCATTAATATTTTTTGTCTGGTCCCTGATACTGGCCCATATCCTGGTGGAGTTTAAATACAAGATCCGCTCCCTTGGCGCCTTTGTTACACCCCTTGCAGCTTCGGCCCTGTTATTTATCGATATATCAGGAACGTCAAAAGCGATACAGCCGCTGATCCCGGCACTTCAGTCAAACTGGCTTCTTTTCCACGTGCTGCTGAGCTTTCTCGGTTACGCGGCTTTTGGAATCTCCTTTGGAGCCGGTGCCGCATATCTCATTACGGTCACTGAATCAAGGAAAGAGATTCCCTACATCGTGGGAAGTGTCATCGTCGGTATATTCATGGTCGTGTTGATCGCTATGGGAATTGACTTCCTCAGTCTCTCCAGCGCGGATCGGGCACAAATGATACAAAACCACTTTCTGAAGACAACGCTCAAGAGTTCTTCCGGCGGTGTAGCAGCGGCCAGCTGGGTGATTTCAATTGCGTTCATATGCGCTGTCTGGTATTTTGGACTTGGCCTCAAGAAAGTTCTTAAAAGCCTGTCTCTCACACCAGCCATGCTGGATGATATTGCGTACAAGAGTATCGCGGTAGGGTTCCCTTTATTCACCATAGGCGGCCTCATCATGGGTGCCATCTGGGCCAACAGTGCCTGGGGTAAATACTGGACATGGGATCCGAAAGAGACCTGGTCTCTGATAACATGGTTTGTCTATGCGCTCTACCTCCATGCCCGTTTTGTGGGCGGATGGAGAGGCAAGCGGGTTGCAATACTCGCCATAATAGGCTTTGTAGCCGTTGTCTTCACCTACCTTGGCGTTAACCTTGTTCTTTCAGGGCTTCATGCCTATGGCAGCGGATAATAGTTAATTAATAACAGATAAGTAATGACTAAGGTGCAAAGCAGCAATGTTTTGCACCTTTTTGTTTTCATCAAATTTCTTTCACCATAAAACACCGACGTGCTCTGAATCATCAATAATGCGTATACCAACAGATCATCACCAAGCAATCAAATTATATACACTCTTCATGTATAATTTACCTGTATCATAAAAAAGGTCTAAAACTATGAACCAAAACTTTCCAAAGAACTTTACAGGCTGGTCATTCATAGCTGCTGCCCTGATGCTTTGGGGAGGGTGGATGCTTCTGCCTGTTCATATAAACATATATTTCACGCCCGAAAATATACTGGCTATTCAGGATGATCTCACATTATATCTCTGGATGTACAGACTCCACATATTCGGCATGATTATTACCATAGGTGCGATGGCTGCCCTTGGAACGATCTTTCCACGGACACCATCACGAGTCCTTGTAAACCCCGGGGCCGCGGTAATCTCAACAGGGATGGCAGCATCAGCCCTGGGTTCCGCCTTTTTTTATCAATTCGGCACATCAGGGGCCTATGACTTGCAGGGGATGCCGGTTGAAGTGATAGGGGAGTTTGTAGATTCGCTTAGACTGGATACTCAATACGCGGGCTGCTTCATGCGCTTCGGCCGTGTATTTACCGGCCTGGGGCTGGTAATACTCGGGATTGGCCTCTGGAAATCATCCCTATTTCCTTCATGGCTGGGAATTACGGCACTACTTATCGGTATAGCTGCAATGGCTGTTATTATGGCAATACCAACCAATGACCTCTTCTATTATCCGGTATTTTACCTGAAGGCCCTCTGGTTTGCTGCCGCAGGCATTACGATACTTCGATCTCAACTGCATTTATCCGCTTCAGATCAGGAATAAGCATTACTTTGATGTTGTAATCGAAGATTGCAGGAATGAGTCAATAAATAAGGCAGAGCCACTGCTGACCCTGCCTTAAGATTAAACCTGACTCTATGAAGTGTAGAGATCAGTAATCATAGTCGCGTGCCCTGCGGTAATCATGGCGCGCATCACGCATTCCTCTCCTGTACTGCATTCGTTTCCATTGCTTCCGATAGCCCCGATCATAAGCCTTTCCCCAACGTTTCTGATGTTTTCGGTGCTTCGGTTGAATATAGATGATGTTTGTCTTTTCGATATACCGCGGAGGACCGGCATGCGAATATACAGGTTCAGGGTAGGCCCCTCCGTGCGCAAGTGCATTCATGACAGGGATGCCTAAAAGAACAATACCTGCTGTCAGCAGTGCTGCCGATTCATTGTTCATGGCATCAGCATTAGTACTACCAACGACCAGAAAACTGACCGTTAAAATCATAATTACCGTTATTGACATAAGTTTTTTCATCGCGTTATCTCCTTTCATTTCTTTAAAACACCAAGCTCAAACTGAATTACCCTTGCACCACCTCCTTTCCGATTTCTGCAGGGTGCATCTTTGCCTTTCTGACTTAAGAATAAAAAATTAATTTGAAGAGAATAAGAAGAAACAGTAAAGAATTGTAAAGAAATCTTAAGAATTGCAAAGAGGCTACCCCAGGATTTTCATGAAAATCAAACGAAATTCAGATAACCTGACGATCTATTCCGGCTATTATTGAAGCGGGATCGAAACAGAATTAGGGAATGATTATATTAAGAGTGACGACCAACGACATCAAAGAACTGTTACTTTTCGATAGTCTTTTTCGGGTGTATGGAGAATACCGGAGTGCGCATCAACTCACCAACAGTTGTATCCCTGGAAGATTTGCCTCTCAGGATTACTTTGCGAGCATAATCACGCTCTAAAAAAATACCGACAAGCTGTCCCCCATCAATGACCAGCAAAACCCCGATATCTTTTTCTGCCATTATTTCAAGGGCCGCATTCGCTATTTCCCTTGAAGAAATTGAATAGTATGGGGTAGTCCCCATGGATCAAAGGTTTCTATTGGCTTTCCTCAGATCTGATCATCTTCGAAACTGAGCCTATTACCATGCATGAGAGTTAAAAGCCCTTTTTCAATTTAAGCTCTTTTATCATTTCAGCGTGTGACTTTTCATCTTTGTAATATTGCCTCAAGTATTTGATAATTTCTAAGTCCATTCTCTCTGTCATCACATCCTGCAGATAGCTCTCTGCAGATGATTCCTCCATTTTCAATACCATGTTTAATGCTATCTTTAACGTTACTCTCTGACTTCCAATCTTAGCTTTAATGTCTTGTGCAATATCAAGAGTGTTGTTAATAAGAGACAGTTTACTTGGTACAACTATATCTGGAATTTCATCAATCTCATGAAATCCGATGCTTACTGCTATAATATCTGCATGTCTCTCTTCCCATTCCGCAAGAGTCTCGAATAAATCTCTTGCTTCAGGGAATAAGCTTCGAGGAAATAATGTGACTAATGTATGATATACATCAGCGCATTGCATTTCCATCTTCAAACATGCCTGGAGTCTTTCAGACAGGTCATCCTTTACAATATTATTGGATTTATTTTTCATGATACATGTTCTGCAACTATTATATTTACTAAAAAATATCGATCTATAATATCTCCTTATCACGTAATGTGTTACAAGTCAATTACTATCTTTAAAAGCTCGAAAAGAGGAATGTCCTCAGGTTTGGTCTTGATGAATCACTACTGATAATCGAATCAACTCAGCAAATACCGGAAAACCACACTTTATTCCGGTTATCGGCAGAGATTGATGCTATCCAATATGAAGGCTGCATCTAATTATGAATGATTTATAGAAATTATGAAATTGAAAATTAACAGTTAAAAGTGATAATATCCTCAGCACGAATACACACCATGAAGGGTACTAAATTCAAAGAAAACTAATTTACATATCCACACATGCTTTTGATATTGTTAGCCAGAAGTTCTGGATTAAAAGGCTTTGTGATGTATTCGTCAGCTCCAAGATCTAATCCAGTAATCCTATCATGTTCTTCATTTCTCGCAGAGAGCAGCAGTATTTTACATTTATTTGTCTTTGGATTCTTTTTAATATCTCTACATATGTCTCTACCATCTCCGACAGGCATCATGATATCCAAAATAAGAAGATCTGGTTGTTCTTTTTCAACTTGTTCAACGATGTCTTGACCGTTAAAAGCATGGATTAGCTCAAACTCGTCAGATAAGAGATAAGCAGTAATTGTTTCATGTATAATGATGTCATCGTCAACTATAAAAACCTTTTTCTTTCTCCCCATAAATCCCTCCTTTATAACCTGTATTATATTTTATAATTTAATTTCGGCTTTATAACATAAATCTTGAGTCAATGCTGTTAATAAATTCATAACACTGCTTATCGGAATCCAGCCTGACTAAATTTTTATTGATAACTTAAACAAGTCGATGAAATCCTGCCCGCTACGAAATTATTGATATGAGGGAATTAGTGAGAATATTCAGGCTTCTGAAATATTATTGACTAAAGCGAAATAATCTTCTGAATCCAGACCGAATCCATTTTATTGGTAAGACAGATAAAGGAATGAAAATAATAATTTAAAAAATGGATATTAAGGCTTAGCATCGCCGTTTAGATTACGCATAAATTCTAAATATATTTTGGGTGGATTTAAAAGTTTAACCCCCATTCCCTTATAATCTTTACCTTCCTTTGCCAATCTAACAAACACAGTAGAAATTTTTATTATCTTATTATTGATCAAAATAAGTATTTCAAAGTTGGATTTGATAGGTAGGTTTACGTCTGAATTTATGAGCATTCCATTTTCAGAAAGATCAGTAACAGTTCCAGAATATAATTTATTGCAACAGGGAAATGTTACTTTAAGATTTTTTGGTATTCTATTTGAATGTCTCTTTTCCATAAGTCTTCCCCGGGATAAAATAATCACAACGAATTATTCAGATTACATGATTAAATTATAGCAGTAAACCACCTATAACCATGGTAAGAAATATTATTAAACATATAAAAAACCCATATATGCGCGTAAGGGCAAATACTTTATTTGCAATTGTAACCTTTAATACTTTCTGAAATGATGACTTATTGATAATACGGATAAGTCCTCAAAATTTGGAAAGCAAGCCAATTATTCATAAGAGGAGATTATGTGAAAGAGTCTGACTGAGTTAAATTCATTAATAACTTCAACTTATTAAGGCTATACAGAATTTTAAAATTATAAGATTAAGAGGTCTCATTGCAGTATCAAATCACTATTCCCGTCACCTCTACAGAGAGAATCTCATAAGATATGGCCTCTTTACTGCCCTTCCCTTTTATTCTGTATCCTGTAAAAATTACGCGGTAATCTGATAATATATTTTCACCCATGCTCCGTGAACTTCATATTAAAAACTTCTCTATCATTGATGATGTGTCTGTTCAGTTCAGCGAAGGATTTAATGTCCTTACCGGTGAGACCGGCGCGGGGAAATCAATAATCATCAATGCCCTGAGCCTTGCTCTCGGTGAACGGGCATCAGGTGAGATCGTGCGGAGCAATGAAAAAGAAGCCCTCATTGAGGTCTTTTTTGATATCGCGCCATCTGTTCTCAGCTCCTCTGCACAGCAAATTCTTCAGGACAGTGGACTGGATATTGAAGAGGGCCTTATCTTAAAAAGGATTATTACTGTTCAGGGAAAAAACAGATCATACGTTAACGGTTCCATGGTCAATGTCCAGACATTGTCAGACATCAGCAAAAATATCGTCGACATTCATGGCCAGTATGAACACCAGTCCCTGCTCTCATCAGAAAATCAGTTGGACCTGCTCGATGCCTATGGGAACCTGATGAATGAAAGATCGGCCCTTGCAGAAATTTATGCGTCGCTCCGTGCATTAAAAAAGCAGATAACAGAACGTGCTCAAAAAGAGCAGGACCGCGCGCAGAGGGTTGATATTCTCCAATACCAGATACATGAAATTGAGGCAGCAGGACTACGGGCAGGTGAAGAGGAAGAGCTCCGGGAGGAATTGAAGTTCCTGAGCAATGCCGGGCGCCTTGCTGAACTGGCAAACCAGTCCTATGATGCCCTCTCCGGATCTGACTCATCGTGTATTGACTCACTCTCTGAGATCATCAGCAGCCTGAAAGAGATATCAGAGATAGACGGGCGGGCAGGTGATCCCTTAAAATCAGCGCAGGAAGCGCTGCCTCTTCTTGAGGAGACAGGATATTTCCTGAGGGACTACAAAGACAGCCTGGATTTTGATCCATCACGACTGGACCAGGTCCAGGAACGGATTGAGGTGATAAAAGGGCTGGGCCGGAAATACGGACAGGCTATAAATGAAATATTATCCTTCTATGAGAAAGCCCGGATTGAGCTTGAAGAACTGCAGCATTCCGGGGAAACCCTGGACGCCCTCAAGACAGAATTAGAGGAAGTGAGAAAGAGACTGGGCATACAATCGCTGGCCCTTTCAAAAAAAAGAAAAGCTGTTGCAAAGAAAATAGAAAAAGGCTTGCTGATCTTTCAATGCCTGACACACGGTTTTCTCTTGTTATTACACAGGAAAAAGGGGATGACACCACTGACGGTTTCAGGGCATCATCCCATGGAATAGACCAGGTGGAATTCATGATATCACCGAATATCGGCGAAGACCCCAGGCCCCTGGCAAAATCAGCCTCAGGAGGGGAACTTTCGCGGGTCATGCTGGCACTGAAGAGCATATTTGCAGGAGGAGACAATATCCCTGTTCTAATATTTGACGAGATCGACGCCGGCATCGGGGGGAAAACAGCTGAACAGGTCGCAAAAAAACTGAAAAAACTGTCGGGAGTTCATCAGGTTATCTGCATAACCCACCTTCCCCAGATAGCATCATTCGCTGACGCACACCTCAAAATTGAGAAAGGGGTAAACAAAGACCGGACACATGTCCGGGTTCAGAGCGTGGAAAAAGATAAACGGGTTGTGGAGATCGCCCGCATGTTAAGCGGCGATACTACCGATGTTTCCCTTAAGCATGCCAGAGAGCTGCTCAAAAAAGGTTCCCGGAATTGAGAAAGCTGGCACAGTTAGCTCTCCATTCATGATCTGTGCATATGCATGTAACCATTTGAAATGCATGTTACCGTAAGTTACATGGAAACCTGGTAAAATTCCCGCTCATATCATCAAACCTATTTATTTATAATATTTTTCTGCCATAACCAGACTGGCACTCTAATTGCTTTATTTTTTTCGTGGATAGAAATTGTCCTGACCTTGCCACATTAACCATGTACTGATTTTTGCTGTAAGTTGATAATTATATTAAGATTTTTAATGCACTATCCACTGTTAATCATGCTATATTTCAGGTAACAGATATAAACAACGGTTCTTCTTTTAGTTTTATGCAGTTAACAGAGTTGAGAAAGGGGGAGGTAGATTTATGAAATTTATGTCTGATGATCCATTGCAGATCGCACCAGACGTAATGGAGTCACTCGAGAAAAAGGGAGTGTCCCGCAGAGACTTCATGAAATGGTGCACCGGTATGGCAGCCATGCTCGCTTTACCGTCGTCGTTCATCCCCAAAATTGCTGAAGCGGTGTTAGCGCAGAAGCCATACCTTGTGTGGCTTGAGTATCAGGATTGCGCAGGTGACTCAGAAGCCCTTCTCAGGGCGACCGCACCAACAGTCGGCCAGATTGTTCTTGATATCCTGTCAGTTGAATACCATGAGACAATCATGGCTCCGTCAGGCCACATGGCTGAGAAGTCCCTTATGGATGTGGTAGAAAACCAGAAAGGTAAATACTTTGTTGTTGTCGAGGGGTCCATTCCGATGAAGGACAACGGTGTATACTGCTGTATCGGCGGCAGATCAGCTCTTGACCTTGCACGGGAAGTGTGCGGAAACGCGGCTGCTACAATCGCTGTTGGAACCTGCGCCACCCATGGCGGCATTCCTGCAGCACACCCAAACCCCACAGGCGCAGTTGGTGTGAAAGAGGCGGTGCCGAACGCAACGGTAATCAATATACCGGGCTGCCCCATGAATGTTGAGAATCTCACTGCCACGATAGTTCATTACCTCACACTGGGCAGACTGCCGCAGACAGACAACCTTGGCAGGCCGCTCTTTGCCTTCGGAAAACGAATTCATGACAACTGTGAACGAAGAGGGCATTTTGATGCCGGTCAGTTTGTCAGGGAGTGGGGAGACGCAGGACACAGGCAGGGATGGTGCCTCTATGAAATGGGCTGCAAAGGCCCGGCAACGTTCCACAACTGCCCGACTGTTAAATACAACGGGGGCACCAGCTGGCCTGTCCAGGCGGGACACGGCTGCTTCGGATGCTCTGAGCCTCATTTCTGGGACACCATGGGACCGGTCTACAAGAGACTTCCGAATGTGCCTGGGTTTGGTGTTGAAAAAACAGCAGATAAAATTGGAGCAGGCCTTGCCGCTGCAACTGCTGCCGGCCTTGTACTTCACGGAATCGGCAGAGCAATTTCACCAAAGAAAAAAGATGAAGAGTAAAGGCAGAAGCCACTGACAGACACAGACTAAAAAGTGAACAGGCTTATAAATATAAACCGGAGATTACATTGATTGAAAAAACAGCAAAAACAGATCTGAAAAATAATACACAGCTTTTTTTCGTCAGTGATAATCTGTGGCACTAATTACAGGAGGTGGAGAGCATTGGCTAACAAGAAACTAGTTATTGATCCGATTACAAGAATCGAAGGACATCTCAGGATTGAAGCTCAGGTTGAGAACGGTATAGTTGTTGATGCCTGGAGTTCCAGTACCATGTTCAGAGGGATTGAGCTGATATTAAAGGGCCGTGACCCGAGAGACGCATGGGCCTTTACGCAGCGAATATGAGGCGTCTGAACTACGGTGCATGCAACCGCCTCGGTGAGAGCGGTCGAAGACGCTTTAGGAATTACAATTCCTGACAACGCAAGAATAATCAGAAACCTTATCAGCGGCATTCAGTATGTCCAGGATCATGTGATCCATTTTTATCATCTCCATGCCCTCGACTGGGTGGATATCGTCAGCGCCTTAAGCGCGGACCCTGCGAAAACATCTGCACTTGCCCAGTCGATCTCTGACTGGGACAAATCAAGCACAGATTATTTCAAAGGCATTAAAGACAAGATCAAGGCATTTGTTGACAGAGGTCAACTGGGACCATTCAGCAATGGCTACTGGGGACATGCAGCATACAAACTGCCCCCGGAGGCAAACCTGATGGCTGTTGCCCACTATCTCGAGGCTTTGGACTGGCAGCGGGAAGTCATCAAAATCCAGGCCCTTCTCGGAGCGAAGAATCCGCATGCCCAGACATACTTAGTCGGCGGTATGTCAATCCCTGTAGACCCTGAAAGCCAGAACGCCCTGAACGCGGGAAGCATAGCGTTTATGAGCGGACTGGCCCAGAAGGCAAAGGACTTTGTTGAGCACGTCTATATCCCCGACGTCCTCGCTGTTGCCCCCTTCTATCTTGACTGGGCAGGATACGGCGCAGGAGTCGGCAATTTCCTCAGCTATGGAGAATTCCCGAATGACACAGCCAGCAACTCTGAAAACACCTGGCTTCCGCGCGGAATTATTCTGAACAAGGACCTGTCCAAGATCCACCCTGTAGACCATCAAAAAGTAACCGAGTATGTCACCCACTCCTGGTATAACTATTCAGGAGGGGATGACAAGCCCAAGCATCCATGGGATGGTGAAACAGACTTCAAGTACACCGGGCCTCAGCCTCCCTATGAGCATCTGAACACCGATGAGAAGTATACCTGGCTCAAGGCGCCCCGCTACGATAACAAGGCCATGGAAGTCGGGCCGCTCTCAAGAATGCTGATAGCCTATGGTTCAGGTCATGAGAGGGTCCAGGCGGTGGTCAACAGTGTCCTGAAGACACTGGGTGTCGGGCCTGCTGCCCTGTTCTCAACTCTTGGGCGTATCGCGGCACGTGCCGTTGAAACTCTGGTCACTGCAGAGCAGCTCCCGGTGTGGCTGAATCAGCTTGCAACAAACATGAAAAACGGTGACCTGAAGATTCACAACAGTGAAAAGTGGGACCCATCCACATGGCCTGCAGAAGCAAAAGGCTATGGGTTGCACGAAGCACCCAGAGGAGCACTCGGTCACTGGGTTACGATCAAGAACAAGAAGATCGAGAACTTTCAGATCGTAGTTCCCGGCACATGGAACGGCTCCCCCAGGGACGCCTCTAATCAGAGAGGCCCCTATGAGGAGGCACTGATCGGCACCCCGGTAGCGAATCCGGAGCAGCCCGTTGAGATCCTCAGGACTATTCATTCCTTTGACCCCTGCATGGCATGCGCAGTGCATGTAGTCGATACTGAAGGAAATGAACTTCTGAGGGTTAAGACTAAATAGGAAAGGGGGATAACTATGGTGAAAGATGAAAGAATGAGAATCTATGCATGGGAGTTCCCTGTGAGGCTGGTTCACTGGATAAACTTTCTCTGCATTCTGATTCTCTCTCTGACCGGGTTGTACATCGGCAGGCCCTTTATTCATGCTCTCTCC
>CAMYND010000036.1:0-2913 GCA_947259645.1 Thermodesulfovibrionia bacterium | reverse complement strand
CATTATGGGCTGGGTACGGTTCATTCACTTTGTGGCAGCCTACACCTTTCTGATGAGCATCATTATCAGGCTCTACTGGTCCTTCGCGGGCAACAGGTATGCCAATATCCTGCACTGGCTGCCCTTCTCAGGTGAAAAATTCAGTGACCTGATCAACGATCTCAAATGCTACCTGTTCCTGGATACGAAATCAACGTGCAATGTAGGACATACCGCACTTGGGGCCTTTACCTATGTCATCCTGTATGCGTTCTTCCTTTTCCAGATCTTTTCCGGCTTTGCCCTGTATTCGGTGAACCACACCGGGGTTATCTGGACAGCTCTGGGAGGGTGGATGGTAAATCTCATGTCACTTCAGACAATACGGCTATTCCATCATATTTTCATGTACATAGTCGTTGCCTTTACCCTGATTCATGTCTATATGTCATGGATAAACGACCTGAAAGATAAGAATGGTTTGATAAGCTCGATATTCAGCGGATATAAGTTTATGACCGAGAAAGACCTGAAATTCCTGCTTCCAAAGAAAAAGTAGGAAAGCGTTGCATTTACAGAGGAGCCCCGGGAATGTTATGTAAGACATTTCCGGGGCATATTCATGGTTAATCGAACACTGCGTATTTCCTAAAAACAACTTGAATTACAGAGGAACATGAACGTGGACACTATCGTATGGCAAAAAGATATGAGTTCGGCATTTGAGCAGGCAAAGAATGAGAACAAACATCTCTTTATTGCCTTTTCAAACCAAGGCTCTCAAATTCAGCTCCAGTAAGAATCCGGAAAAATATTTGCGCTTTAAGGTTATGGAAACACCAACATACATTGTCCTCGGAACTAGTGGGAATGAACTGGTGCGCATGACCGGTTTTGTCTCATCAGAGGACCTCATAAAAACCATTGAGAAGGTGCTGCAATCATAACAAAAGGGTAAAAAGGAGAACTGAATGAACATCGCTGTTATCGGAATCGGCAACATCCTCTTAAGTGATGATGGTGCAGGCGTGCACGTTTTGAACAGGCTGAAGGAAGAGTACCAGTTCCCTGAAGGCGTTGAGCTGATCGACGGCGGCACCAAGGGGCTTGACCTCCTTCCACTCATTGAACACAGAGACAAAGTTTTATTTATCGATGCTGCAAATTTCAGGAAAGAGCCCGGAACAATTGATACAGTCGAAGGAGATAAGATCCCTGCCTTCCTCAGCAACAAACTGTCAGTACACCAGATAGGGCTTCCAGACCTGCTTTTTGCGGCAAACCTGATGGAGGTTACCCCTTCGGAAATGAGCCTTGTAGGAATACAGCCCAAATCAATGGAGACATCAGCAGAATTATCTGATGTTGTTAAACAGAAGTTTGATGACCTTCTCAAAGAAGTTCTGGACAAACTCAAGTCCTGGGGCATAAACGCTGTTCCTGCAAAGAACACAATGCAGTAACTCACCAGTTAAACGTTGCCTGCCAAGCATCCCTGTTAAACAGCCCATGAGAAGATACTTTTCCTGATCTGACCCTGGTATCCACCCTGTTACCTCTGAAGATTACTGCGCTACATAGCTTATCTGCGCAATTACGCATATTTAAAATATTAATTACTATTTTATCCCCTATCACAGAGGGGAAAACAGGAGTATACTGAAAGTGAACGCTGTGCATAACTAATAAAGGAGAGAACGATGATACGCCCCGTAAAAAAAGGAAAGGAAAAATTATTGCACAAGTTCACACTTCATGAAAATGTAAACCGCCTGCTAAAATGCATAACAGGAGAAAAAGAAAAACAGTGCAGAAATTGTAAAGACAATGATCCCTGCAGTCACCTCACCCAGGCGGTAGTGAGTATTAAATTAACATCTGGCTGCTGAGGTCATGAAACAGACGCCGTTCCCTGGACATCGCATTTCGTGAATCACAGTTACTGCTTATACTAATTCAAGCCACCAGAATCAATCTCCATCAATAACCTTTTTTTGTGCCGCCTTTAAAACTGTTCAGCTCCTTTTTCTCAACCACGCAGTAAATGCCGCCTTCTTTTATGCCGGGCCCGAAGCATTTATTGCATGATATGCATGTCGCAGGGCGGCGTTCTCCGCTTTCCCAGCGTTTTGCAATGCCTGGTTCACGGATCAGTGGACGGGACATGGAGATATAATCTATGCCTTCTTCACGGACCGCCTTTTCTGCAACATCATAAGAACGAAAACCTCCCACTACCATCACAGGACAGTTGACCGACTCTTTAATCTTGCGGGCAAAATCGAGGTTATATGCCTCCTTTTCAGGCCTGTTAATCTGAATCCGCGCCGGGCTTTCATCGCCTGAGGCTGGCGTGCCGGCAGAGACCTCTATTGCATCAATTCCGGATTCCGATAGCTTTATTGCTGCGTAAAGGCCGTCACTTATTTTCAGGCCCCCTTCAAGATTATCCGCGGCATTGAGTTTTATAAGCACGGGATAATCAGAGCCGACTGCTTCACGCACTCTCTCATACACTGCCAGAAGAAAACGGCAGCGGTTTTCAATGCTGCCTCCGTACTCATCAGTGCGTCGGTTTGTAAGAGGAGAGAGAAACTGGTTAATCAGATAGCCGTGAGCTCCGTGAAGCTGCACAGCATCAAAACCCCAGGCCTTGGACCTGCGGGCAGCTTCTCCAAATGCCGCGACAATTTCCCGTATTTCATCCTTTGTCAGTTCAGACGGCATCTCGGGATACTGCTCAACCTGCACTGCTGAGGGCGCCAGTGGCTGACGGCCCGCATTGTCCGAGTCCGTCTGTCCGCCGGCATGTACAAGCTGGATCGCAATTCTCCCACCGGCATTGTGGACAGTTTGGGTCAACGTTTTGAAATCCTCGGCAAATTCATCCGTGTGAATGCCCATCTTTCCGGGCATCTGCTTGCCTTCCGGACG
>CAMYND010000035.1 GCA_947259645.1 Thermodesulfovibrionia bacterium | reverse complement strand
CGTGACTGCTCATCAAGACCGCTGATATCATCAAACTCCGCGTACAGCCTGTAGCCCTTGTCCCAGACAAGCGGAAGGCTTCCCACCTTGAAGGTGATATAGGAAAGAACCATGATGACCAATATCGCAAAAATTCCGACTTTTAGTTCAGTAGATGTACTGTTCATATACCAATGCCTTCCACTGCTATGGGGCCGACTGCGTGCCCTTCGATGAACTGTCTGACGTATGGATTTGATGTATTTTTAATCTCATCAGGTGACCCCTGGTCAATAATGACACCATTATATAGCATGGCAATTCTATCCGCAATCTTGTAGGCGCATTTCATGTTATGCGTGATCGTAACACTTGTCACATCAAGTTCCTCCCTCATTTTTACGATCAGGTCGTTTATAGTGTCTGCAGTAATCGGATCAAGGCCGGTCGTCGGTTCATCATAGAGCAGCACTTCCGGCTCCATTGCTATGGCCCTGGCGAGCCCCACCCTTTTCCGCATCCCGCCTGAAAGTTCCGAAGGCATCTCATCTTCAATGCCGACGAGCCGAACCATTCTGAGCTTCTGAACCGCAATTTCTCTTATCTGCTCAGCTGATAAGCTGGTGTGGCGCTTCAGCCCGAAGCCAACATTCTCCCAGACGGTCATTGAGTCAAAGAGCGCAGAGGACTGAAAGAGCATTCCAAAGCGTTTTCGCAATTCGTTTAACCGTTCCTGGCTGAGCTGTGACAGGTCTTTACCATTTATAGCAACAGTCCCTTTGTCCGGCTGCAAAAGTCCTATGATATGCTTCAGCAGCACACTCTTTCCAGACCCGCTGCCGCCGATTACAACGAGGCTCTGGCCTTTTTCTACTGCCAGGTTGACTCCCCTCAGCACATGGTGGCCTTCAAAAGATTTATGTATATCCGTTAATTCAATCATTTAAACAGCCAGGCAGAGAGAAAATAGTCAGATATTAAGATAGTCATAAAAGAGTATACAACCGCACCGGTTGTAGCCTTGCCAACACCGGCTGCTCCTCCCCGTGTATAAAAACCCTTGTAGCAGCTGATCAATGTGAAGGCAATACCGAAAAAACATGCCTTTATCAGACCATTATAAATATCCTCCATTTGAAGGTAATCCCATGTTGCCCTCATATATGTTCTGGAGCTCGTGCCGAGGAGTGAAACAGCAACAAAGTATCCTCCCAGTATTCCGACTATATCGGTTATTACCGTGAGGGCCGGCAGCATGATCATACCGGATATAAATCTCGGAACGATAAGGTATTTCACTGGATCTGTAGCAAGGGTCTCCAAAGCATCTATCTGCTCGGTAACCCGCATTGTCCCCAGCTCTGCTGCCATTGACGCTCCAGCCCGCCCGCTTACGACAAGCGCTGTCAGCACAGGGCCGAACTCCCTCGTCATGGAGAGTGCAACAACCGTACCCACAAGGCCCTCAGCGCCGAAACGGTCAAATCCGGTATACATATGAAGAGCAAGAACCATCCCCGTTGCCAGGGCAGTGATAAGCACAACAGGGATAGAGTTGACCCCTATCTCAAGCATCTGCCGTATAGTATTTCGCATGTCAAGCGGCGGTTGAAATAACCCTTTGATAACAGACCAGAATAACAGTATTATCCTGCCCAGCCCTATGGCTGGTCTTTCCATTAACGCGCCTAAAATCTCAATTAATCTTACTATCATTTTCAGCTTTCACAGGGGGCTTATAACGCATCATTGTATCATCCATACATGATACATGAAAGAAAAAAGATTAATATACCCGTTCTTGTTACTCCTTCCTGATTCTATGAAGGCGACTCATGAATTAACCGGTTATTTCACGGCACCTTAATAATACAGCGCAAACCTCCTCATTCTTACATTGGCTATAATACTCAGCGCCAGGAAGTTTGAAAGCAGTGCTGTCCCGCCATAACTCATCAAGGGCAGGGGAACGCCAACAACCGGCATCAATCCCAAAGTCATGCCGACATTTATAAAAAAATAAAATGAAAACATAAAGGTCACTCCAAGCACAAGGAAACAGCCCTCCCTGTCCCTGGCCTTCCGGGCAGTATCCAGCCCTCTCAAAATAATAAACAGGTACATAATGAATAAGGCGGTACTCCCGGCAAAACCCCATTCTTCAGCAAATATCGAAAAAATAAAATCTGTATGGTTTTCAGGTAAAAACCTGTATGGGCCCTGTGTCCCTTTCATATAGCCTTTGCCCAGAAAGCCGCCGGAACCGATTGATATCTTCGACTGGTTTATGTGGTAACCAACCCCCTGCGGGTCAACCTGGGGATCAATGAACGCGATTATCCTGTTTTTCTGATAGTCTTTCAGCCCTCCCCAAATGATTTTGCCGGCAAAGGGTAGACTGATAATGGCAACAAGAAGCGTTATCAGCAATATCTTCTTCCTGGCCCCTGCAGTTACAATCATTGTTATGAAGATAAACAGAACGATTAACGCGGTCCCGAGATCAGGCTGCCTGAGAATAAGGAAAGTCGGGATAATCACGAAATATATCCCCATCTTTGCCATATACCTCAGGCCGAGCTTTTCCGAGTGTTCTATCTGCGACAGATATCGGGACATGGCGATAATGAATAACAGTTTGAAAAATTCCGAAGGCTGAAAAGATAAAAACCCAAGGTTTATCCAGCGTTGCGCGCCCATGCCTCTCTTTCCCGCCACAAGCACTATTATCAGGAGTACAACGCCGAATAAAAAAATCGGATATGCAAACCGTACGTACCACTTATAATCAATTGAAACCATAATGAAGAACGCGACCATGCTCAAAGCGATCCAGTACAGTTGCCTGATGTAGAAGGTTTTCTGAACAGCATCAAGAACCGGTCTTGTTGCGCTGTATATAGTCAGGACCCCGATCAGGGACAAAACCACTGCAACAAGAAGCGTACTCCAGTCAAAATTATTTAAGAGTCTTCGGTCGATCATTTCTATCTCGTCAGGCAGCAGAGCGGTCTCACCCGCTACCCGGGCTCATATACGGTCATCCCTTATTATTCATTTCAGTCTTCCGGTCTTCGCCAAAGTATGATTCTATTATTTTTTTCGCTATAGGTGCTGCAGCTGTGCTTCCATGCCCGCCATGTTCAACAAAAACAGCCACCGCTATACGCGGATTATTCACAGGGGCAAAGGCCACAAACCAGGCGTGATCTTTGTGCTTATCCGGCACATCATCCCCGGTGGTCCTGCCTCCGATAACCTGGGTAGTTCCTGTTTTGCCACCTATGCTGACAATGTCCGAGCGGGCTGCCTTGCCAGTTCCGTCTTTATCAGTTACTACGCTGACGAGTGCTTTCCTGACCAGTGATATGTGCTGACCGTTTATTTTCACGATCGATTCAGGCTCCCTCGGACCGGTATCAGCAAGAAGAAAGGGTTTATACAGTCTTCCGCCATTTACAACTGCTGCTGTCAGCCGTGCCATCTGTATCGGTGTAGTTGACAGGTAACCCTGGCCAATGACGGTATTCAGCGTTTCACCCTGGTACCATTTCTCATTTTTTGTCCTTACTTTCCAGGCTCTTGTCGGGACTATTCCTGAGGCTTCACCTTCCAGTTCAATTCCGGTCGCCGTCCCAAGCCCATAGTTCTTCGCATATCTGGACAGCATGTCAATATCGATTTTTTTCCCGATCTCATAAAAATACACATCACAGGACTCAACAAGAGAGTCATGAAGATTTACATAACCATGGCCGGCCCATTTCCAGCAGCGGAAGGTCCGTCCAAAATAAATCGATCCACTGCAGTAGAAGTTCGTGTCCTGCCCGATAACTCCTTCCTGGAGAGCCGCGATCGCAGTGACAATTTTAAAGGTTGAGCCGGGAGGATACTGGCTCTGAATTGCCCTGTTTAAGAGCGGCTTGCGCGGGTCATTCACAAGTTTCTGCCATGCTTCGTAATGAATACCACGGACAAAGAGGTTCGGGTTAAATGATGGCGAACTCGCAAGAGCAAGCACTTCGCCGGTGTCAGGGTGGAGCGCTGCCACAGCTCCGGCTTTGCCCTGGAGGCTTTCCTCGGCAACTGTCTGCATATCAATATCAATAGTCAGATGAATGTCGCGGCCTTTAATCGGCTTCTGAATCCTGACAACCTTGATAATACTCCCGACCGCATCCACCTCAACCACTTTCTTCCCCGGAATCCCCCGCAATGTATCGTCATAGACTTTTTCGACTCCGAACTGGCCGATAGCGGTTTCCTGGGGAATGCCTCTATATTCCGGGGCACGCAGCTGTGCAAGATTCAGACTGCCCAGGTAGCCCAGTACGTGGCTTGCGGAATGCCCGTAAATGTATTCCCGCCCCCCGACAACGCTGATCTGAAGGCCGGGGAAGTCCATTTTTCTTGCCTCTATTTTCGCAACCTCAACAAAGGATACATCCTCTTTGAGTACAATGGGCTTAAAAGGATTTGCCGTGGGGCTGACAATTTTCTTTTTTATCTCCTCTGCTGAAATGCCTATCAGGCCGCCCATTTCCGCAAGCATATCAGGGTCGCGTGACATGTCTTCTTTTACAACAGTTATATCGAATGATGGGATGTTCTTAACAAGTGCCCTGCCGTTTCTATCGTATATAATCCCCCGGGGAGCAGGTATATTTAGTACCCGTATCCGGTTGCGCTCATCAATCTTTCTGTACTCATCGACCCTCATGACCTGAAGGTCCCACAGCCTTATCACAAAGAGGGCAAAGGCAAAAGTAATGATATAGAGGATGATCGTAATCCGCCTGTCCATAACGCTTAAAATCCCTCTTCTTTTATCAATGTATAATCTTTCCCGGGTTGAAGAAAGTGATAGAGAATAATCGAGGCAGCAGCCGTATAAAAAACCTGGGTAATCGGTATCAGCCAGGGCCTGTTAATAAATGATACTTTTGAGAAAAATTCAAAACAGGCATAGACAAGAAAAATATCAATTACTGAGAGCATAACGATCATTATCGTATTAACATAAATGTTCCACTGGAAGAGGTTCTCCCGCAAAGACCGGATCAAAAAGGCAACCACAGACTTACCGATCAGGTTCGGTCCGAGAATAAGGCCCCCGGAAACATCAACCAGCAGGCCTGCTGCCATGCCATAGATAACCCCTCTCGTCTGTCCGAACTTTAATGAGTATGCGCAGACAAGGACCAGCACAAGGTCCGGTTTTACTCCTGAAAAAAGCAGTGACTGTACTGCGAGAGCACAGTAGGCCAGAAGAATATATGAAATAAAATATTTCACTTTTTAAATATCGCAACCTCTTCAACAGCTTTAAGGTCCTGAGCAGGCACCACTTCAATAACCTTGAACATTTCGTCTTCAGCCCTGACAAGGGAAACATCCCCGATTAAGAGTCCTGCAGGGTAAAGTCCGTCAAGACCTGAAGTTATAATCTTTTCTCCAACGCTAATATCCACTTCCCGCGAAACATATTTCAAATAGCAGGAGTTATCGCCTCTGCCCTCCAGAATTCCTTCAGCCCTGGAGGTCTGGAGCCTGACCGCGACAGATGAGTTGACATCAGTGATGAGAATAACGCCTGCCCTGTCATCAAAAACACGATGTATCCTGCCGACAGGCCCTGAATTGCCGACTGCGACCATGCCTTTGGCGATGCCATCTGTTTTCCCCTTGTTTATCCATAACGTCTGGAACCAGTTGGTTGGATCCCTCGCAAAGACGCGCGCGGTTGTGATATAGTCACTTCTCTGTGCGCTGAGGTGGAGTATTTTGTTGAGCCGTTCGTTTTCAAGGCGGACTTCGCTGTTTTTGTTAATCTCCCCTTCAAGTTCAGTTATTTTTTTAAGGAGCCGCCTGTTTTCCTCTTCTTTTCCGGTAAGAAGGAAATAGGTATTAACATTGTTGTCCACACTTCTCATGATAGAGGATATTATTTCTTCGAGAAATGTGAGGGGGTAGAGGGCAAGATCAAGGAGATGGCTTTCGCCTTTGATGCTCTGATACGAGAGAAATCCAAAAACCAGAAGAGTAATAACTGTAAAAACAAGTAATTTTTTCTTTAGCATCTCCTGTTTATCATATTGAAACTCTCTTTAAGATGTCCAGATCATCCAGGACCTGTCCAACTCCATTCACGACAGCCAGCAGCGGCTCTTCAGCCACAATAACCGGAAGAGCTGTTTCATTTCTTATCAGGGAATCCAGTCCCCTCACAAGGGCGCCGCCTCCGGCAAGAACAATTCCCCTGTCTACAATATCAGAAGCGAGTTCCGGCGGGGTGTTTTCGAGGGCAACTTTAATAGCATTGAGTATAACGGTAATAGTCTCGCTGATTGCGTCTCTGATCTCATCTTCATATATCGTGATCGTCTTGGGAATGCCTGATACAAGGTCCCTTCCCTTGATATTCATGGAACGGTTTTCATCGTCAACCTTGTAGGCCGAACCAATTTCGCGTTTTATTAACTCAGCAGTCCTGTCACCGATAAGGATTCTCTCTTTGCTCTTTATATGATTTACAATATCCTCATCCATTTTATCGCCGCCCATTCTCACGGCCTTACTGTAGACAACCCCATGGAGTGAGATCACAGCCACATCAGTAGTACCTCCACCGATGTCAACGATCATGTTTCCGGAAGGCTCTCCAATTGGCAGACCAACACCAAGGGCAGCCGCCATCGGTTCTTCAATAAGATAAATTTCCCGCGCTCCAGACGCCTGGGCCGCATCTTTTACCGCCCTTTGTTCCACCTGTGTAATACCAGAGGGTACTCCAATGGCAATCCGGGGTGATATAAAGCTCTTTCTGTTATGGACCTTTCTGATAAAATATTTAAGGAGTTCCCCTGTCTTATCAAAGTCAGCAATAACCCCCTCTTTTAACGGTCTCATTGCTATGATGTTTGCCGGGGTCCTGCCGAGCATTTTCTGCGCTTCTTTGCCAACCGCAATAACCTTGTCCTTTTGAATCGCAACAACCGAAGGTTCATTACAGACGATCCCCTTCCCTTTTGCAAATACGAGTGTATTGGCCGTACCAAGGTCTATGGCAAGATCATTTGAAAACCATCCGAGTATTTTATGAAACATTTATTTCCCCCTGTTTATCAACGACAACTTGAGTACCTGCAACTTCATCACCAAATCTTTTATCGTTCTCACTACCCATCATCACCAGGCTTTCAAATACCAGCACGGCTGTAACAACAATAAAGGAGAATATACTGCCCAGAACCGGGATGTTCCAGAACACTCCGGAAATCAGGTAAGCAGCTGCAAAAGGGGCATTTCTCAAGACCGACTCCCGATACCCGCACGGGAAAACATCTTCTGAATTCTCACGGCAGATGAATACCCTGAGACCAAGAAGTTTCTTCCCTATACTCCTGCCCTGAAAGAGGCCGTCAGAGGCAGCAAGGTACGCCAGGCCAACGAAAAAGCCTAGACCGGGTATCATCTTGACCAGCCCAAAGACAAGTACAAAGTCAACAATTTTGGCCAACACCCTGGTTAAAGGCGCAGCTCTTGTTATCTCATCCTTCTTCGCGGCAGCCCCCCTGTAGAGGCCTTCCATCTCATCTATTGTTCCAGCTTCATCCATTTTCACACTATGGAGCGATTACACAGTCCACTAAACAGTATAATTTGAATCTCTGAAATTATCAATTATTATGAATCAGGCTGCGATATCAACTGGATGATCCAGGCCGCAGAGATCGGACACGGTGATAAACAGTCCTATTCATCAAAATTTTGCCAGCCATTCAGTCTGCCCTTATCGAAAAAAAGATAGGTATCATCGTAAATCCACTGCTCCTGAGAGTCAAATAGTGTATCTGAACTTTCAATCTCGTCTGCCGTGCCCCAGCTTGCCTCCACCATGTCCGCAGTCATGCCAATTATTATCTCACCATTTAAGATCGCATTTTTCATCAGCTCGGGTATATTCGGGTTCTGTTGAATGAAAAAACTCCTGCGTTTCTCCTGGTCAGAATATTTATCCACCTTTCGGGCATTTGTAAATCTGTCATGAATCCATCCTTCATGATATTCCGACAACAGGGAATCCCTGTCTTTGTAACGGGACACAATCTCCGCGACAGCTGAATATTCTGATGATTCATAATCAATAACCGGACGATTATATAGTACCAGGTACCAGTCTGCCCGCTCCTCCTGAATAAAGAACATGTCCCCCTTTTTCAGCTTATCAATAACCGGAGAATCTGCAGAACCGGACGCTCTGATTTCTGCTTGTGAGGTGATGACAAGGGCCTTCTTTGATTCAAGATTTTCCTGCATCGTTTCTATGTGTGAAAGCGTTTCCATATTATGAATATAGATTTTCTGCTTTTCCTCTGCAATAAAATGCTTCAGTTCATCAGTCATCTGAAAATTTGCCAGAGAGAGATATCCGGTCTTCCCTTCATAGGTGACCCTGAGATATCCATTGTGCCTCTGATTTTCTTCATAGCCTGAAACACGGACCTGAGAGCGTCCGGGGACCCTCGTGACATAGTAATAGGGTGCTTCATAGGATGACCGGAGTATGCCATCGTAAACCAGTGTGGCCCCGAGGCTGCTTCTCATCTCAACTTCAGGTTCCTGTTCTATGGCTTCTACCTGTTCTTCTTCAACTTCTATGGTCACAGGGGCAGGGGTTTCAATCACAATTACAGGAGGGCGTGAAGCGCAGCCGGTCAGCATCATAACAAGAAAAGCTGAAAGCTTCACTACATATCCAGTTATCAGTACATTCTGTCGGCAGTTCAAAGAGTTTCCCATAATTTTCCAGCTACAATTTGCAGATGCAGCTTTCATAAAATTATATCAGATAAATCAGTAAATACCTACTTCAGCAATGAAAAATAGATACCGGCGCATTTACAAGGTTTTCTTAATGCCTGTAAGCGTTTAGTTAGAACACGAGTACTTTTATGGAAGATTTATGGGAAGGCCTTTTTTCTGTTCATACGCGTGAAGCAGTCTGCGCGCGTAATTTCTTTCTATAGTGAAGGAATATTTCTCAGCCTGGGCAAGAGCAGATATAAATGCTGACTTCCCTTTCTTTCTGTTGCCCTTCAGGCAGTCTATTTCTCCGATTCCAAGGACACAGTATATCTTACCCCGGGGATCTCTGGTCTGCCTGAACAAATCAGCCGACTCTTGAAAGTTCTGAACCGCTTTTTCCATATTACCCTTCATTTTATGGGTAGTTCCCACACTCCAGAGCGTATACGCATAACTGACCCTGTCATTGATTTTTTTGTAGAGCAGCGCAGCTTTTTTGAAATGCAGCAATGCTTTGTTAAAGTCATTGTCCATCCTTCGCGCGTTGCCGAGGCCACAATGGGAATAGGCAAGCCCGAAACGGTCTCCCAGTCTGTTAAACATGCTATTGGCCATTTTGTAGTACTTTTCTGAATCTCGGAATTTCCCGGCAACCCGAGAGCTGCCTCCCAGACCGCAGTATGAGTAGGCCATGGCTGACCTGTCCCGTAACTGCCTGAATGATTTAAGTGACGCTTTAAATCCGTTGAGAGCCCTGGTGATGTCGCCTTTTATCCTGTATGTTCCTGCCCTTGCCCAGACGGAAAAGGCCTCTCCCTTCCTGTCTTTCAAACCTCTGTATATTCTGCCGGATCTGTTGATCATTTTCATGGCATCTTTCCAATTGCCGAGAGCTCTCACACTCAAGCCCATCCCGACAAGGGCATCAGCTTCAGAATACCTGTCATCCAAAGCGCCCGCGAGGGTTAACCCTTCCTGATAGAAATCCAGCGCCTTCCCAAATTCCCCTTTTGCCCTTAAGGTATCTCCCATAGAGAGGCAGCAATCCAGTATGCCCTGGACATCTGACTCTTTTTTGTATAAATTCAGCGCTTTTTCGTAAAGGTCGAGTGCCCTGTTGTATTCTGAAGAATGCCTGAACTGTTCGGCCCTGTTAAATATCTCCCTGGTCATGGCCCGCACTTTTCTCTCACAGCCCTGACTGTTTCTTCATAATTTTTCGAGTTATAGAAGGCGCTTCCCATCACGACTATGTCGGCTCCTGCCCTTTTTACATCAGCCACATTATCTACGGTAACTCCACCGTCCACTTCTATTTCAACATTCAGTCCTCTTTCTGTAATCATTTTTTTGATCTGCTCAATCTTCATCAGAGCTTCAGGAATGAACTTCTGTCCCCCAAAGCCCGGATTCACAGACATGATCAGGACCATATCAACATAAGGAAGAATAACCTCAATATTACTCACAGGAGTTGCAGGGTTAAGCGAAACAGCAGCCTTCGCACCACACTCTTTTATATTCTGCAATGTCCTGTGAAGATGTATGCTCGCTTCTTCATGTACAGTTATGATGTCCGCCCCGCTGTCCGCAAAATCTTTTACATAGCTATCAGGGTTTGAAATCATAAGATGTACATCAAGGGGCAATGTAGCGACTTTTTTCAAGGCCTTTACAACAGGGGGGCCTATGGTGATATTCGGGACAAAATGTCCGTCCATTACATCAACATGAATAAGGTCTGCCCCGGCCTTTTCAGCCGCTGCAATCCCTTCTCCCAGCCTGGCAAAGTCTGCTGACAATATCGAAGGTGCTATTTTTATCATACGTTTCCTCCAGAAATAATAGAATTACAATGCAACATCCGGAATCAAAACCACATCCCCCAGCCGCGCCCCAGGGTAACCTCTACTATACCGTTTGATTTGACAAGGGCGCCTGCCTCGGGCTTTTGAAATATAATTCTCCTGCCTTTGTCTTTCTCCTTGAGCTGGATTCCAAGCTTACCCGCAAGAATTCTCGCGTCCTCTATGGTCATGTTTACAAAAGATGGGCAACTATAGGATACATCGTACTGCCCCAGGCTGACAAGAAAGTTCACTTCATTACTCACGATATTTCCCGGGAGAGGCCGCTGGGCAATGACCATGCCTTTCTTAACGTCGTCTGAATGGACCCATGTCACTTTCTTGATTTTCATTCCCAGGTTTGCCAGTGTCTTTTTCGCGTCATCAAGATTCTGTCCTTCAAAAGAAGGCATCGAATACCTCTCCTGCCCGCTGCTCATAATAACACCGACCTCGGTCCCCACAGGGACCTCTTTTCCCGCCTCAACGAGCTGGCGAATAATGTGGCCGGCTTGAACTTCATCATGATGCTCTTTCCCTGCCACAGAGATCAGCAGGTTTCTCATGTTCAAAAGTTCTGTCGCCTCGGTGATGTTCTTATTGGCAAGCAACGGCACCTCGCCGGTCTTGTCAACGTTGACCGCATAATATATCAGGTAGGCAGCAACTGCGGCAAGGGTAATAAATGTTATAAAAAACCCGAGCAGCTTAAAAAAATTTTTAACCATTTTCACACCATCTGAATCCTGTTTAATTTCTGAAACTCACGCAACCAGGCAGATGCGGTAAACACCGGGATTCAATCTCTCCGCCCCTTACTTACTGTTCACTGTCTGGCTGAACCTCATGCCTTCTGTTATGCGCCGGCCCTGGAGAAATGCGCCAACAGTCATTACAGGCTTGCCTGACGGCTGTATCTCCCGCACAGAAACAACCCCATCACCAGTGCCAACAATTAAGTCATCCTTGGTGATCCTGACTATAACACCCGGTTCTCCTTTTTCATCTACCGGCAGGGCTTTCAATATTTTATACCGCTGATTTTCAACAAATCCATATGCCCCCGGCCAGGGATTCATGCCTCTCACAAAATTACATATTTCTTCAGCTGTTTTCGACCACTGAATGAACCCGTCACTCTTATTCATTATTGCACTATATGTTGCGCCGTCCCTCTGGGAACGAGGTCTGATCGTCCCATCCCCAAGCCCTTGCAAAGTGGGGGTTAACAGCTCTGCTCCCAGGGCTGATAGCCTCGGGGAAAGAGTTCCCGCAGTGTCATCCGCGAATATTTCTGCTGCCTGCTGCATCAGGACAGGGCCGGTATCCATACCCTCATCCATAAGCATGGTTGTAACACCTGTCTTTGTTTCACCATTAATGATTGCCCAGTTTATCGGCGATGCCCCCCGGTATCTCGGCAGAAGAGAGGCATGGATATTCACACATCCGTACTCAGGCAGATGAATGATTTCGCCGGGGAATATCTGCCCGTACGCTACAACGACTATTACGGAAGGATTTAACATCTTCAGACTTTCAAAAAATCCCTCATCAGTTACTTTGAGGGGCTGGGATACAGGGATTCCAGTCCTGAGAGCCTCCTCCTTAACCGGGCAGGAGGTCAACTTTCTCCCCCGTCCGCTCTGCCTGTCAGGCTGACAAATAACGGCAAGGACTTCATGTTCGGAGTTGACCAGGGTTTTAAGGGCCGGAACAGCAAATTCCGGTGTTCCGAAAAAAACTATTTTCAAAATGGCTCCTGTCGCCGGATCAGCAATATCATTCCGGTCTTACATACTAATATTAATCTCATTATAATTCAATGTATTATAATGATGAGAAGACAGCGTGGGGGAATTACGTATTCACAGCCTTGATCGCGCGCGTTACTTCCGGGTCAAAGCATTTTCTCTGGCAAAACGCTTATTAAAAAACTGCCTCTTGATACGTCCAATCCTGTCTATTAACAACATCCCGTTCAGGTGGTCTAGCTCATGCTGCAGTACTTTTGCAAGAAAACCGTCAGACTCAATCTCCAGGGGATCTCCTTCCCGGTCAAGACCCTTCACTTTAACCATTTTTGATCTTTTTATAACCGTTGTGTATTCCGGAAGACTGAGACACCCTTCTTCAGAGTCCTCACTTCCCTCGGCACAGACGATTTCAGGATTGACGAGGACGATCAGTGAGGTTGTCTCATCCCTGGCACTTGCATCTATAACAATGAGTTGCTTTGATATTCCGACCTGGTTTGCCGCGAGACCTACACCGGGAGCCGCGTACATTGTTTCGATCATATCATCGATAAGTTTATGCAGCTGATTATCAAACGTTGTAACCGGCTCTGTTTTGCCCTTGAGAACTTCTTCAGGGTATGTCTTTATCGCAAGTATCGCCATATTGTATGGTAATAAATATTCATGAAAAATAACAACTCTGAACTCCCCTGGCAATAGTACCCAAAAGGCACAAAACGTCTAAATTCAGGGCCGATCCCTTCAGTTCAGAAAGAGAGACTTCCTGCTGAGGGAAGCAAAACAGTTTTTATGCATTTTATTTATATTTTCTTTATACTTTTATAATCAGCAGTTTTATTGAAATGATAATTAACAGGGACGTCAGCGTAATTTAATTCGGAGAACAATGTGCCGACCTGGCCATATCGCTATCAGTTAAGCTTAAAGCATCGCCTCAGAAGGTCAGTCTATGATGTCCTGCGGGACCAGTTAAACGGATATCTTATCCGGCACGCCCTTATAGATTCCTATGCTAATTTTACCTCGAAAGGTGAGTCCTATCCGTTCGTGCCGAAAAGGGAGCTAAAACCCCGGGCTAAAGTTATTGAACAGGAGTACATAAACCAGAATCATTTTCTGGTCATATTCTGTGAAGGTACTATCCCCAACATCCATAAAAAATATATCCGGTTCTTTGATAACAATAAAATCACAAAGGAAGCTGTACATGAACAGCTCGTCAATGTCCACCTTCATAAAAACTACACAAAAAACCTTCGTTATTTTGATAATCCAAGCTTTGGGCAGTTTCTCCTTGATTTAACACCGGTAGACTACGCGATTCTTGTTCAACAGGACCCCTCAGTTAAACGACAGAACCGTTATGTAATAACCCATTTTCATGTGAGAGTCGACTGGCCTATTGATGAAGCAACGGAAGATATGGCGCAGCGTCTTCGCTATGTGTCAAAAGACCTCTATGAGCGGGGGGAAAAATATGCGGAGAGTCTCCATCACAAGCTTTTTGAATATTATGGTTTTCATCACTCAATCGGAGGGCGCCGAACAGCTGCGGTCGTGGCTGCCCAGTTTCTGAAAAGAATGGATTTCATCTCCACCGTGTATGTGGCCAGCGCTGAGTCACGGACCCTGACCCGTATCAGTGAGCGGGGGGTCAGCAAATATGTGCTGGTGAAAGTGCCGATTTCTGACATCGAAGGAATAATAAAAGAACAGCAATGCACGTTTAAAAAATTCAGTGATCATTTTCTCGTGGACGTTCAGGCTGATTATGGAGTAGGCATACTGCAGGTAGTCTATTCCAACTCCATCTACTCAAAGCCGCCCGATGATGGAAAACTCCGCAAATTGTGGCCTGACTACAAATGGCTGAATGTTTCAAACCAGCTGCTCATACCCATAGATTCTCCTGATACATACCCGATTCCTTACAGCACGATATATTCAGCAGACTGACAGCTGTTTTCTGTCACGTCTCTGTTTGCCCCCGGTATGTTGCGGTCATCGAACTTATTCTGTTCGTCATACAGTTGTCACCCTGAATTAAAATCTATATAATAAACGGGTGAGGTCAATGCAATTAAAACTACTCATCACGCTCGTCTCAGCAGCTATCGTTATTTCATTTACCCCTGTCATTCCCTCTTCTTATGGACTCGCAAACAATAGTGCCCGCATAGATAAACACCTCCCGCCCGGATCAACGAAGAAGCACCGTGAAAAGAGGGGGCCCCGGCCCAGACTACAGAAACTCTCAAAAAACCCCTATCTGGGCGCTATTGCCATTGACGCGTCATCTCAGGATGTGCTGTTTGAAGATAATGCGGACGTCAGGAGTTACCCTGCAAGTCTGGTTAAAATGATGAACTTTCTGATAATCCTCGAAGCTGTCAAGTCAGCACGGATAACCCTTCAGGACAGGGTGGTCATTTCAGCTGAAGCAGCCAGAATTGGCGGATCACAGGTTTACTTACAGGAAAAGGAAGTTCAGACTGTGGAAGACCTGCTCTACGCACTCATGGTGACCTCAGCAAATGATGCAGCAACAGCTCTTGCGCTGCACTATACGGGAAGCAAGGAATTATTTGTCAGACTGATGAACAAGCGTGGACAGGAGCTTGGCATGAAAGACACGGTGTTTCATTCAGTGCATGGTCTTCCTCCTGGAAGGGGCCAGCTGCCTGATATTTCCACGCCCCGGGACATGATAAAACTATGCCTTGAACTGCTCAAGCATGACGAAACATTTAAATATACAGCAACGAAAGTGAGGCTCTTTCGTGAAGACACTCCGAAACCGTTTATAATGAGAAACCATAACCGGCTTGTGGGAAGCTTTGAAGGATGCGATGGATTGAAAACAGGGTATTTCAGAGCTGCAGGTTTTTCTATCGCGGCAACAGCGTCTCAACAGGGGGTTCGGACAATCGCGGTAATTATCGGGGCCGAAACCAAAAAGGTTCGAGATTCAAAAGCGCGAAAGCTTCTTTCAACGAGCCTCAGGGAGGCAGCATCAAAATCTCAGATGCTTTCTGTCTCTACCGGTTCAGAAATGAATTCCGAGTCCCCTCGTACTGTCACACCATCAGCGGTGACGCCGTACTTCATCCCCTATTAAAGAATATCTGCTCTCCGGACTGAACCAATTATGCCAGGTCGTCCAGTGGCTCCTCGTCTTGAAAGTCAATGCTCAGGTCTGCCCTTGAGACATCTTTCTTTTTTCTTTTTTTTCTCTTTTTTGACTTTCCCGGATTCCCACTATTGTATTTTGAATGAATTCCGGACAGCAGTTCCACTGAACTCTCGCAGAACTGATCGATCTTTTTCTCCAGAAGCGCTCTTTGTCCTGATTTGTTTTTCTGTGCCATACCTCTTTCCTCACCCCTTTCCGGCTTTTATGTCTTTTTATTCGGCTTTTCTGGCGGAACCTTTACCCCCTCTGCCGTTCTCTTAGTGAACGACCTCGGCTGGCTGCTGGTAAAATGGAAAGGATAATGTTGGACTGTCAAACGGGTATACAAGGGATGAATGTCAGCAGAGTTGCTGCAGGGGGTTAGATTTGGCGCGAATACCGGAAATAATAGACACTTTCCATGAGTACCGATGAAATTAACAAAGGCACAACTCTTCTGCCTGATGCTTAAGCAGTTGCGCTTTCTTTTCAGAGAGGGACAACTTCTTTACTATACTGCTCAGGTCCATATCAACGAGATCCTTCAGCAATATGATATTTTGTTCGAGAAGCCGCTCAATCAGCCCTCTTTTGATACCGGATATAACGGTTACCGGGTAAAGTTTTTTTTCGCCGATCATGTCTTCAAGGCTCTTGTGCTGAGAGTAATTCCAGCTTCTTATGTTCAGGTCGTAGCACTTGGCAAACTCAATTGCGTCAGAAGTACAGCGCGTGTTCGTTGCCAACCATCCTTTAAATTTTTTCTCCGGATAACGGTCGGCCATAACCGGGGCAAGGTCTTCAAATCGTGAGTGAACATACATGGCAACTTTAATGTCAACAGGTCTTCCTGCCCTGCTATGGTACTTGCATTCTACAAGAGATACCTCATCCTCTTTCAGCGCAATAACATCAACCTCATGTTTAACGCACTTGCCCTCAATAATCAGCCCGGTTTCAGTTTCATATCCGTAGCTTTTCATGATGGCACTATAATATTTTTCAAAGGGATACCCTGTCGGCCCCAGCCTGAAGAGGGCATTTTTCAATGAGTACCTCAGCACAGAGGCATGGTTCAGCTGTCTCAGATACTTTCTTGCAAGTCTGTAAATTTTTTTTGTGCTGGTCTGAGGCGCGACTTCGCGAAGTATCCGTTCTATAATTTCTTCTACCTGATCTTCTTCTGCTCCGGCTTTCCTGAGAGAATTGCGCAGTTTCTGAGGATTAATATCTTCAACTGCTCCGGAAGCTTTCGTGACTTTAATATTCATTGTTATTGTAATTAGTTATCAAAATCAGTACATTATATCGTTACCTATTTTAAACAAAAGGAAATTTATCTGTAGCAGTATACTAGATTAAGTATTTAATTGCTAACAGCCTTATAGCTCTGAATTACAGACGCAGCATCCAGAAACGTACGATATAATATATATTAAATCATTTGGGACTGAATTTAATTAACAGGCAAAACGCGGGAGGGTCAAGATGGGAAAAAACAAAATTTTAATTATTGTGGCAGTTGCTACATTTGTCCTCGGACTAATTTTCGGTTCCGGTTTTTCCGGGAAAAAAGAGGGGAAAAAATCAGGGGCGAAAGAGCTGCTTACTCGGGCGATCAAGGAAATTGACCTGATGGAAAAGGATAAGCAGACATTGAAGGATGATTTAAAGAAAATTCAGGGCAGCAAAGCGCTGAAAGAAGCCCAGTCATTGCAGGAAAAGATGGGGATAGCGGAAGAAAACAATAAAAATCTTCAGACTGAGATCCAAAAACTGAAGGGTCAGATCGCCCATACTGAAATGCAGGTGAAGGCAAGCAAAGGACAGACAGCCGAACTCAAAAAAAAGGATGCCCGAATTGCTGAACTTGAACAATCAAATAATGAATTGAAACGGCTGCTTTCGCAAATAAGCTCGTTAACTGGAGAGAAGAAAGCCGTGGCATCTCAAGGGACCGCTCCTCAAGAGACCGCTTCTGAGGCGAGCACCCCGCAGCCGGTCCTGAAGAAATTTGAAATTCCTTCGAAAAAGAAAGAGCTGGGATTCCCCTCTTTTAAAGAGCAAGCAGAGCAGCTTCATGATGCTGCCAAAGAATTACCAGGGATAAAGGATAAAGAACCTGTTCAACACTGACAGGTAGAGTGAAGAAGGTATAGTCAGAGGATGACCGCCCTCCTACAGGGTCATTAACAGTTTGGTCTGCGCGGTACGGCCAAACAGCCAGGCTTAGTGCATCTTTTCTACTGCTGCTTCTCCGCTTTTACCGGCTGCTAAAAGAGCCATAAGCATCATGCCGGCAAATACCCCTATGGTCAATCCGAGAATAAACAGTATCATGAGATTCTCCTTCCACCGTTTTTATGCATCTTGCAGATCGTTATAGGGAGATAAAGCAATTTACATGCCTCGTTGCGCAGATAGTATCAATAGAGGTATCTTATTAATAAATAATGTTTTTTATTTGTTTGTAATAATTGTTTTCAAAGCATGGAAAAATAAATAATAGGGCAGTTTGACAGAGTGCGTTGTCATTTTGACACTTTGTTGTATTTTTTTTGCACATAATATCATTTGCTCTGCCCTGGCAAAGGGCATCCGGCTGTCACCCCAGGAGAATATGATAAAATAACAGTGAGACACATGAGATTTCTTGTTCCCAGCAAAACAGATGGTGCGGCAATGCCGGAAATAACCCGAAGGAGGGCCTATGAATGCAGAAGTACAAATCATAGAAGGCGGACAGCTGTTGCGAACAGATACCATGAAATTGAAACTAATAAAGGAGTTCAGTGACGATATCGACCTGTACGAAAATGAACAGGGCCGCGCTGTAATACATTATAAAAAGAAGAGTGATTTTATCCTGGTTTCTATAGATATGGCATAAAATTTCAGCTCATGTTAATAGTTAAACCGGCACAGTCGCCTTTTCCGTATAGTGCCACTTGGTGCGGTTCAGAAGCTCAAATTAATCTCATTCATCAATTTCAGGGAACTTTTATGACATGAAAGTTATTGACGAAAAAATCCTCTGGAAAGGTAAATTTATCAAGGCGGTCTGTCTCTCGTATGAAGACCGTAACGGGATCGTACGCCAATGGGAAGCTGTCAGCAGGGTAAACTATTACGGTGTTGTTGTAGTCATTCCGGTTACAATCCGGAACGAACTGATTTTAATCAGACAGTTCAGACCTGCCGTGGACAACTATGTAATTGAACTCCCGGCAGGACTTGTTGATCCGGAAGAAGATATCCTTACTGCCGGTAAACGCGAGCTTATTGAGGAAACAGGCTACACAGCAAATACTTTTTCCCTTTTTACAGAAGGGGTTATATCAACAGGCATTAACACTGAAAAGTGGCACATACTTCTTGCCAGAGGCGCAGAAAAAGTCTCCGCAGATATTCTCGGGAATCACCGGCCTGATGAAAATGAAGATATAGAAACTGTCAAAATCCATTGCGATGACCTTCATGAAGAACTGGGGAAATTCAGCAGCAGGGGAGATGATGTAGATCTGAGAATATTCGGACTATGGGACCTGGCACAAAGAGCCATGATGAAGCCATGATTGAAAACTGAAAAACCAGCTCTTTATTCCTCAATCCAGCAAATTCGTTTGTTACAGGCGTGATATGTATGGGCTCAATCTGATCAGCTCAGCAATGATTGATCAGCGGTCTATCTTGCTGTTCCGGTATTGATGGTAGATATCTCTGAACGCGGCGTAGGGATCTATCGCGTCTTTCTTGATCTCCTCATAGTCCCCCAACCTGAGAGACATACTGTTTATCTGGTCCCCTGTCTTTATCGCGATACGGTCTATTGTCGGGTTAATAAGACTGAGAGGATCAAGGAAGTGGTCTCCGGCATTGCCTATAGTGTCCCTGAGGCTGGACGGCCCAAGCAGGGGCCAGTTTATATAAAAGGCTGGGCCGGCACCCCATACGCCGAGGGTCTGCCCAAGGTCCTCATCCTGCATCTTGATCCCCAAATTATCCTTGGCAAAATCAAAAAGACCAAAAATTCCAAACGTGGTGTTAAAGCCAAAACGGAGGAGTTCATTTCCGGCTGATTTAATCTTGAACTGCAGAAGATTGTTCACAAGCCGTATGGGTGTTCCTATATTCTGGAAAACGTTTCGAACTGAGATCCTAGCCTCTTCAAAAACAATTTTTGAATACCCCCTGGCAACGGGTTCAAACACCCATAGATACAGTTTGTCATTAAAATAAAATGATACCCTGTTCAGGGGTTCAAAGGGGTCGGCGATCTCATCAAGATCTTCCTCTTCATCAAGGTAGTCAAGGTCTTCCCCATCATCATCATCAATTTCAGAACTCATAGTTTTGTCGTTCTGAGCATAGAGAACCGATGGGGTCTGGACAATGACCTGATCACGGTAATCACTGTTCGGGAGATACGTCAGATCCTCTGCAACAACCGGCACAGCAGCCACACCTGAAAGCAGGAAGATACCTATGAGTAGACGATAGAAAAATTTCATATAATTTCCGTAATGTACCATGAAAAGTAACTGTTTTTCAAGAAAATTACAGAAAAGTTATTACTGATTGCGAGGGAGCTGCATTACATGCCTGACTTCTGATCATCAGCATCGTTTGTTAACAGGGCACAGGGGAAATGCGTGAGTACATCTCCTACACGCAGTGAACTGCCACACTGAACAGGAAGCCCGCTGATCTCTTCTTTCATCAGGTTAGGGGCGTCTTTGAGTAACACGATTTCCGTGTCACTCCATATAGCTGTCCCCAAAGGATACTGGTCTTCCGAGACAGTGCCTGCAAGAAATCGAGGTGCTATGGCTATCGCCCAGTGCGGCTTATGCAGCCAGGCAAAAGCAACTATTTTGTCTTTGTATATCCCTGATGTTTCAAGGGGGATATAGGTGCCTTTTTCAAAGAGGATCCTGTTGCGGTTTCTGGCTGCAAGAGCTCTGTAAGTAAGAAACATTTTTATCCTTCCGTCTTCTTTTGTTGACAGAAGTTCCTCTATCAGACCCAAACTGTCCTCTTCTGCCCGTGCCTTCATTTCCCGGAACAGCCAGATCCTTTTTTCAAAGTCAACAGGTCGTCTGTTGTCCGGATCTACCATATTAAAATCCCAGAACTCAGCTCCCCGATAAAAGTCCGGAAATCCCGGGGACGCAATCTTTAATAACGTCTGCGAAAGAGAGTTGAGCACGCCATAGAAAGAAACTGATTTCTGAAAAGACAAAAATTCCTGGAGAAATTTATTCTTGCCTGACGGCTCTAATATTTTGTCAATAAAGGAGATATAGTTATTCTCATATTCCGTGTCAGGCTTCAGCCACGCTGTGTGAACCTTGGCCTCCCTGACAGCTTTGATAATATAATCCTTAAGACGGGCCTTAAAGCTGTCTATCTCATTTTCATTAAAAGGCAGCGATCCGACCAGTATCTGGTAAAGAAAATACTCATCATTCTTTGTTGGAACAGCAATTCCCCTCATGCTTTTTTTCTTTCTGCGGTTAATCCTGCTCCACTTTCTGATATTCATGTCCCATATTGACGGGATCTCCGAGAGAACATTAATTCTTGCCCGCGCATCTTCACCCCTTTTCGTATCATGGGTAGATGTTGCATTCATAGTATGAGGCTGTGTATGAGACCTCTCAAGGTTGAACTCGTGGAACTCTTGAATGGAAACACCAAATTTTTCAGGACTGCCCCCAACATCGTTCAAGGATAACAACCTGTTGTAAACGTACAGGGTAGTGTCCTCCAGACCCTTTGCCATCAGGGGGCCGGTCAACTGCTGGAACCTCATATTAAAGTGGATCCAGTCCTTCTTGTCTTCCTCTGTGTGATACTCTCTGAAGTCAAGGAGGAGGAACCTCTCCATAAAGTTCAGTTCATGTATCAGCGCCGGATTCATCTCACGGGCCCTGTTCATCGTCTCAATAATATAGAGGCGGTCCTCTTCACTGTAGCTGTCCTCCCGAATATATGTCCTGTATACCGGAAAAAGGGCCAGGACCTCAACAATAGCCCTCTTTATTCCATAGAGGGTTATGTCAACTCCATCCCTGTCATTGCTGGAAATTCTCTTTAAAAGATGGGCAAGGTTATCCACATCACCAGCCATGTCCTTTTCGATGACGAGCATTTTCTTCTCGTAGAGAATTGACTCATAGGATGTCTTGAACCCCGTGAAAGTATAGTAGAGCTTGTTAAAATTTCTCCCGTTCTCCTCGTCACAGAAGATTCCGTTCACAACATTCAGGAAATCATATCCCGTTGTCCCCTGCACAGCCCACAGATGTGATAACTTTTCATTGTAGGCAAGGATCTTTTCAACAAGTAAGCAGACTCCGCCCGCTTTTTCCCTCAGCATTCTTAAATAACCGGTGGGATCATAGAGCCCGTCTATGTGGTCTATACGCAAGCCGGTAATCTTTTTCTCTTTCACAAAACGAAGAATAAGGGCGTGGGTCAGGTTGAAGACCCGTTCGTCTTCTACCCGAAGAGAAATAAGGCCGTTAATATTAAAAAATCTCCTGTAGTTCAGCTCCTCTGTAGCAACTTTCCAGAAAGAAAGGCGGAACAACTGTTCAGAAAGAAGGCTGTCCAGGAGGTTGATCCCTTCAGCGGATTTTTTTTCACCGTTAAAAATCCTGATATTGTCATTAATAAAGTCTGCAATGTCCGCGTTTGCATTGTAAAGCTCCCAGAGCATCCTTTTTATAAACTGAATCTGACTGTAACGCTCAAGCCGTTCTTCAGGTGTTATCGGCAGATTTTTTAATGAGTACAGTATTCCGAGAAACTTGATACTGTCAGGATGTTCATCACCCAGCTTTTTCCGGAGATCAAGGAGACGGTAGGTCATGATACGTACATATGACTCAATCTTTAACGGCAGGTGAAGTGCGTAATAGCTGATAAAAAAACCATTGTCCCCGTACTGAAGGGTAATTTCCCTGTCATTCAGGGCCTCACCATAGTGTTTACCCAGAAAAGGCGCAAGAACTCTGTTTGAGAGACTCTCATAGGAATGGGCCCAGTCAATATCAAAAAAATCGAAATACTCAGAGTTAACTCCATTTTCAAGAACATCCATCAGCATCTGGTTTTCACCGTCAAAAGCCATATGATTGGGCACGATGTCCTGCATCCAGCCCATACGGCTCTTCCTGACCGATTTCATCAGCTCTTGAAAATCAGCGTCAGTGCCCAGGTCAGGATTTAAAAGATTGAGATCTACGACATCATATCCGTGAGGGCTCCCCTTTTTTGCCTTGAAAATGGGTGAGGCGTATATATCGGTAATCCCCAGTTCCGTCAGGTATGAAACTAATTCCTGCGCCTCTTTAAATCCAAAATCAGGATTAAACTGGAGTCTGTATGTGGCAACAGGTATTCTCATGATCCAATATTCCTATTCTTCCTTAATGATGTTCATCTGCAAATAACGCGCAGCTCTCTGCCCTGATCAACAGCGGCTCATCACTGAGAACAGTTGACGGGAGTAATGTTCCCGGCCCGCCCCAGACCAGTTCGGATGAATCGAGCAATAGCGTCCTCGTTCTTTCCAGGTGCGGTTCGGGGATCGCAACATCAACTTTGTTAAAATTAAAGATGGCCAGTACGGTATTATTATCCTTCCATCTTCTCAGAAACACAACTTTTTTCCCCTCGTCACCCCACGCTTTCAAACAGTTTTTATCCAGATGGGCAATGGCTGAAACAGTGTTTCGCAGGAGAATCAGCTTCCGGTAATAATTTAACAGTAAAGCATTCTTGCCCTCGCTCCTCCTGTCCCAGTCAATCCTGGACGCGGTGAAGGTCTCAACGCTGTCCGGGTCAGGCGGGTCACCCTGCCAGTTGAAGGCCTCAAAGTCCTTTTTCCTGCCGCGCCTGATCGCCGCGAGTAAATCAGGGTCGCCGTGACTGACAAAATAGAGAAAAGGCGCTGTATCTCCGTACTCCTCCCCCATGAAAAGAAGAGGTATATAGGGAGACAGTAAAACAGTCGCGGCAGCAAGTTTCTGTGCCTCAAAGGAAACGAGGCTCGAAAGTCGTTCACCCATCATCCTGTTTCCAATCTGGTCATGATTCTGGGAAAATATGACAAATTTCTCTGCGGGAAGTTCCTGTGACGACATGCCGTGGTTCTTTTTTCTGAAAGAGGAGTACTGCCCTGAGTAGACAAACCCTTCCTGAAATGATTTGACAAGATGGGGCACTCTGCTGAAATCTTCGTAATAGCCTTCTTTTTCATCTACAAGCATCGTGTGAAGGGAATGATGAAAGTCATCACACCAGAGCCCGTCAATGCCGTATCCACCCATGTCTCTCGCCTGTGCAACCCCCGGATTATTCAGATCAGACTCAGCAATAAGATAATAATCCCTCCCCTTCTCAAGTGAAAACTCCTCAACTCGGTCCGAGAGTTCAGCAAGGAAATGCTTTGCACTTAAGTCGTATATGCCATGTATTGCGTCAAGTCGAAGGGCGTCTATATGGTAGTGTTCAAGCCAGTACAACGCATTTTCAATGAAAAAATTTCTCACCTCGTTACTGTACGGCCCGTCAAAGTTGATTGCTGTGCCCCAGGGAGTTTTATACCTGTCAGTAAAGTAGGGGCCGAAATCCGAAAGATAATTGCCTTCCGGGCCGAGATGGTTATAGACAACATCAAGGATCACTGCCACTCCTCTCTTGTGGCACTCATTCACAAGCCGCTTCAGTCCATCAGGGCCTCCATAGGAATTTTGGACTGCAAAGGGATAGACCCCGTCATATCCCCAGTTTCTTTCACCGGGGAACTGGGCAACCGGCATGATCTCCAGTGCGTTTATGCCAACATCTTTCAAATCATCAAGTCTGGGGACAATGGCATCAAAAGTGCCTTCAATGGTAAAGGTTCCTGCATGAAGTTCGTACATTATCATTTCAGCCATGCCTATGCCTTTCCAACCGGCATCCTGCCATTGAAATGATCCATGGTCAATGAGAAGTGAAGCCTCATGAACTCCCCGGATTTGAAAATAGGATGACGGGTCAGGCCTGTCTTTTTCTCCATCAAGTAGATACGAGTATGAAACACCCGGGTGCACCTTCTCCAGGACTGTCCTCCAGTAGCCGTAATCATCCCGCTGAAGAGGGATGAGCTGTTCCTCGCTTAACTGGATTCTGAGCTCTACTTTTTCAACAAAAGGGGCCCAGACCGTAAATTCACACAATCCGTTGCGTATAAACCGCGCGCCAATTTTCATATCATGAAACCTGAAATAGTGTTATTGATTAAAACAGTATAGCAAATATTAAAAAGGTTACCGTCAAAGCAGTGTCATATATGTTACAGTAGCAGCGCTAAACATGTCATTTTCGAAAATTGACAGCGCATTACGGCTTTGCTAGTATAAGCACACAATCAGGACTGATATCACTTAATCACCGTAACCCGGGAAAGAGAGTTCCATAAACATGTTCAACGAAATCCTGCAGACAACATATTTCCAGAACCGCATAGCAGATTATCTTATTTTCCTTGCGCTTTTTGTTGCGGGAATCGTTTTAATACAAATCATTAAGAGTGTTACACGGAAAAGGCTCAAGGTCTGGTCAGAAAAAACAGCCACTACAATAGATGATTTCCTAATCTTTCTTATCGAGAAAAAACTGATCCCCCTGCTGTATTTCGGAGCTCTCTATCTGTCAATTAAAAGTCTGACATTAACTCCCTACATCAATAAAATCATTAACATTACCGGGATAGCGCTCCTGACGTTTCTGGCTATCAGTCTTGTGATAGCTATAATCAACTACTCTCTTGAAGCATATTCCAGGAAAAAGACACTGGAAGCGAGCAAACAGCACAGTTTCAAAGGTATGATTACGATAATAAAAGTAATTATATGGGGTATTGGCATTACCTTTCTCCTGGATAACCTTGGCTTTAAGGTTTCAGCAGTCGTCGCCGGACTTGGGATTGGCGGCATTGCAATCGCCCTGGCAGCCCAGACAATTCTGGGAGACCTGTTCAGCTATTTTGTCATTTTCTTTGACCGCCCCTTCGAGATAGGAGACTTTATAATCACAGACGATTACATGGGATCCATTGAATACATAGGGATCAAAACAACAAGAGTCCGGAGCCTCGGCGGTGAGCAGCTTGTTTTCTCAAATACAGACCTGACTAATTCGCGTATTCGCAATTACAAACGGATGGAAAAACGCCGGGTGGTCTTCAAGTTCGGAGTTGTATATCAAACACCTCTTGAGCAGTTAAAGGAAATCCCTGGCATCATAAAAACCATTGTGAATGGTATTGATTTCACCGGATTCGACCGGGCACACTTTGTATCCTACGGTGATTTCAGCCTTAATTATGAAGTAGTTTATAATGTCATGAGCGGTGACTACAATAAGTACATGGATATTCAGCAGACAATCAATTTCGCAATGAAAGAGGAGTTTGAAACCCGTAACATTGAGTTCGCTTATCCAACGCAGTCACTGTTTATTGAAAAAACTGAGAGCAGCAGTTAACCCGAGGATTCACGAACAACACGGATTTTTTCCGTAGATTTATTTATAATTTAATGTTGCAATGTTAGAAATCCGGGAAGCAGGAAGTTAACAAAAAAATGAAGTATGGCAAAAAAGCAGTCTCAAAAGCAAAACTCACGAAATGGCCAAACCCTCATCCGGACAGGGACTATACCATTGATATTAATTTCTCTGAATTTACCTGCCTCTGCCCCCGTTCAGGCTACCCTGATTTTGCGCTCATAAAGATTCACTACATTCCCGACAAATATATAGTCGAACTCAAATCTCTTAAGCTCTATTTAAACAGCTTCCGGGAAGAGAGCATATCCCACGAATCAGTAACAAATAAAATCCATGATGACCTCAAGAAACTGCTCAAGCCAAGACATCTCGAGATTACCGGTGATTTCAATCCCCGGGGGAATGTAAAAACAGTCATAACTGTCGGGCCTTGATGAGTGGAGCACGTGCTGTCCAACCTGATGGAAGAAATATCATCGTCCCTTCCGGAAGCTGGGTAAAATCTTTTATCTGGTCCCCTGCAAGCAGGTCATGCGATGGAAGATAGTAGACAGTTTCCTTATCCCTGTATTTCTGGCCGGCAATTCCATAGGCTGTGCGACTCCCATCAAGAGTAAAAGGGCCGCTATACCCTATGATGAGCCTTGTTTTCGCGGGTAAATCATCCCAGTCGGAAATCTTTGAACCGGGTGTTATCCGGCCTGATGGCAGAAAATATATGGTTCCCTCATCCTTATAGGCCAGCCCGGCAAAAGACCAGGCTGTAAGACTGTCCGATATGGTCTTTACCGGCCCATCACTTTTTATGACTGGCGCAGCGGTCTCCTGGTTCAGTAAGACAACTGTGCCGGCAGGTATGCGGTTCCACCCTGATTTCTCTGAGACCATATCTCCAGTAACAACCTTTCCGTCGGGAAACTTGTAGACCGTTGTGTCACTATCATAGTCAGCTCCCGCTATTGACCATGCTGTATTGAGTTTTGAGATAACGTTTGTGTCAGCTGCAGCTGGCTCTTGCGCCTGTGTATAAAGACGAGGGCCATAAAGGGCTTTCGCGAGCTGGGGGTCTTCCATAAGCCTGCCTGCGCGAACGTCAGGGTCGTAATCCCATACCTGCTTTACGTCAGCCTGAGCGTGAACAAAGTTCTTTGCGCACCGTTTGCGGCCCCTGTGTGTCTTCCGGAACCACCTGTTCGGTTTTCCGTAGGCAATCTGGCTGTGCGTCAGAACAGCACTGTCATCCAGCCCATACACTTTCTGCAGAATATCAATGAGCATACCCAATGAGCGGTACTGGCTCTCAGTTATCG
>CAMYND010000034.1 GCA_947259645.1 Thermodesulfovibrionia bacterium | reverse complement strand
TCCCTATGCGTTTGAATATGCCCTGAAGTGCCTGGATATTGAGGCCAAGTTCAACAAGGGTGAAGAGTGGGAGTACCTGCCGCAGCCAAAGTTCGACCACGGCATTTTCTAAATAATCGTTCGAAGGGGCAATTCATGAATTGCCCTGACAAACTCGTAAGGGCACGGCATGCCGTGCCCCTACCTTAAGGAGATTGCATGTTTCACTTTAAAACAGAACAAAAAGTTTTCGACCTGAACAAAATCAAAGTCGGTGGTCAGCCGGGAGAACATCCTCCACTTCAAATTGCGTCCATGTTTCACAACAAAGACAGGATCCTCCAGGACAGAAAGGGCAATTTCGACCGGGAAAGAGCAAAAGAACTGATCAAAAAACAGGAAGAACTCTCTGCCTCCACAGGTATTCCTTCCATGGTAGCCATGGTAGCTAATACGGCTGATGAGGCCCAGATATATATTGATTTTTTTCTTGAGACAACAGATATGCCCTTCGGCATAGACATGTGGGTTGCTGAAAAAAGGGCAAAGGCCACCGAGTATGTCGCTAAACTGGGAGTGCAGGACAAATTCCTTTATAACAGTATCACTCCCTGGGACAAAGACATAAAAGGGCAGGTCAATAAATTAAAAGATCTCGGCATAAAACATGTTGTTGTGCAGGCATTTGATGATAAAGACCAGTCTCCTTCGGGCAGGCTCAAGTCCCTGGAGAGTCTCCTGGAGCAGGGAGCTGACAGTTTTGATACCATTATCGTTGACACCTCGGTCATGAACCTTCCGGCAACATCATTCTCATTACTGGCAAATAAAATAATTAAAGACAAGACAGGCCTCCCCTGCGGCGGCGCATACTCTAACGGGACGCATATGTGGAAAGAATCAAGAGAGGTGTGGGGTCTGGAAGGTTTCAAGGCAATGGACGCTGTTGCACAGGGAATGTCTTCGGTCCTCTGGAGTGACTTTAACTTTTATGGTCCTATTGTTACGGCACCGCGTATTTTCCCTGCTGTTGCAACAGCCCATATCCTTCTCTCCACACTTGTTTATGATGAGACACAAGTTATTCCTGAAAATGACAATCTGCCGATCAGAAAATATTTTGGCGACTTTCTTGAAAAACTTGCTGCAGGAGCAGCAAGAAAATAACGTCAAATGAACAGAGGGCCAGGCCCTGCCTCGCCCTGATCACTAGGGAAATGATAAAGGAGATGAAATGACAGAAAACTCGATGACATCACGGGAAAGGGTGCTTAAACTCTTTGCCGGTGAGGAGATTGACAGGCCTCCCTGTTTCAGCGGCATGGGAAATGTCACGGCAGAGGGGCTGAAAAAGTTTGGCTACAAATTCGCTGCGGTACATTCTAACGCGCAAATGATGGCGGACTCTGCGGCATCATCATACAAATTATTCGGCTTCGAGTGTGCAGTGGTGCCCTTTGACCTCTGCGTTGAGGCTGAGGCACTGGGATGTGAGATTAATGTATATTCCCATCTGGAGGATATTCTTTATCCGACAATCAAAACAAAGCTGATTAACACTGAAGATGAAATAGACATTCAGCTCCCCTCTGACCTTGCAACCAGGGGAAGGGTGTCGATGATGAAAGAGGTCATCGGTCTTCTGAAGAAAGACATAGGCAATGACGTTGCTATCGGCGCGCACGTTCTTGGTCCATTCACCCTGGCAGGTCAGATTATGGAGCTGAACACTCTCCTGAAACTGTCCTTTAAAAAACCGGACAAGATAGGAAAGCTGCTTGAGATGATGGCAGACGCACTCATCGTGATTGCGAAAGAATATGAAGAAGCGGGCGCCGACTACATAACGGTACGGGAGATGGGGGCAACCTCTGACGTGCTCAGTCCGAGGGTATTTAAAAACCTGATCCTCCCCTATCTGAAAAAAATATTTGCGGAGTTAAAGAAAGACAGCGTAATCCACATTTGCGGCAAAACCAATGACATCGCCGGATTCATGGTCGAGTCCGGCGCAGGCGCCATCAGTGTGGACCAGAAAAATGACGTCATTGAAACCAGAAAAAAGATAGGTGATGACGCACTGTTATTTGGCAATTACGACCCCTACAATATTCTTGTATCAGGAACAACTGACCTGGTCAGGGAAACGATGAAACAGTGTATGAACAATGGAGTGAATGCTGTCTGGCCCGGATGCGACATCTGGCCGACAGTACCCCCGGAAAACTTTCATGCAATGATGGACGAGGTAAAAAAATACAGGAGGTAATTTATGGCAACAGAAGAAAAAACAAAAGAGATACTGGCAAAACTAAAAGAGGCTGTTATCCAGTATGACGAAGACGCTTCCAAAGAAGGCGCTGAGGAAGCCCTGAAAGAAGGCCTTGAGCCGAATGACGCCATCTTCAACGGACTGGTGAGCGGCATGGAAGAAGTGGGAAGACTTTTCGAGTCACAGGAATATTTTGTGCCGGAGCTTCTCATGTGCGCTGACGCTCTTTATGTAGGGCTGGACATATTAAAACCTCATGTAACACAGCTCGACCTCGGAGTAAAGGGATCTGTTGTTATCGGTACTGTTGAAGGTGATGTTCATGACATAGGAAAGAACATTGTCAAAATGATGTTTGATGTAGCCGGGTTCCAGGTATACGACCTTGGCAAGGATGTTCCCCTGGACAAGTTCGTTGAAGAACAGATGAAGACCGACTCAGACCTGGTCTGCCTTTCTGCCATGATGACAACAACCATGGTCGGCATGAAGAAGGTAATCGATGATCTGAAGGCAAAGAACCCGGACATAAAAATAATGATAGGCGGCGCTCCTGTATCAGCGGACATAGCTGATAAATGGGGTGCTGACGGATATTCCGCTGATGCAAACAACGCACTTAAGGACGCGATAAACATGATTAGCTCCCTGAAAAAATTAAAGGAAGAGGCTGAAAAAAAGAAAGGTTAATGAATGACCTTCTCAGAAAGGCATTGACTGAAGGTGGAGCTGATGTGGTAGGTTTTGCCGATGTGGGAGATTTTCTGAAGCCCGAAATTGCCCACCTGACAAAGGCGATATCAATAGGTGTCTTCAGGAATCTCAATGAAAACACCGTGCACCTGCTGGGCAACCTCAAACGGAAGGCTGTTCTTATTCTTAAAAAAGAAGGCTTTAAGTATTTGAGTATACCGGCTGACTCAGACAGGATAAAGAATACTTTCATCGCAAAGCTTTATCCTCTCTTCCCCCATAAAATGGCCGCAACGTCAGCCGGTATCGGGTGGATCGGGCGAAACGGCCTTCTCATCAGTCCGGAACACGGTCCGCGTCTGTCCCTTGCAACAGTCCTGACAGATGCGCCACTGAAAACAGGAACGCCTATTACTACAACCCTCTGCGGAGACTGCACATTGTGTGTTGAGCATTGTCCTTCAGGAGCAATTACCGGAAATAAATGGTCCAGAAGAAAACCATACGTCGAGCTTGTCAGGTTACAGAATTGCAGGGATCACAAGAAAGAACGCAGGAGGGTCAATGGCAAACCGAATTGCGGCTTGTGCATCAATATCTGTCCTCATGGACGGAAGGAGCATAAAAGAGTCCGGGTAGTCGAGGATTCAAGGGTTCAAAAGAAAATAATTTAACGTCTGAATGGAGAAGTATACATGAAAAAGCACAAGGTAATATTTCAGCCTTCGGGAAGTAGAGGTGAAGTAGAAGATGGAAAGACATTACTTGAAGCCGCCCAATCACTCGGGGTCGACATCGAAGGATTATGCGGAAACAAAAAAGTATGCGGAAAGTGCAAGGTACGAATAGAAGAAGGCTATTTTGAGAAAGACAATCTGGAATCCGGAATGTCCCACCTCTCGCCTATTATAGAAGATGAAATAAAGCATATAAAACCCGAGGACGGGCCGGGAATACGCCTTGCCTGCACAGCAGAAGTCCACGGTGATGTCAAGATCTTTGTCCCTGAGCGCTCCAGGGCAGGCAAGCAGGTTGTACGCAAGGCAGCAAAGGAGCTTTCAATTGCTTTGGACCCTGCAGTGAGAAAGTACAACATCGATCTCGCCGCACCCACGCTTCATGACATGACTACCGGAGATTATGAACGGGTATTGAAGTTTCTGGAGGAAGACTATGGGTTAAAGGGGCTTACTTTTGACTTTGTCGTCTTAAAGAGCCTGCAGGATGTCTTACGGCAGGGTAACTGGAAAGCCACAGTTACTGTATGGATGGACAAAGAGATAATAAAGGTGGAGCCCGGATTTGAGGAGCGATGCTATGGGCTTGCCGTGGATATTGGGACAACTACCTGCGTCGGGTACCTCTCTGATTTGATAACAGGCAAAGTTGTCAACACTGAATCAATGATGAACCCCCAGGTCCCCTATGGAGAGGACGTAATGTCCCGCATTACCTACGCGATGACCAATGACGACGGGCTCGATAAAATGCACAGAGCCATCATAGACGGGCTGAATGAGATAATAGTCAAGGTTGTTTCTGAAATTAGAGAGGACGGGCCTGATCCGGGTTTTGCAATAGACGACCTGACTATTGTTTTCAATACTGCCATGCACCATATATTTCTCGGATTTAATCCTATTTATATCGGACGCTCGCCCTTTATCCCGGCTGTGCAGAATTCCCTGGACATCAAGGCCCGTGACATAGGGCTAAAGATAAATCCTTCAGCATACATACATGTGCTTCCGATAGAAGCGGGGTTTGTCGGTGCAGACAATGTTGGCGTCCTTATTGCTGAAGAACAGTATAAACAGGATGAAATGGTCCTCGTCATCGACATCGGGACCAACGGTGAGCTTCTCCTGGGAAACAGGGACAAAATCTGTTCCACATCCTGCGCAACAGGCCCTGCCTTCGAAGGGGCCCAGATCAAGTTCGGGATGAGGGCCGCACCCGGAGCGATTGAGGTAGTCCAGATTGACCCTGAGACAAAAGAGCCTAAATACAAGGTAATTGGAAAGACTGACTGGCACTCGCACCTTAAAAAAGTTGATGCCAAGGGTTTGTGCGGCTCCGGGATTATAGAGGTCGTCGCAGAAATGTTCAAGGCCGGCATCATAGATAAATCCGGCAGGTTCGCGAAAGATCTCGATACACCGCGGGTAAGGAAAGATGTTGATGGAAAGCCGGAATATGTCCTTGCATGGGCTGAAGAGACATCCATCGGAACTGATATCACGATTACCCAGGGGGATGTCAGAGCGCTGCAGCTTGCAAAAGGCGCGCTGTACGCAGGTGCTAAATTAATGATGAATAAGCTGGGAGTGTCCAAACTTGACCGCGTAGTCCTTGCAGGGGCATTCGGAAGCCATATCAGTACAGAAGCATCGTTGACCCTCGGGATGTTTCCGGACTGTCCGATAGACATGGTATATGCTGTGGGAAATGCAGCCGGTGACGGGGCACGAATGGCTTTGCTCAATAAAGGGAAGCGGGTTGAGGCAAATGACAAGGCACGATGGGTCGAGTTTATTGAGATAGCGACTGATCCGACGTTTGAAAAAGAGTTCATGCAGGCAATGCATATTCCGCATATGAAAGATAAATTTCCGAACCTGAAAGAGCTATTACAGAAGTCAGGGAGTAAACTAGAGATTAAAGGCTAATAAACGAACATACCATGACAAAAGTAAAAGTAAACGCCGGTAATTGCAAGCATGCGGTTGTCATTACAGCAGAAAAAACAGAAGATAAGAGCGTACGGATCTCTCTTGAAACAGAGTGCGAAATGATCATGAACATGCAGGATGATATCGCCATACTAGAGATGAAAAGTCTTTTTACCGATTTCAAGACCAACCCTGTGTACAGGTCTGCTGCGAAGCATTTAAAGCATACCGCCTGTCCAGTCCCCTCTGCAATATTGAAAGCTGCAGAGGTTGAACTTGGTCTGTGCCTGGCTGATAATGTAAACATTGAGTTTATGGATAACAGGAAAGAGTGACAATTTTTGTATTAATATAAAAGATGAGTTTTTTTTTAACACTGAGTGCATATTGTGCTTTCATACTATTCCTGATCAGGCTTTTTTCTCATATATGGTCATGGATCAACGCTGATAAAGAGCCGGCATCAGATCCCCTGGTGAACGGGAAAATCTCCCCATCATTACTCTGGAATGCGCTCCTCGATATCCTTTTTTTCAGAAGGGTCTATGCCACGAATAAACTGCTCTGGGCTGCCTCATGGACATTCCATCTGTCGTTCTTTCTGGTGCTTCTCAGGCATCTGCGTTACGTTCTTTATCCTGTGCCCGGGTTTATTGTTTTTATCCAGCCGGCCGGTAAGATAGCGGGATATATCCTGCCACTATCCCTGCTCCTGATCCTGATTGTACGTTTAACCGGGGGGAAAGACAGATACCTGTCCGTATACAATTTTTTTCTCGTCGGGTTGCTCATGCTGACAAGTTTGACGGGAATATTCATGTCCAGCCTTTTCAGAACTGACCTGGTGAATGCTAAAGCTTTTGTTTTCGGTATGGTAACAGCTGCCCCGGCCACTCTTCCTGAGAGCAGGCTCTTCGCAGTACATTTCATATTATTTCTGGTTCTATTACCCTCTCTGCCCTTCCACCTGATCGCTTCACCGGTGACAACTATTGAAGCAAGAAAGCGTGAACAGGCTCTTTACAAGGTGATCCATGAAAAGTAAAAAATGCTTTGGCAAAGAGCTGTCACAACTGCAGCGCATTGAACTTGATGCCTGCACACAGTGCGGAGAATGTCTCAAACACTGCCCAGTGCAGGAAGTGACAGGAAAGCCTGAAATCTCGCCTCCTGAAAAAATACGCATGTTCAAGAAACTTATGAGGGAGACCGACAGCATCAAGTCTTCACTCTTTGGTAAAGATGTTGACCCGAAACTGATCCAGGACTTCACAAACGCCGTGTATGAATGCACCGTGTGCGGGGCCTGCGGCCAGAACTGCCCTGTGGGGCTCTTTAACCAGAGGCTCTGGCCTGTTTTGCGGAAAGAGATGGTCATGAGAGGGCTCGGTCCTGTAGGGCCGCAGGCGAATATGCCGAAGGTCGTAAAAGAGACAGGGAACCCCTATAACGAACCCCCGGAAAAGAGGTACAGCCCATGGTTTCCGGGAGATGTGCAGGTAGCAGAAAGCGCAGATATCGCCTACTATGCGGGCTGTACTGGCGCCTATCAGGCACAGCCGATGGTAAAGGGTGATGTGCGTGTGCTGAACGCAATCGGAAAACCATTCACCATGCTTCCTCCTGAGGAAGAGGTCTGCTGCGGCTTTCCCCTCTTTATTACGGGTCAGCATGACATGCTTAAAGACCTGACCGACAGGCTCGTAACAGCATACAAGGCAAAAGGGGTTAAAACACTTCTCTGCTCATGCCCCTGCTGCGTCAATATCATGGCGAGAGACTGGCCGATATATTACGGAAAGAAACTACCATTCAAGATCAGGCATATAACCCAGTATGTAGATGATGAATTGAAAAAGGGCCGTATAAAAATCAAGAAAAAACTGACAGAGAGAATCATATATCATGACCCCTGTTATTTGAGCAGAGGTGTTGGCATCATTGCTGAGCCGAGATCTATTCTGGGAAGCATTCCCGGGATAGAGCTTCTTGAATTTGACCGGCATGGGGTCAATTCCCGCTGCTGCGGCGCGGGAGGGGCGGCCCGCAAAGTACATCATGAAAACGCCATTGCAATGGGAAGGCTTACCATTAACGAGGCTGTTGAGAAAAGAGCTGATAAGCTGGTGCTCAGTTGTCCTGCCTGTTATGAAAAGGTGAATGAGGCCATGAAAGGCCATGACAGGAAAATCAAAATTGTGGACATCATGGAGCTCATTGCGGAGCTGGTATGAGCCATTATGAACTGGTATGCAGAAAATGCGGAACTGCGCTGAAGAGCTCATTCTGTTCTCTCGGTGAGCACTGCAGTGATTCCCTTCTTGTAACCAGCTACAAAGATAAACACTTCCACGAAAAGGATCTGACCGGTGTCCGGAGATTTAACTGGCTGCCGGTCCATGATTCTCAATTTGTACAGCCGGGCCCGGTAGTGTATCAGTCTGAGGGGCTTTCGGAACACCTTGGACTCGATAATTTATTTATAGCATTCAATGGCTACTGGCCCGAGATCAGCGCAGAAATCACGACCTGCACATTCAAGGAATTTGAAGCAGCAGTGGTGCTCGCCAACGCCCGTGAAAACGGGATAAAGGGGATGATTGTTGCCTCTGCAGGCAACACTGCCAGGGCATTTGCCCACCTCTCATCAGTTACCGGGTTCCCGGTGATAATTATTGTGCCGCGGATGTGTCTTTTCGAGATGTGGTATCTTGAGAAATCCATGAAAATACCGACTCTTGCCCTTGAGGAAGGCGACTACTCTGACGCTATAGACCTGGCGCGGAGAATAGCCGATGAAACAGGATACCCCTTTGAAGGAGGCGTACATAATATCGCCAAAAGAGACGGCCTGGGTATTGTACTCCTTGAGGCCGTCTCTAAGATGGGAAAGCTGCCTGACCGCTATTTTCAGGCTGTCGGCAGCGGTACAGGAGCAATTGCGATTTGGGAAATGGCAGAGAGGTTCCTCGCTGACGGCAGGTACGGTGGAAAAGCGCCGGTTCTGCATCTGGCACAGAACCTCCCTTTTGCCCCCATGGTCAAAGCCTGGAACAGCGGAAGCAGGAAACTTTTCCGCAAAGACCTGAACCCGAAGCTTATTGAGCAGATAACTACGAGGGTCATTTCAACACGGTACCCTGCCTATTCCGTAGAGGGAGGAATATATGATGCCCTTACCGCAACAGGGGGCAGAATGTACGGTATTGAAAACGAAAACGTATTTGAAGCCATGGATCTCTTTGAAAAGACAGAAGGAGTAGATATCGTACCGGCTGCAGGGGTAGCTGTTGCCGCGCTTCAGGAGGCTGTCAGAAAAAAACATGTTGACAAAAATGATACGATATTACTGAATATTACGGGCGGGGGAGAGAAGAGGCTGAAAAGCTACATGAATGCTCACCGAGTCAAACCGATATTTGTTTCAAAGGATATGTCAGGTGAAGAAATAAAGGAGCTTGTATGCACTCTCCTGAAAACAGGCTGATAGAGATTCTGAAAAAAACCAGGGTGGATTATGTTTCCACGCTCCCCTGCGACAGAATCAAGTTTCTTCTTGAGAAAGTCAAACAGGAGTTTTTTCATATTCCCCTGACGAGGGAAGAAGAGGGTGTAGGGATATCAGCAGGGATATCCCTCGCAGGACAGAGGCCATGCATGTTTGTCCAGAGTTCCGGCATCGGCAACATGATAAACGCTCTTCTCTCTCTTACAGGATTCTATGAGCTGCCCCTTCCCATATTTGTCAGCCAGAGAGGGATATATAAAGAAGCCATTGCAGCCCAGATGCCAATGGGCCTGAAGCTTCCCGGGATATTAAAAGGTGCGGGGATCGGTTTTTCCGTGATAACCAGACCGGATGATCTGAGTATTGTCGAGCAAAAGCTCCCTGATATATATCTGAACAATGAGATACACGCGTTTCTGCTCAGCCCGGCTGTTTTTGAGGGTATCTGCGACACTGCCATGGCTTCTCCTCCTGTCTGCCCTGTTAAGGACAGGCAGAAAATAAATACCGCGACCAGTCCGGCCCCGCAACTTACCCGTTATGAGATACTGCAAGCAATCTCTGAAGAGATCAACTCCAAAGTCATTGTATGCAACCTTGGCATACCTTCCAAAGAGTTATTTGCAGTAAAGCACCAGCCCTCAAATTTTTATATGCTGGGGAGCATGGGGATGGCTGCCCCGATCGGCCTCGGAATCAGTCTTGCGTCTGAAAAAGCGGTGGTTGTCATAGACGGTGACGGCAGTCTTCTCATGAATCCGGGCACGCTCGCGACTGCAGCGCATTTCAATCCGCCAAATCTTACCATCTACGCGATCGACAACAGCTCGTACGGGTCAACAGGAGAGCAGCCAACGCTGACCGGGTCCTGCGTAAACCTGGCTCTCCTTGCAGAGGGCTTTGGTGTTCCCACGGTAATCACGGCTGCAGACAAAAAACAGATGATCGAGGCATTGAAAACACCCTCTGATGGTATGAAGTTTGTTCATGTTCTGGCACTGCCCGGCAACGAAAAAGTCCCCAATATATCCCTCCACCACCTGGACAATAAAAAAGAGGTGATGGAATATATTCAGGAATCGGAAAAGTGATCCTGAGGGTCGTCGCCCTCCTCCTCCTCGTCTTTATACGCCCTTTTTCTTAACATCACCTTTATAAAACCGTATGTCAGGGCAAGTGCCGCAAACGAAAAAAGAATCTCATAAAGATGAGCGCTCAGGTAGGTAAACCATGTGTATTTTTTTCTCAGATGCCCATGCCACTTTTTCTCCAGTTCCTCCAGAGACAGAGATAATGCCTCAAGGACTGAACTGTTCATATCGCTGCCATTACCTAACCGGGCCACGACCTGCATGACTCCATCTTCCCCATACTCTTTTACCATGTATTCAACAATGCTCCTGCTCTGCTGATAGGCGAGCTGAAGTTTGGTATAGTCTCCGGGAAAGCTGACGGATAAGCTTCTTAACGGAATATACCGGTTCGATAATGCTGCCTGCTTCAGAATATCATTATTTTCTCCTATTAGTATCTCTGTGAGTACACCGCTTACCCATTGAGACAGGCCTTCATTAAACCACCGCGGAAGGTCCCCGCCTTTTACGAGATGCCTGAGAAAAAGATGACAGAGTTCATGCTTCAGCGTGGCTTCCAGAGTGAAGGGATGAACATTCATTTTAGAGTTGTCGATAATGATAAGATCATACCCCTGAAGGGCAACTGCGATGGCATGGCTGCTTCCCACTGCCTTCTGAAAAGTTTTCCTCTTCTGGATCAACCGTATTGTCGGCTGAAAATCAATGGGCGTTTGAAACGTATGCTCCAGCTCACTCTTTACAATCGGATAGAGTTTTATAACCTCCAGGGCCGAGGAGCGCAGCGGTTTTTCAAACTGAACCTTCACCTCTTTGTTCTGAATAATCATAAAATCAGCTGCGCCTGTAGAGTCGGGGAGAAAAAACACCATAACCATAATAATTGCGGTAATGAACCTCTCTGGCATTCTGAGCATTCCCTATTATTGCCAAGGTGATCTCTATTTGTCGATGCATTCAGATAGATCCTGTCATTCAGAGCAGCCGCCCCTGCCCGGCAACTGAGCCTTTGCCTGAAATCAGCCAATTATTATACTATAGACTATGCTAACACCTATGAATCGAGTATATGCGCTGTTTATACTTCTGCTTGCAGTGGGCTGCTCGTCAACACTCACATTACACGGTGAGAGAAATGATATTACCCCCTTCGCAGCTGATAAAGGCATATACGTTCATACTGAACCAGAAATAGTGAATTTATCATCGAGGCTGATGAATGAATTAACGCGGGCCGGGTTCACTGTTGTAAAGGAGAGAGATAAGGCAGGGTATATATTATCTTTTGATTACAGAGCATCCTTTGATGTCTACCCGTGGGTCTTCCGTTCCTTCAGCATTGAAATGGCCGGCCCTGACCAGAAGCCCTTTTATTCATTAAAATCTGACAAACCCGGCGCTGAGCCGGTGACACCGCTGATACAACGGGCCGTTCAAATAATGTCTGAAAGTCTCATGGCAGGAATGCCGAATCGCCCATATTTAACTATTTCCGGAAGCCAAGAGGAAATACCCCCCCCTGCTCATAGTGAGATGGCATCACCCGCAGTAGAGGATGTACCGGAAATAGAGAGCGTCAGTCCCATGGAACAAAGCAGAGAGGAAAAAGTCACAGAACAACCTGCAGAACAATCACAACCGCCGGTTGATACCGCCTACTATATAGAGCTCGGGAAATGGAATGACCCGGCTGAATCCCAATATCTCTTCAATCGCATTAAAGAGGATTATCCCGAAGCCTATTTATCCAGGAACGATGGTGTAAGCAGCATACGAATCCCGGGCATTGAGTCCTGGGGTCAGGGAATCAGAATCTTCAATGAGGTAAAAGAGAAGTTTAATCTCAGCCCTGTCCTGGTAAAAGTAAAGTGAGCACCATAACCAGGTTAAATGGTCAAGCCGTGTTTTTATTCATTGGCCACTATTGTCTTCAGAAGGATTGAAAATACGAAAGCGTGGATTATTTTATTTCAACAGTTACTGATCAGGAGTTAAAGAAGGAGAAGCAGAAAGCCCGGGAGCTTCGAAAAACACAGTGGTGGAAGGGCAAATGCGCGAAAGGAGCCTGTTATTACTGCGGCAAGGCAGTGATGCCCTCTGAGTTGACCATGGACCATGTGGTCCCGATCATTCGGGGAGGGAAATCAGCAAAAAACAATATTGTCCCGGCCTGCAAAGAATGCAATAACCAAAAAAACCATTCGCTTCCCCTTGAGTGGGAAGAACATCTGGAGAGAATAAAGAAAGAACAGCTCGATTAACAGGGGGACCTGCTCTCTCATCTATTCAGGAGAAAGGGGATTGATACCATGATTAAAGGGACGGGAAAACAGACTATACGGACTTCGGGAAAGCTGTTCAAGCTTTTCCTTGGCCTCAGCCTCATCGCATCGCTTTTCTTCGGCTGTACCCAAGATGCAGACAACGGGAAAACCAGAATTCATTTTGTCACCTGGAAAGCAAATGTCCCGGAAGCATGGGATGAAATATTCAGACTATTTAAAGAGGAGCATCCCGGAATTGAGGTGATAACAGAGACAGGGCCGCATTCTTCAACTGCCTTTCACGATCTTCTGACCCAGAAGCTGAAAAACAGGAGCACCGATGTTGATGTTTTTTTAATGGATGTTATCTGGCGCAAGGATCTCCTGGACCGTTACCGGCTGCCCCCTCCCCGGACCTGGGACCAGATGGTTGTACAGGCTGAGTTGATTACTGAAGAGGAAAAGAGGTTGCATAATGCTGATTTCCACGGATTCTCCGGTCAGTTTAAACAATATGAAGGCCTGGTCTGTAACATGATGGAATACATTCTGAGTAATGGCGGCCATATACTGAATGCTGACACAGGAAAGTCCGGTCTCGCTGAAAAGGAGGCCATTGATGCTGTCAGGTTTGTCAGGGACAATGTCATCGCTAAGATCGCGCCCCGGGGTGTTTTAACATACCAGGAACCTGAGTCCCTGGACCTCTTTGTACAGGGAAAGGCTGTGTTTCACCGGAACTGGCCCTATGCGTGGGGAGTTTCCAATAACCCTGAGCGCTCACGCATTGCGGGAAAAGTCGGTATCGCGAAACTCCCTCTTTTTGAGGGAAACCAGAGCTATTCCACGCTGGGCGGCTGGCATGCCGGCATCAGCAGCTACTCAAAGAACAAGGATGCGGCCTGGACATTTATTCAGTTCCTGACAAGTGAAAAAATTCAGAAGGTTATTGCCCTGAAGGCAGGAAAGGCACCCACGAGAACGAGCCTCTACAACGATGCTGATATTCTGAAATCATACCCTCATTTCAAAGATATGAAAGACGTCTTTTTAACCGCCTATCCGCGCCCGAGGACCGCCCTGTATCCTGCTGTATCAAACGTGCTGCAGCGCTATTTCAGCAGGGCGATTTCAAGTCCTGACCTGAACCTTGAAGAAGAAGCGAATAAAGCCTCAAGGGAGATTGAACAGATACTTTCCCTGGAGAAACAGGCCGGTTAAGGCCTTCAGATAAGAGTTAATAAAATAAATGGTCAGCAGTACGTGACACACTGTTTTCTCATGGTCAGCTCAGCCCAGGATTAGATATAACATGCAGCTATCATTACAGGCTCGAGAAAGACTTTTTGGTTATACCCTTCTGACCCCCTGTCTGCTTTTTGTAATCATTTTCGCCTTTTACCCGATACTGTATTCCTTCTACCTGAGCCTGCATAAAATCATTCTCAGCCTTCCTCAGTTAGGCCAGCCATTTTCAGGGCTGGATAATTATAGTGCGCTCTTTCAGGACCGGATCGCTCTTCACTCACTGCGCAACACCCTCATTTTTGTGTTCTTCACAACGGTATTTGAAATACTCCTGGGACTCGTCATTGCCCTTATCATTAACAGACAGTTCAGGGGAAGAGGATTAGTCAGGGCTGCGGTTCTCATCCCCTGGGCAGTCCCGACAGTTGTCGCTTCACAGATGTGGCGGTTCATTTTTAATGACAAGTACGGACTGGCAAACTTCCTCTTATTCGGAAGCGATACGTCTGCCTATTCTGCCTGGCTGGCAAATCCCGTGACAGCCTTTGCAGCGATAATGATCGCTGATGTATGGAAGACATCGTCTTTCGCCGGACTCCTGATCCTGGCCGGCCTTCAGGTAATTCCGGAGGACTTATATGAGGCAGCGCAGATAGATGGCGCGTCAAGGTGGCAGCAGTTCAGAAGGATTACCCTGCCTCTGGTCAAACCGGCAATTCTGATCGCCCTCCTGTTCAGAACAATGGACGCCTTCAGGGTTTTTGACCTGGTATTTGTCATGACTCAGGGCGGTCCCGCTGATGCAACAAACGTACTTCAGTTCTACGGGTATAAGAAAATCTTTGCCGAGGGACTGATGGGGTATGGATCAACCATATCGGTTCTTGTGTTTTTCATATCACTTCTCATATCAATTATTTATATAAGGGTAATCGGGACGGGATTATTTAAGGAATAATAGTATGATCACAAATAATATGAACCACGGAGGCACAGAGACACGGAGGGAAATCCCTGATGAATAGAGTGCTTTTCTATATAATAACATTCACCTTTGTTACCCTCAGCATTCTGCCTTTTCTCTGGTTTGTAGACACCTCGTTAAAATCACCCCTGGAGATTACCGCGATACCACCGGTTCTCATACCATCGGGCACGCTCAGTTCATACAGCTCAGCGGTGAAGGAGTACAACCTCCTTCATTTTATAAGAAACAGCTTTATCGTTGCCTCCTCAACAACAGCGGTTACACTCCTTATTTCGATAATAGCCGGATATTCACTCTCACGGCTGCGGATAAAGTACAAGGGGATAATCATGGGAAGCCTGCTCATCGTTTCAATGTTTCCCCAGATATCAATTGCCGGCCCTGTATGGAAAATCATGCTCCACCTTGGGTGGCTGAACAGTTACCAGGGACTCATTCTCCCCTACGTTACCCTTACCCTCCCCCTCGGCGTATGGGTTATGGCAAGTTTCTTCAGAGAGCTTCCCCGGGAACTCGAGGAAGCCTCAAGAGTAGATGGCTGCAGTCATATTCAGACACTGTTCAAAATAATGGTCCCCCTTGCCGCCCCGGGAGTTTTTACCGCGGCAATCCTTGTATTTATTTATGCCTGGAATGAGTTTTTTTTCGCCCTCCTTGTAATGACTCAGCAGACTTTTCAGACACTTCCGGTAGGAATCGCGTTATTTCAGGGACAGTATACGCTCCCCTGGGGGGAGATTGCCGCGGCATCAACCGTTGCAACTGTGCCTCTTGTTGTTATTGTTTTTATATTTCAGAAAAAAATTGTGAGGGGGCTTTCAGCGGGAGCAGTCAAGTAATATTGACAATCCTCCCTTCAATGGAAATTACTGAGGCGCTTTAACATGTACGGTCTTGAAATTAGATGCTTTGCAGATAGGACCTGAGGTTAACTCTTTTGTTTGTTGTACCAAATTTCTGCCTGATTTCTTTCCGGTGTTTCTCTATCACTTGTACTGACAGGTGAAGATGCTCTGCTATATCCCTGTTTGTCAGGCCCCCTCTGATTAAACTGCAGATTTCCATTTCTATTGGGTGAAGTTTGAACTTCTCGACGGTTATCGTCCGCTCAAAGGATGAAGCCAGTTTTTCAAGGCTTTCTTTCAGAGCAGACAACTGGCTTGCTTTAACCTTCCCGGCCTTCATTTTTTTAACAAGGGGCAGAACACGCTTATGAATATTCTTTGCTATATTTTTTTGTGATGATTCTTTTTCAATGTTGCACTGTTTGATTAGCTTCCTGAGGACACTGTTTATATTTTCCAGGCTGCCGGCCCTGTCTCTGAGCATTGACTCAGAAAGCATACTTTTTCTTAGGGCGGCATCAGCCGTCTTCAGTTCTGTAATATCCTGTATCAGTGCAATGATTCTGGCTATTTTTCCTTTATCACTTCTCCTGACTATGTATGAAACAGATAGTATCCTTTCTTCATTATCAGCGTTTATTATTCGGTACTCAGAGAGATCCTTTTTTTGCTCTTTGTTGAGCCTGCCCATTTTTTCAATGACATTCTCCCTGTCATCAGGATGTATTTTCTTTAGTAATGAATCGATAGTTCCGTCAAAATCTTCCGGGTCTATTCCATAAATGCTGCAAGCATTCGTTGACAATATTATTTTGTTCAGGTCCAGCTTCCACTCCCAGCTGCCCATATTTGAAATCTTTTCAGCAATACGCAGCATTTCCTGAGGATGGGTGAATTCATCATCAGTCCTTTTCAGTGCGGTTCTGTCCTGAATCAGTTCAACTCCGTAAATATATTCACCTGCTTCGTTGAATATTCTGGTTACCTGTATCCCGACCGGGAATAGCGAACCATCCTTTCGTTTCATTTTCCATTCAGCACTGAAAGAATCGTTTTTTTTCAGAGATGATACAGCTGTTTTCCAGAATTTCCCGTAATCATGTTCATTTTCAAAGAGAAATCGAGTGTCTTTTCCCAGAGCATCTATATTGTGATAACCCAATATCTCTTCAGTCGCTTTATTGCAGTACACGACAATCAACTCGTTCGGCTCGACAATTAATACAGCTCCGGACGTCTTCTCACAGGTCTTCTGCAACAGGCTGTCAGAAGCCTCACCTGCTGAGGGTGCTGAGATAGCCTCCTGATGGTTTATCACCTGTTTGTCCTTCAGATTCTTCAGGTCAGCAATTATATTTAACGGGGACTCTGGTGAATCAGGAAGAATCTTGTCTGTTTTCAAAGGTATTTGAAGGGCTTCCCACAAGTGGTATAACGTATCTTTTTCCCGAGTGTCAGACTCTTTTCCAACTCTTTTGTCAGTATGCCTTCTCTTCTGAGCCATAGGTCACTATCCGGGAAGAAGTTCTTGAAAATAACAATACTTTCTGTATTATATACGGTGTCGGGGGAAGGGGCAAGTTAATTTTGATTTATTGCTTAAGACACAGGGCAATGTACAATTTCATTCTATCTCCTAACCAGTCATAAGGGGCATTAAAAATATCATTCTGAGACTCCTGGCGAAGAAGCTCCTGTCTGCATAGGATATATATCGGGATTTTCATCGAGATAAGATTGTATCTCACGCGTAAAGTCTTTTCCGTAGCGCCCGAGCTTTGAATCTCCAACACCGGTAATCCCGGCCATATCATTGAGCTCCACAGGGTAATACCTGCACATCTCATGAAGTGTTTTATCAGAGAATATGATATAGGGCGGCACCTTCTGCTTATCAGAAAGCCCCTTGCGGAGCAGACGCAGCCTCTCAAAAAGATCTTCATCGAAGGGCCCGAAAGCCGCTGCCTTGCTACCTCGTTTTTTTCTTCCGCTCTCTTCTCTTTTGAGGGCACTGACCTTTCCACTACCAAAGAGCACTTTTTTACCCTTATCCGTCAACTTCAGTACAGGGTACCGGTCACCATCGTGAAGTATAATGTCCTGGGCTAAAAGCTCATCAACGATAAGCCTCCAGTGGTTTTTGTCTTTCTCCCTGCCAACGCCGTAGGTCTTTATTTTGTTGTGCTCAAGTTCCCTGATACGTTTTGTGTCAGCTCCGGTAACGATCTCGATAATGTGCATGATGCCGAACCTCTGTCCTGTCCTGGACATTGCGGACATCACGATCTGAGCATCGATAGTGATATCAATTATTTCAACCTTTCCGGTACAGATATCGCAGGAGCCGCAGTTATCATTCAGAACCGTCTCTCCAAAGTATTGCAAAAGCTGTTTTCTCCTGCACACATTATGTGACGCGTACTTCACCATCTTATGCAGTTTTTCCATGGCAGCGGCGCGCTCCTCGTCATCTTCTGTCTGGTCGATAAAATACCTGATCTTCGAAATATCCCCTCTCCCAAAGAAGAGAACGCATTCTGCCGGCTCCCCGTCACGGCCGGCCCGCCCTGTTTCCTGGTAATAGCCTTCCATATTTTTCGGGAGATCAGCATGAATAATAAACCGCACATTTGATTTGTCTATCCCCATACCAAAAGCTATCGTCGCAACAATAACATCGACTTCATCTCTGTTGAAGGCCTCCTGGTTTGCCGTTCTCTCCTCCTGTGTTAACCCGGCGTGGTAGGGCAGGGCCCTGATCCCCTTTGCCTTAAGCATCCCTGCCATAGCCATTACAGAGTCACGGGTAGTTCGATAGATAATCCCCGGTTCACCGGAATGCTTTTTCACAATACCGAGAACCTGGTCCTTCAGACCTCTTTTGCTCTCTACACGATAAATGAGGTTGGGCCGGTCAAAAGAAGCCCGGACGATAAAGGGGCTATGAAGATTGAGTTTACTGATAATGTCAGACTGCACTCTCCTGGTTGCAGTAGCTGTAAACGCTGCCACAGGTACGTCCGGAAATATTTTTCTGATGGAAGAAAGGCCCAGGTAGTCGGGCCGGAAGTCATGGCCCCACTCGGAGATGCAATGGGCCTCATCAACAGCAAAGAGCGAAAGCGGAAGAGATGTTAACTCCTGGATAAAATTTCCTACAGCAAAACGCTCCGGCGCAAGATAAAGCAGGTCGAGGGAGTTCTCCCTGAGACGTTTGAATACAGACGCTGCCTCCTTCTGAGTGAGAGAACTGTTCATGAAAGCCGCGGATATCCCGTTTTCGAGGGCTCCGTCTACCTGGTCCTTCATCAGTGAGATGAGCGGGCTTATAACGACCGTTGTGCCCTTTAGTATTCTGGCTGGCAGCTGATAGCAGAGCGACTTGCCTCCGCCCGTGGCCATGACAGCGAACGTGTCCTTTCCCGCGAGGATATTCTCAATGATCTCTTTCTGGTCCGGACGAAATGTCTCAAAGCCAAAAACTTTTTTTAATGTTTCCAATACAGCCGGGTTTTCCCGCGTAACAGTATCATCCATGGTATGCCTCCATGACCCCTAAAGTTGAGCGGCTAGTATAGAACAAACCTGCAGGGTTTTCAACAAGAACAAATTCCGGATCTTACGCTGTTTCTCCAAGGACCTGCCGTATTGCGGAAAGAAGCCTGGCAGGCAGGAACGGTTTTGTTATAAATGTTAAATTTTCTTCAATGAAAGACTTCTCCTGAATAATATCTGCTGTATAGCCGCTCGTAAATATCGCTTTAATATCAGGCCACTGCTCTTTTATTCTGTTGTAGACATCTTTCCCGTTCATCCCTGGCATGATGAGGTCAAGTATTACCAGGTCAATCTCATTTTTATGCTGACCATATTTATTTACAGCGTCGTTTCCGTCCTCTGCCTCTATCACTTTGTATCCAAACTCCTCCAGGGTCAATACTATGGATTCCCTCACCAGGACTTCATCCTCGGCAACCAGGACAGTTTCCTCTCTTCCGAGCAATGGGGCAATCTTCATTTCCGTAACATCCTCAATAGACGTTTCCGTCATCGGAATGTACACCCTGACAGTCGTTCCTCTGCCCAGTTCACTGTCAATGAAAACATACCCGTTGTGTCCCTTTACAATCCCGTAAATTATGGAAAGCCCGAGTCCCGTTCCTTTGCCAACCTCCTTGGTTGTGAAAAAGGGCTCAAATATCTTTTCCTGTGTATTCTCGTCCATCCCGGTTCCCGAGTCTTTTATGAGCAGGAGAGCGTACATCCCGGTCAGACCAACACCGTGATTTTTGATAAAGTCATCATCAATTTCCACACAATCTGTCTTTATCTCCATGACTCCACCGTGAGGCATGGCATCACGGGAGTTCGTTGCAAGATTTATGATGACCTGTTCGATCTGCGCAGGGGCGGCCATTATCCGGAGCTCTGCGGATGATAGCTCAATATTGATGTTGATGTCTTCACGAATAAATTTAGTCAGAAGTTTTTCGAGATTCGTTATGATGGTGTTGAGGTTTACCGGTATAAACTCAATGTGCTGTTTTCTGCTGAATGCGAGAAGACCCTGGGTAATCTGGGATGCCCTGTTAGACAGATAAATGATCTTATCGACCTTGTCTATCAGGGACTTATCCTCACCGGTTAACTTCTTTTTAATAAGCTCGGCAAAGGTTAATATGGCTGTAATAATATTATTAAACTCGTGGGCCACTCCTCCCGCAAGGGTTCCGACAGACTCCATTTTCTGGGAATGAATAAGTTGACTTTCAAGTTTTTTCCGTTCAGTTATATTCAACACAACGGAAAGCACACATTCTTCATTTTCAATCTCAACTATTTCTGCAGAATACAGAACCGTTATTATTTCTCCGGTTTTGGTCTGAAATTCAGCTTCCACATTGTGGACAGAACCCTGTTCCCGCAGAAGGGTAATGATCATGTTACGCCGCTCCCGGTCTACCCATAAGTTTATGTCCAGCGATCTGAGCCCAATTATTTCCTTCCGCTCATAACCGCTTGCGTCCAGGAACGCGTCATTCACCTCGATACAGCGACCGTCCCGGAACCTGTTAATTAAGACGAACATGGGACTTGCTCTGAATGCCTTTGAATATTTTTCTTCTGACAGCCGTAGTCCCTCTTCGGACTTTTTTCTCCTTGTTATATCAAGCATAAACCCGGCCAGTTCCTTCGGCCTGTTCCGGTCCTTGATTACAGACACGATATCCCTGATCCAGATAATCCTGCCGTCAGCAGTAGTCATACGATACTCAAAGTCATGGTCTTCACCCCTCTCTGTTGATCCCAGGCAGAATGCAACCGCCTGTTCCCGGTCATCAGGATGGAGACGCTCTTTCCAGGAATTAAAGTCCTGCCATGTTTCAGGAGGATATCCCAGTACCTCTTCAACCTGCTGGCCCATGTACGTAAATTTTGATGTGGCTATATCCATTCGCCAGGGAATGGTTTTCAATGACTCTACCAGGGTACGGTAATTTTCCTCGCTCTTCTTCAATGCTTCCTCAGACCGTCTGCGATCTGTAATATCAATAAAGGTAACAACAGCTCCCACGACCAGGCCGTCCCTGATCATAGGATATGCCCAGCACTCAGCAAAAAAATGAGTTCCATCAGCACGCCATAAAACTACTTCAGTTTCATGAATACCGCTGTCTGCTGTAAATCCCCGGTAAATACTGCATTGCTCCACAGGATAGTGAGTTCCGTCAATCTTTGTATGATGAATCAGGTTATGCATATTTTTACCGATCAGATCTTCCTGAAGCTTATATCCGAGCAATCGTAAACATGACGGGTTACAGAATGTGCAATTGCCGTCAATGTCCAGGCCGTAAATCGCTTCGGCTGTAGAACTGAGGAGAAGACGCATCTCTTCATCTCTCTGGTTGAGCATATTCTCGCGGTCCTGGATTGCAGATGCCATATTTCTGAAGCTGGCTGCCAGGTCTTCCGTCTCCCCATGTTCCTGCGGTGGCAGGACCAAGTCATACTTTCCCCCTGCAATGGCCCGGGCGCCGTCCCTGAGGTGGGAAAGGGGCCTTATCAGCTTGTCCGCAATAACAACAGCCACAAAGCCGACCAAAATAAGACCGCCTATTAATCCTGCAATAAAAATATTTCTCGCTTTCTTTATAGATGAATACGCGTGCTCAACATTCTGCGACACAAGCACCCGCCAGCCCGTTTCAGGCAGTTGAGCAACACTTCCCAAATATTTACTGTTACCGAAGAGATACTCCTCTGTGCCGACGTGACTCTTTTGACCCATTCTGAGAGGGGCGATATTGCTTAAATTCATCCGTTGATCAACAAGTTTTCGGTCTGTATGAAAAATAAGTACCCCTTTTTTGTCAACGATAGACATCATTATGTCACTGCCGACATTAAACTTCTTTGTCAGTCTCTGGAGGTGCTCAACACTGAAACTTCCCGCAAGAATATTTCTTTCAAAGGCGATGGATATAGTTAGTGACACATGGCCCGTAGCAGGAGAAATAAATATATCCGACCATACCGGGTCCGTCGCGACGCGTGCATTCTTGAAAAAGTCCTGTCTCGATAAATCCATCCCCAGAAAATCCTCCCGCCTTTTCGACAGGCCCCTGGCAAGGCCAACATTTGTCACTGTGCCATCATTTTGAAGAAGATAGATAGCTTCAAAATAACCTGTCCACTGTACAGCTCCATCAAGAGAGCTGTTTACTTCAGCTGCGGTATGCTTATGGTCTGAAAGGAAAGAGGTCACTCCCTGCAAAATTGTTAATGGTTCACGGAGAATAGCCCGAACTTCTCCTGCAACCGCATTTGCAAGAAGTTCATTTTTTGTGTGGATACTGTCGGTAATTTGTTGCCTCAGATAAACATAGGAGAGAAGACCGACTGCCAGCAACGGAATTAATGAGGCGAGGATAAGGCGCCTCACAATATCTTTTTTCAGGTTTCTCGTATTTGCCATATAGTTATTCTATAATCCTGAACTGGCCATCCCTGACTGTCATCAAAAAAAGATCCCGTTCTATGTCCCCAAACTCATCAAATTTCAGGGCTGCCTGAAGTCCCTCAAAAACACTTTTATCCCTGATGGTCTCTTTCAGGGAAGCAGGGTCGCTATTTTCCCTGAGGGCCTCAAATAACACGTTGGCTGAATCATAGGCATGGGCTGAAGCAAACCCGGCATCATATCCGAATCTCTGCTTAAATGATTTCCTGAACTCAACGAAGCGCGGGGTTGTGTTTTCTCTGTCAAAGGTATGAAAAAAGTGAATACCCTCAACAGCCCGTCCGCCAAATTTCAATATATCATCAGTAACAGACCACTCACCTGTTACCACCGACATGAGCTTCCCGATTTTCATTAATTGCTGACATATCATCGCCGTGTCCATGGCATTTGCCAGAATGAGCAGGCCATCTGTTTTTTTTGCGGTTATGTAGTTAGCCAGATCATAAAATCTCAGATCCGGCCCTGATGTATAGGTGAGCCCTACCACAATGTTTCCACCGTGCGCCTCAAAGGCCTCTTTAAAGTGTTTATATTTGCTTTCTGTATATGCCCTGTTGCCGATGTCATAGATAACTGAAATATTGTTCAGTCCCATATCCTGAAATGCATGTCTTGCCAGTCGCTGCGCTGCATTGGAACTCGCAGGATAGACACGGAAAAAATAATCATCAAGACCGCTCAGTTCGTTCGTACTGGTAGTCGGGCTGATCATAAGCACCTTTTTCTCGTTCATCAGTTTTACTGCTGCCATTGACATGGAACTTGTCATATGACCTATTATCGCTGACACACCACTTGCGATAAGCTCTTTATCTGCCTGCAGAGCTGTCTCACTGTTCTGCATGTCGTCCCTTATGAGCAGCGTGACAGGACGTCTATTGATTCCACCTTTTCGGTTCAGATCCTCAATAGCCAGAATAACCCCATCCCGCCCCGCAATGCCAAGGTCCGCAACACGACCGGTCAGTCCTCCAACAAAACCGATTTTTACCGGTTTGTTCATTTCACAGGATTGCAAGAAAAGAACGGCGGTGAGAAGAAACGTGTAGAACAGGAGGTGAGGCAGCAGTTTATTAACGGAGCATTGATTCACGCTTTACCTTTGTATCTTTCTGATCTTTAACTGTATAAATTACAGGACTTTTAAGTCAACTTTTTTTAGCTCTATAATCGTAGCATATACAGGAGCAGCTGTCAGGAGCTGCTCCTGCTGAAGAAGGGTCAATGGAATATCTTCTTTTAGGTTGAAACATTCTCTTTTGCGTTCATCTTTTTCTGTCTAAAAGATATTTTTCCATCTTCCAGGTCTACTTCTATTAAGTCTCCCGCCTTAAACGAGCCTCCAAGTATTTCGGTGGCAAGAGAGTTCAGCACTTCCTTCTGGATAGCTCTTTTCAGCGGCCGTGCACCATACAGCGTATCAAACCCGACTTCCGCGAGGTAGGCTTTGGCCCTCTCTGTCAGGTCCAGTTCAATATGCTTTTCTCTCAGATAATGTTTCATCCTGTTTATCTGTATGTCAACGATCTTCACAAGGAGCTCTTTTGTCAGGGCATGAAATATGATAATCTCATCAACCCTGTTTAAGAATTCAGGCTTGAAGAAATTTTTCAGGTCTTCCATGACCCCTTTCTGAAGCTGCTCCTCATCAGTCCACTCGGTCATCATTTCCTGGATGTGCTGACTTCCTATATTGGATGTCATTATTATAACTGTGTTCCTGAAGTCAACGGTCCTGCCTTGTCCATCAGTGAGCCGGCCGTCGTCAAGAAGCTGCAGCAGGGTGTTGAATACTTCGGGATGGGCCTTTTCCACTTCATCAAAAAGTATGACCGCATAGGGTTTCCGCCTGATCGCTTCAGTCAACTGTCCGCCCTCATCATACCCGACATAGCCCGGGGGTGCACCAAGAAGGCGCGATACCGTATGCCGCTCCTGGTACTCTGACATATCAATCCTGATCATGGCTTCCTCTTCGTCAAAGAGAAATTCAGCCAGGGCACGTGCAAGCTCTGTCTTCCCAACACCGGTTGGTCCAAGAAAGATAAAGGAACCGATCGGTCTGTCCGGATCCTGTATTCCGGCCCTCGCGCGTCTGACAGCATTGGACACCGCTGTTATGGCTTCCTCCTGACCAACAACCCGCATCCTGAGTCTCTCTTCCATCTTCAGGAGTTTCTGAACATCCCCTTCCATCATTTTACTGACCGGGATCCCTGTCCACCGGGAAACAATCTGCGCCACATCCTCCTCGTCAACTTCTTCCTTAAGCATTCTCCCCGAATCCGTCTGGGCCGCAACATTGGCATTTTCCTCTTCAAGCTGTTTATGAAGTTCTGTGAGCCTGCCGTATTTCAATTCAGCCGCCCGGTTGAGGTCTCCTTCTCTCTCTGCCTTTTCAGCTTCAACTTTTGTATGCTCCAGTTCCTCCTTGATGGAGCTGACTTTCTCGATAACCTCTTTTTCAGCAATCCACTGAGCCTTGAGAGCATCTCTTTTTTTACTGAGTTGCGCGATCTCTTTCTTGATACGCTCAAGCCGGTCTTTCGAGGCTTCGTCCTTCTCTTTCATAACCGCCTGCTGTTCGATCTCATACTGTCTCAGTTTCCTCTCCAGTTCATCAAGCTCTGTGGGCATACTTTCGATTTCCATTTTGAGCCGCGCCGCTGACTCATCCACAAGGTCAATGGCCTTGTCCGGCAGAAATCGGTCAGAGATATATCTGTTGCTCAGGACTGCCGCGGCAACGAGGGCTGAATCTGTTATGGTCACACCATGGTGGACTTCATACCGCTCCTTCAGTCCCCGAAGTATGGATATCGTATCCTCTACTGTCGGCTCCTTTACAAAAACAGGCTGGAACCGCCGTTCAAGGGCAGGGTCCTTTTCAATGTACTTGCGGTACTCATTCAGTGTTGTCGCGCCAACACACCTGAGATCCCCCCTCGCCAGCGCGGGCTTAAGCATGTTGGATGCGTCTATTGCGCCTTCAGCTGCGCCGGCCCCGACTACGGTATGCAGTTCGTCAATAAAGAGGATGACAGTGCCCTGGGCCTCTTCTATTTCCTTGAGGACCGCTTTCAGCCTGTCTTCGAACTCACCTCTGTATTTTGCGCCGGCAACAAGAGATCCCATATCAAGTGAAACCACCCGTTTGTCCTTGAGACTCTGGGGTACGTCTCCTGAAGTGATACGCTGCGCCAGCCCCTCTGCGATTGCGGTCTTTCCAACACCAGGCTCACCGATAACAACGGGGTTGTTTTTTGTTCTTCTTGACAGCACCTGAATGACTCTTCGTATCTCATCATCCCGACCGATAACAGGATCAAGCTTTCCTCTTCTGGAGAGTTCTGTCAGGTCCTTGGAATATTTTTTTAACGCCTGGTATTTATCTTCCGGCTCAGGGTCAGTGACCCGCTGGGAACCCCGTATCTGGCGCATTGCCGCAAGGGCCTTGTCCTTTGTCACACCGAGTTTTCGGAGAACTGCTTCCGGCCCGTTTTTTGTTTTAATGATTCCCAGAAGCAGGTGCTCCACACTTACGAACTCGTCTTTCAGGTACTCTGCTTCTTTAAAGGCAGCATCAAATACATTTTTCAATTCCTGGGTAACGTAGAGCTGGCCGACCGGTGAGGGTCCCAGGACTTTAGGTATTTTTGCGATCTCAGCTTCTATTTCCTTATTCAGGGTTGCGACATCAATGTTCAGCGCCTGAATAATCTCAAGGGCGGTCCCTTCTTCCATCAGGACTTGCAGCAGGTGTGCGACATCAACCTGCTGGTTCCCGTTCTGTTGAGCCAGGTCCTGGGCCTTCTGAATCGCCTCCTGGCTTTTTACTGTAAATTTATCTGTTCTCATAACTCCCTCCAACACTGTTGTTCATTTTGTTGCCGACCGCAAAGGATCAACGGTAACGAACAATTCGCGGACAGCCTGAACACACTCATTCTTCATCATCTTTAAAGGCTTCTTCTATTCGTTGTCTGAATGCCTTTCTGATATCTGATTCGAGATATCCCATCATTTCTTCCACTTCGTTCTGCAGCGCTTCAAAGCGTCGCCTCATCCTGAGAATGATATCTACTCCGGCCCGGTTCACGCCAAGCTCCTTGGTCAGGTTGACAATTACCCTGATCTTTTCAAGGTCAGCCTGGGAGTACAACCGTGCTCCTCCCACTCTCTGCGGATGAATAAGCCCCTCTCTTTCATAGAGACGCAGCGTCTGGGGATGAACGCTGAACATCTCGCACACTACGCCGATCATGAATAGTGGGCGGTTTCTATCGTCCATGATTACCTCTCATACCACAGGCATAAAAGCTGCCATGCATGCTGTCTCATGATTCATATGCCTTTTCCAGCTCCTGAAGAGCGTCCCTGGCTTTACCGGTTACATTCTTGGGCACGACAATTTTAATCACGGCAAATTCATCGCCCGTGATCCCGGTTTTTTTATTGGGTATGCCCTTTCCCTTCAGCCTGAATTTTTTCCCGCTGTCAGTACCGGGTGGAAGGGTCATGGTTACAGAGCCGTCAAGGGTCGGCACTTTGATTTTCCCGCCCTGAATCGCTTCCACAACAGTGACCGGCACTTCCACGTAGATATGATTGCCGTCCCTCTTGAACATGGGATGCCGTCTCACCGTTAACTTTATGTACAGGTCTCCCGCCTGATGACCTGTTGGCCCGGCTCCTCCCATTCCCTTCAGCTTGACCCTGCTGCCAGTATCCGCCCCGGGCGGGATTTTCACCTTTATCGTCTCTGTTGCAACAGTACTGCCATTGCCCTTGCATGCCTTGCATCTCCGCGTTATGACCCGCCCCCTTCCCCTGCATGCGGGACAGGGCTGACTCAACCGGAATATTCCTCTGCTCTGCTTAACTGAACCTGCCCCCTTACAGCTCGCGCATGGCTGGGAAGCTTCAGCCCCTGACCCTGAGCAGGTACGACAGGGGACCTCTCTCGTCAGTGTTATCGGTTTTGTTACACCCTTGTGCGCCTCTTCCAGGGATATTTCAAGATGCGTTGAAAGGTCAGATCCTCTTGCCTGCTCCTCTTCATGCCTGAAACTGCTGAAGAGGTCTGAAAACATATCTGCTGAGCCGCTGAAATCCTGGTTCCCGAATCCTTCGAACCCCTGGGCTCCGCCAATATCAGCATTGCCGAACTGGTCATATTCAGCCCGTTTTTTTGAATTGCTCAGGACTTCATAGGCTTCATTGATTTCCTTGAATTTTTTCTCAGCTGTATTGTCCCCGGGATTCAGGTCAGGATGATATTTCCGGGCAAGCTTTCTGTAAACTTTCTTTAATTCACTATCAGAAGCGTCTTTTTTAACGCCGAGAATCTCATAAAAATCTTGTGTTTTTGGCGACATGATGCATCCCTTTCTCACCTAAGCTAAATTAATTACTTCATATTATATCAATTGATATGGCTCTTGTCAAGCCGCTTAATAACAGGTCCTTAGATTACCTCAATTATACCATATATCAGGCGGTCCCGCAGAATTTATTGGGTAATGAAACCGGAGTTCCGCTGAGGGCAGGTGAAACGATCGCAGAGATGTTACTTTGGGAGTTCTTTTTTGAGATACTTCAGGTGAAGTTTTAGAAAGCGCAGGTCCGATATATTGTCAACGTCATACCAGAACGGAAGCAGAAAAAAGTTCTTTTTCAGCCGGAAGAGATTGACCATGGTGAGGTTCAGCACATCAGAGGTGTCCCAGGGAATCTTTTGGAAGATAGCTGCTGAAAACTTTCCGCTGGCACCCACTAAATACAGCCCGCCATCACAGCACGGACCAAGGACAATGTCACTCTTTTCCAGCTGACGGAATGCTTTCTTTATATAGTCATTGGGGATTGTCGGGCTGTCACTTCCTATAATGACGACCTCTGAATAGCCTTTCTTGAACAGGTCCTTAAAGGCATTATTCAGTTTTTGACCAAGGTCAGCACCACGTTGGTTAAAGGTCTTCATGCTGCTTTTTTCAGCGACTTCTATCAGGAAAGGGTCGTTTATTGAAGGCGCGCAGGCAAGGAACCTCTCAATTCCCCTCATGCGCGAATAGGAAGAGGTAACAACGCGCACAAAGGATTTATAAATTTCAACAACATCGTCCTGAGGAAGGTCAGCCTGAAGTCTCGTCTTTACTGTTCCGGGCACAGGAGCCTTTACAAAAGTTACCAGTGCTTTTTTCATAATTAAAAAATAGTTTAATGAATATCTTCAGCGAATGCAAATGCAGTCAATGCAAAATGACAAGGCCCAAATGCCAAATCAATGCCAAAATCCAAATATCAAAAACAGTGCAATATCAGCATTATGCACTATGCGTATCATGCTGAGAGATACGCCTTCGGATTTACTTATCTGCAGTATGTTTTGACCTTATTTCATTGGGACTTTATTTGCTATTTTAATTTTGACTTTTGTCATTAATCTATTGCGGCGCCCATAGCTTGCTTATTTTTCTGGTGTCAACGCCCCGGTACCGGCCCAGCTTCAGGAGGTCAAGAAAATTGTCATCAGTTACTTCATCTCTGAACTCGGTAAAGCAGGCACCGACCTGCCGCGCCTCATGCGCGTCTGAACCGCCTGTGTAGGGAAGCTTTAATTCCAGGGCCTTTTCCACAGCCTTGACATTCTGGCCGTACAGGGAGTATCCATTATGACCTTCCACCGCAATGAACCCCTTTACCCTGTCAATTTTCTCGCCAATGCTGTTGCTGCCTCGATAGGGATGGGTAGGAATAACAACCCCTCCGTTTTCAACTGCTATACGCACAACAGTTTCAATCGGTTCATTTTTAATAGGCAGCTTATCTGTATCTGCTCCGAAGATGAGGCAATGCCCGTCTGCTGAGGAAAATTCAACGCCCCGGAGTATTAGTATCCTGTCTCTATATTTTTCTTTGAGTTTTTCTGCATGCTCTGATGCCTCGTATGAGTAATGCTCTGTAAAAGCGAGACCGGAAATGCCCGCCTTGAGGGCACAGAGAACAGTTTCCTCCGGATCGGATTCATTATCACCGCTGAACCTGGTATGCACATGAAGGTCTAGTTTAAAGCTCATCTTTATATGATACACCTAAAGCCCGCTGCCCTGCCCGCCCCTGCATTTCCCGTCAAGAAATACCGCCTGAACCTCAAGCCCTTTTAGCAGAATAAAGTCTGGCCTCTGCCCCTTCCGAAGAGGGGTTGCTGCTGAAGCGATAATGTATTCAACGGGAAGACCGGCCTTCGACAGTGATACCAGCTCATCATAATAAGAGCTTCCATAGGGAATGAATGATGGCCCCGCATCGCTGCCGGGAAGCAGACTGACTCCGCTGTCATATGCATTCCATACTGTCTCCATGTGATTATGCACAACCCTCTGAACATTCTCTTTTGATGTATCATCTGTTGCTCTTGACTCAAGGCATGCAAAGGCGTTTATTGTCGGGACAAAGGAAATACCTTTGTCAGCCATAATCGCAAGGGTATCCTTTGATGTTTCAAGTCCGTGAATTATCCACTTTGCTCCGGCATCAACTGCCTCCCTTACCTGCTGCTGCCCATTGGCATGACATGCGGTATGAAGGCCTGCTTCCGATGCGATATGGACGATCTCCCTCAATTCCCCTCTTTCAAATCCGCCGGGCGTTATGATTCCTTTGTCAGGGTCAAAAATACCGGAATGAATGACCTTGATATAGTCAACACCATCACTCTTAAGCACTTTGATCAGTTCCCGTGCTTCCCTCACATCACTGACTCCCCTGCCGATAAGCCTGCCATATGTGCCTTTTTTATAAATGGCAAGGCCTGCTGCCTGAATTCTGAGCTGGTCTCTCACAACAGATCTCGCCCTGAGGCCTGATTTATTCTCATCACCTCCTTCAATCACGCTGTTAATGCCGGCTGAAATGAGGGTATCCGCACTTTTCTGAAAATCTTCCGGGGTACTTCCTCTGAAATGGAGGTGATAGTCACACAGGAGCGACGTAAGTCTATATCCGCTATAGTCCAGGACATTCTTTTCCCTGTGAGGGGGAAGTTCATCGTAAAATCCCCTGATTATTCCATCACTCAGATGAAGCACCCTGCTGCTCAGAAAGCCCGTCTCAGTGAATATCGAATCAGCCCGTATGTAGTAGTCGCAGTTACCGTTCATGAGCGCTGCTTTTAAACATGCTGACTTTAATCCGGCAAAGAAATCTGGATCTTCGGAAGAGGCAAAATAGCATACATTGCGTGCAAGGCACTAGTCAGCAGAGTGCACCATCTCTTTTAATGTCCTGTCTCCCAGGGCGTCATTAACCGCGCCATATACCGAGTCCAGAACTTGCTCAACTTCAGGTTCCGTAGAGATGTGGTGTTCGATTGCAAGGGTTTTTTCATCAGTCATTCTGGCAGCATTGAGAAGTTCTCTGAGGGTAATGGTTTCGAGGTCCCGAGAGGGTAAATAGGCCGGGGGTTCGTCACCTGTTTCAATGAGGATCGAGTTTTTCTCGAGAATAGTAAGCATTTCATCCACTGCATCTACCGGCAGTTTAAGGTGTTCAACGAGAGCGTCAAGAGTCCAGGGCTTTTTACTGTGACAATAATTGTAGCCGATATTGTACATGATGAGGAATGTGAGTTTTTCTCGCAGCCTGTGGCTGATATGGAGCACGTCATTTTTTGTGGTGAGAAAGTAGGGGTACTGGTGATAAAAAGAGATCTGAGCCCCGACAAGCAGTATCAGCCAGCTCACATAAAGCCATATCATAAACATCAGGAGTATGGCAAAACCCGAATATATTGCAGCATACTTGGTAGATGAAACCACAAAGGAAGCAAATGCCCATCCAGCCGTTTCCCAGAGAATTCCCGCCAGAACGCCTCCGACAAGGGCTGAAACAAATTTGACCTTTGTATTGGGAACAAACATATAAAGAAAAATAAAGGCCGCGCAGACAAGAAAGTACGGCGTCTTCTCCGCGAGCGAGTAAAAGACCGTGCCAAAGGGTTCAATGGATACGATCTTCTGTACAATCGTGTTACTCATAAATGAGGCGGTAAGGCCAATGGACGTAAACATGAGAATCGGCCCTATGATGATTAAACTGATATAATCACTGAATCTCCGCGCCATGCTTCTCGGTTTTTTTATCCTCCAGATGAAATTAAAAGAACTTTCAATTTTCTGGATAACCGACACGACAGTATAGATGAGAAGTCCGAGGCCCAGAGAACCGAGGACCCCGACCTTCATGTTTTCAACAAAACCGATAATCTGCCAGGTGATCTCTTCTCCTTTATCACCCAGCGGTTCGAGAAACCTCAGGAGAACAGGAGCCGCCACTTCATTGTGCACTCCAAATGCCTTGAGTACGGAAAAACTGATCGCGATTACAGGAACAATGGAGAGAAGGGTGGTATATACAAGACTCATTGCCCTGAGTGTAAGCTGCCCTTCCGTAAATTCGCGGATAGCTACATTAAGGAGTCTGAGAGTTTTTATGACAAATGATTTGTATTTATTCAGGCCGCCAAGGTCGATTTCCCATAGGTCTCGTCTGAAAAAAACAATGAGTCTTTTCGTTGTTTCTGCAATATTCATAGATACATTTTATCACAAAGGCAAAACAGTGAGTTTGATTATTTCCTTTTCATATGCAGCAAATTATAAAACAGCTCTGTCAGATTCCCTTTCTGCGCAGAATATAAAACAGATACCCTGCTCCGAGAGTGGCCATTCCTGCCAGCGCGGAAAGGGGCTGTGACTGTATGCTCCAGACAGTCATCCAGATAGTAAATATAAGAAAGACAACGGGGGTCACCGGATATCCGCGACATACCCGGACCTTTGCCCGGTTTTGCATTCTCAATCTAAAAAGAGAGAACACGGCAAGGGCTGCAAATATGTTCAGGGTAAACCCTATGTAAATCAGCAATGGTCCGAAAGATGCTGTCAAAGCAATACTACTCGCAATGAGTGCCTGAAAAAACACTGCCCATGAAGGTACTCCGTGGCTGTTTAATCGCGCCATTGTCCCGGGGAAAAGACTGTCTTTCGCCATCGCCTCGTATACTCGTGGTCCAACAATTATCATGGAGCTTATAGTAGAAATCAGGCCAAGTGCGATAAGGGCAGATACAAACTGTGCCCCCGCGGTTCCCCACAGCACAACACCAACTGTACTTGCAACGCTCTCAACTCCTTTCAACTGTGCAAGGGGGACCGCACGCAGGTAGGCGTAGTTAACAAGTATATACAGTACTGTTACGAGAACTGTCCCGGCTATCAGGGCTCTTGGCAGGTGGATTTCAGGATTTTTGATCTCAGCGCCGATGTATGATGCTGCATTCCAGCCGCTGTATGCAAACGCAACGAATATTAGGATAACGGCAAAAGATGATGTAGACCAGAATTCCGGGGATACCTGCGTCAACGATGTACTGTCAGCTGAATGAGGAGAAAACAGGACCGCCCCGATAAATGTGATGATAAGCAGAATTTTCAAAATCACGAGGGCTGCCTGCACACGAATACCAAGGCGCAAATCATAGGCATGGAGAACTGAAAGAAGGGAAATGGTCACAACTGCCATGATACGCACCGGCCAATCCGGATAGATCTGTCCCAGATAAAAATGCATGGCCATTGCAGCCGCTGCGATCGGTGCGGAGAAACCAACGATTAAAGAGACCCAGCCGGAAAGAAAACCGAGCGAAGGATGGAGCACACGGCTAATATAGTAGTATTCTCCGCCAGATTCTGGCATGTTTGCCCCCAGCTCACCGTAACTGAGAGCACCGCACAATGCAACCAAACCACCAATAAGCCAGGCCAGAAGAATGTCGCCGCCCAGTGCACCCATCTCCACCATGAGGCCGGTTGTGGTAAAGATGCCGGTCCCGATCATCCCAGAAATAACTATCGCGGCCCCGGTATACGTTCCCACCACTCTTCTGCTGCCATTCTCGTTTTTCTTGTTTACCATAGTGGTATGTTACTGCATCCGGGGAGATATGAAAGTAATGTCTTGTACTCTCTTTCTCAATAATGAAGAGCTCTCCTGGTTATGATCAGCGGGCCTTTAATATTTCAACGATATCCCCCGGTTCCGGTCTTATTGTATAGTCAGGGTTAACATCTGCGCTGAGGACTACGCCCTTTTGATTAAGAATAAACCGGCCCGGCATGGGCAATGCCCATGAATCATCGCCGTTGAATCGTTCAAGGTCTATGCCGAAACTACTATACAGACCACGCAAATCATCCGGCAACCTGAACACAAGGCCAAACTGCGAGGCAACCCCGTTTCCCTTATCACAGAGCACACTGAATGTGAGACTATGTTTCTTTGCACCCTGCTTTGAGAATTTCTCCAGCTGCGGTGAAATTACTACGATTGAAGCACCGAGGGCTTCTATATCGAAAATGACTTCCTGCAGAGCTTCCAGCTCCAGATTACAATAAGGTCACCATACTCCCCGGTAAAAACTGACGACCAGAGGCCCTTTACTCAATAACTCTGCTGAACTGACCATCTGCCCCTGAGCATCGGGCAGCATAAATTCGGGGGCCTGTCCTCCCACTTTCAGGACACGTTCCATAATCCCTGAATTCCGCAAATCCTCTGTTGCGCGATGCATTATTGCTAGCGCTTCAGGTGGTGCGCCTGATTCAAATTCTTTTTTCACCTTATCCAGTTTGTCCTGTAAACTCATAGATATTCTCCCTCATTTCTCGTATCAAAGTTTAACGTCGATTTGAATATGGCTCATAATCTGTATAGCCTTCAGGGCCCGGGCTATACCAGAGAGACATGTCTTCAGCCGGATTTAATGGCCAGTTATTCCTGAATCGTTCAGACAGATCAGGGTTCGTTATAAAGGGACGGCCAAAAGCTATCAAATCAGCGTTGCCTTCTGTGATCCGCTCCTCTGCTGCTTCTTTGGTGTAACCGCAGTTCCCGATAATTGTTCCGTTATAAATCGGCCTGAATTCCGCTAAGGTCATGGGTTCGCCTTTCTCGTGAAAGCCAAAAGCCAGCCCATCCATAATGTGCAGATATCCCAGTTTTAATCTGTTTAATTCTTCCACTGTGTAGAGAAAGGTTTCCCTGAAATCTTTACTGCCCATATCATTAAACACTCCGTTTGGTGAAATACGGGCGCCGACCTGCTCCGGGGGCCAAATCTCCAGCACAGCCTCTACGACCTCTTTAAAAAAGCGAAACCTGTTTTCAATGCTTCCCCCGTAGCGATCAGTGCGCAGGTTTGTTTTCGAGTCAAGGAACTGATTAATCAAATACCCGTTGGCACCATGTACTTCCACCCCGGAGAATCCGGCTGCCCTGGCATTCTCTGCTGCCCTGCGGTAATCACCCACCGTTGCCTTGATTTCATCCACTGATAGTGCCCGCGGTGTTTCATAGGGCTTCTTGCCGAGAGGCGTGTGTAGAGGATCGCCGTTAAGCTTAACTGCTGAGGCAGAGACTGGAAGTTCGCCATTGTGAAAATCACTGTGAGAAGCCCTCCCGCAATGCCAGAGCTGAAGGAAAAAAGGAGTGTCAGTTGGTTTAACTTTTTTCGTAACTGTCCTCCACCCCTCGACCATCTCATCGCTGAAGATTCCGGGAGAATCTATCCAGCCAATGCCCTGCTTTGAAATAACCGTTGCCTCGGTAATCAGAAGCCCTGCGTTCGATCTCTGAAAGTAATACTCCGCCATCAACTCATTCGGTACGCGATCCCTGCCGGCACGCCCCCTCGTCATTGGCGCCAGAGCTATTCTGTTTTTCGTGGTGAGGGTCCCCTTTGAAAAAGGCTCAAATAATCTGCTCATTTTCCTTGACTCCTTTTTATCGTGTTATAATTCATTTCTTATAATAATACTACACCAATATTTTCATAAATCACATAGTTCATCAAAGGTATTGCTCAAGACTTTAGAAGGTCGGTCCAGTCGGTCCATTTTTCAGACAATAAGAATATCAAGCTTTCTCTTTTTTGCTTTATTGATCATTTCAATGAAGACTGGTCTTATATATATTGGATCATGTGAGTGACAGAGGCGGTAATGTTAAAACCTAATGTGAAAATATGGCGCGCTCAGGAGGAGCCGAACCCCCAACCTCCTTTTGACTACATAAATATCCTTATGGTAAAGTTTAATTATCAACTCCATTAACATAAAACAGGAGACAAGGAGTTATTATTCATGAAAAATGCAGCACTAAAAAGTAACGCCGACATACTCAATAAAATAGAGACCATAGAAAAAGAGGTCATGAAATTAAAACTCTCTGTGCTCAACAAACTTACCTCCTCTGGAAAGAAAATAGTAAAGCTCAAAGGAATCCTTAAAGGCTCGAATATTTCTGATAAAGATATAACTTCTGCTAAAAAGTCTCTTTACGGCAAAATTGGAATTTGACTCTCCAATGAACTTCGTAACAGACACCCACGCCCTCATCTGGTGGTTCATAGACAGCCCGAAAATTGGCCTAAAGGCTTCAGAGATTTTTGAGAAATGCGAAGAAGGCGAAAATGTCATATTCATCCCCTCAATTGTCATTGCAGAAGCATTAAGCATCTTTGACAAGAAGCGTGTTTCCTTTGACTTCAAGCGATTATTCAGTAAGTTACATGACAGCGAGAATTTTGTTATCATATCTCTCGATTACCCCGTTCTTCAGAAGATGATCAACACGAAAGACATCCCTGAACTTCACGATAAAATAATTGCCTCAACAGCAAAGTATCTCAACCTCCCTGTAATAACAAAAGATCAAACCCTTCAAAAGCTGTCTTCCATTAAAACCGTCTGGTAATAAAATAACATACAATCATATGCATACTTATTGTGAAAAATCTGATGCTTACGAGGATAAGCACATAAAGCAGCACAATATCAGCTTAAAGAGAATCACCAACCTACAGACTGACATCCTGACTGAATTCAGAATTTAAGACATCAGAATTTAAGTATCTTGACGATTATTGAAAATACTGATAAATTGAATAGTTAACGAAGATGAAAAAAACAAAAAAGCAGTAACCTATTGAAAAATATGGCGCGCCCGGAGGAGTCGAACCCCCAACCTCCTGATCCGTAGACAATTCGCCTTCTTCCAACTTTCAATAACTTGGCTTAAATTCACATTATTATAATTGTATTAATTGTACTCAGTGGATAGAAACGCATGAATTGTACCTATTTCACGTACATTGTCCACGTACAAGGAGAGAGAAGCATATCCTGTTCTTGAAGATTTTCATTAACTATATCAGCTGTATCAAACCGACTCAAAAAACCCTCTAATATGAGGACTTTTTTATGGAGCAGAAACGGTCTCTGTAAGTCCTGAAGAACTATTGAGTTTGAATAACTATATGAGATTTTTTGATTAAAAAGGGTACTCATCTATTTTTCTCAGTAGGAGGATTTTCAATGGTTCGCAATAACACTGAAGTTTCTGCTCTTTCTTTAATCTAGCTTTAATTTTTCTCTGTTAAGATGAGGTCAAGGAATCAGCCTGGACTCATTAAAATTAAAGGACTCATCAAACGAGGAGGAAACAATGAAACAAATAATATCAACGATAACAATACTTATGTTTGTCCTGGGTTTTTCCGCTTTGTCACATGCAAGCGAAAAAGAATATGGGGAAAGGCATGAATACGAAGGATCAGGGCACCAGGACAATTATCCCGGGAAGTTCTACGGCACAGTTGAACGGATACCAGAAATCGGCTGGAAAGGAATCTGGGTTATAAACGGAAGGGACGTTCTCGTAACAAACTCAACAAAGATAGAAGAGGAATACGGGAAAGCTGCCGCAGGGTCATATGTTGAAGTAGAAGGTGGCTATTCAGGGAAGACATTTACTGCCTATGAGATCGAGGTAAAGGGTAAGCGCAGATATCGTGAGTATGTTCCATCGGGGAAAAAGACGGATAAGATCAAATCCAGCGACTATTCTCCTCATCGTGAGAAAGTATTTAATAGCAGGTTCGCCGGGACAATAGAAAGCATACCGGAAGCCGGATACGAAGGACTGTGGATCATTGACGGCAGAAAAGTCGAGGTGACCAGTAAAACTCTCATAGATGAAACAGCCGGGAGGTCGGCTGTCGGGGCCTATACAAAAGTAAAAGGGGTCCGGACCGGGGACACTATCACAGCTTACGAAATCGAAATAAAAGGGAAGAAATGAGGTGCAGGCAAGATGTATTTGCTAGATAATTCATTAAATACAATGGCTAAAAGCAGTGGGCAGCACATAAATCATTCGGTATTCCGAAATGATATCAGGCCCTTTGTCCTCTGGTTTGTGTGGCTGATAGCACTTACGCTGACAATAGATTATCTCCTCCATTCTGCGCAGGCAATATGGATTGAGCGGTATCTGGGAATTTTCGGGACGCTTCTGATTATTCTTTCATTCGCATACTCACTCAGGAAAAAAAAGATCATTACATTCGGAAAGCCGAAGACCTTTCTGAGGATGCATGAATACCTTGCCTGGACCGGGTCACTGATGGTCCTCGTCCATGGGGGCATTCACGTCAATGCTATTCTGGCCTGGCTCGCTGCTGCAGCAATGCTTGTAGCTGTGAGCAGCGGGCTAGTTGGAAAATATGTGCTGATAAAATCAATGAACACCTTAAGCGCAAAGAAAGACAGGTTTGCCGGGGATGGATTATCGGATGAGGACATTGAAAAGAAATTGTTCTGGGATTCATTAACTGTAAAGGCCATGAAGAAATGGAGATCCGTACATAAACCTATCACAATAATATTTTGCATTTCTGCCGCATTGCATATTATTACAATACTTTTATTCTGGAGATGGAACTGATGATAAAAACAACGACCATAACAATAATATTTATTCTTGCCGTCCTGCTGATCTACGTGTTTCCGAAACAGATGGTCAGTCCCGGGGACCTTTCCGAAGGGCATAAGAATCTGGAAAAAAACTGTATGCAATGTCATTCCATGTTTTTCGGGACTCCCGTAGAAAAATGTGTATTCTGCCACAAACCTGCGGAGATCGGCATTGTAACGACAGCCGGTGCAAAGATTAAGAAAAAAACCGGACAGGGCAAGGCTGCCTTTCATCAACAGGTATCAAAGAACTCATGCCTGTCCTGTCACGCGGACCATAAAGGAAGGAATATTGGCAAGGCAGATCGTCAGCTTTCTCATGACCTGCTTCAGGGGGTAAATATGAAACAGTGCACGGTATGCCATAAAGGGCCGGCTGATAATCTGCATGTAAAGAACAGTCAGGAATGCAGCCAATGTCATACTCCGGACCGCTGGCGTCCGGCAAACCTCGATCACGCGAAATACTTCAGTTTTGACAAAGACCACTTAGCTGACTGCACATCATGTCATCAGAACAATAATTATAAGGAATACACCTGCTACGGATGCCACAATCATCAGCAGGCAAAGGTTGAGCAGGAACATGAAAAATCGGGAATCAATAGTTATCAAAACTGTATCTTGTGCCATAAAAACGGAAACATTGGGGAAGCCAAAGGCATGTTGAAATTAATCCGAGATCAGCATGCTTCGATAAACAGTGCGACTGGGAGAGGATTTTTCCAATCAAAGGAGCAGAGAAAACCCGCTCACGGTCCGCTGAACAGCCGAAGCATTAATAAATGCATATCCTGTCATAGAAGTCCATTTGACAATATGCATCAGACCGGCAATCAGAACTGCAACCAATGTCATACGACGGACCGCTGGCGTCCGGCAACCCTCGATCATGCAAAGTACTTCCGCTTTGATAAGCATCACGGACCTGACTGCGCAGCCTGCCATCAAAATAATAATTATAGAGAATACACCTGCTATCGCTGCCATGAGCATTCACCTGGCAATATAGAGGAAGAACATCGGGAAGAAGGTATCCGGAATTATCAGGATTGCTCAGCCTGTCATCCAAGCGCTGATGAAGATGAAGCCAAGCGTATATTCAGGTCAGGGAGCTATCAGAACCGTTTATGGAACGGCTTTGAGAGGGAAAATTACACTAGCCAGAAAGGATATCAGCAATCAGGATATAATGATTATGACAGTGATGAAGACGACAGCGATAAAGACGACTGATTCGGAGCACATGTTTTTTTAAACTGTTTCGATTGAAATCGGCAACCATACATGCAGGTATTGAAAGGATCTGTAGTGAAGATACTTGTTATAGAAGATGAAAAAACTTTGGCAGAAATCATAAAAGAGGGACTTGAACATCAGTCCTTTACCGTTGACCTCTGTTTTGATGGTGAAGAAGGCTTATTTATGGCAGAAAACTATTCTTATGATGCATTAATCCTGGATATTATGCTCCCCGTCATGGATGGGCTCACCCTTCTGGAGAAACTAAGAGTAAATAAAGTCACGGTACCGGTCCTTATGCTTACTGCAAGAGGGACAATGGCTGACAAGGTTAAGGGGCTGGACACCGGGGCAGACGACTACCTGGTGAAACCTTTTGAATTCCCGGAACTCATCTCTAGACTGAAAGCAATTATAAGAAGGAACAGGGGGGAATCCTCATCCGTTCTTTCAATAGATAATTTAATTATTGACATGAATTCAATATCAGTGAAGAGAAATAATAATGAAATAAAGCTTTCATCAAAAGAATACAATATTCTTCTTCATCTTGCGCTAAACAGGGGCAGGGTTATCAGCCGCTCCAGCCTTGCCGAACACATCTACGATATTGATTTCGACCTTGACAGCAATATCATAGATGTATACATAAATTATCTGAGGAAGAAGATAGATAAAGGCTTTAGAAAAAAACTTATTCATACTGTTCGGGGTGAGGGCTATATTATGAAAGAGGAGCAATGAATTCAGGCATTCATTCATTAAAGGGCAGACTTTTTTTCTGGAGCCTGCTCGTATCGTTATCTTTATTGATCATTCTCGGATATATTCTGCATTTTGAAATAAAGAAAGCAATATTTCACTCAGTAGAGGAAAGGGCTCCTCCATGAGGAACATGGTGCCATTGAACTGGAACTGGCTGAAATTGTGTCAGGTGAATATTCCGTTCCCCGATCAGGGCATTACTATAAGGTACTTTTGGAAAATGAAGTCTTTGCTGCATCTCCATCGCTGGTGGATGAAAACTTTAATCTTGAGTTCGGCAAGTTGTACTCTACGAATGATCAGCTTAATGAGAAAGTATACTTGTCTACAGGTCCTGCCAATGAGCCCATCATGGCTATTCGTCATGATTTTGTCATTTTTGCCCAGCCTGCTACAGCATACGCCGCACAAAGTCTTGAAGAAAGCATGGCATTAATCAGTACATTTAAACATGTCTTATTGATCGCCATTCCCTCAACGATCGTTCTCCTTTCCCTTATAGGGTTGTGGATATCAAGGGAGTCCATGAAGCCCCTGGAGCGGTTTTCTTCAACAATTGAAAAAATAACTCATAAAACGATGAATGAAAGGATTTCTCCTGAATTACAGGTGTCTGAAGTGAAAAATATTGCGAATTCTTTTAACGCCATGCTGGACAGGCTTGAAGGAGCCTTTGAAACTGAAAAAAAACTTGTTGCAGATGCTTCCCACGAACTGAAAACACCTTTGTCTGTCATTAATGCTCAATGTGATGTTCTCATACAGGGGGATGGCATGGACAAAAAATATGAACAGGCGCTAAAGGAGACATGCTTTCATTAACCCGGCTTGATTCAGGGCTCCTTTCAACTGCTGATTTCACCAGTGTCTCTTTATATGAGTGCATTGATAACGCACTGAAGTTTACGGAATTCCTGGCCAAAGAAAGAGAAATCAAAATTGTAAATAAAATTCCGGAGGATATTCATATATCAGGTGACCGTGATATGCTGACAGAGGTCTTCCTCAATATCATTGAGAATGGAATAAAATATAATAAAGCAGGCGGTACTGTGGAAATTACTGCTGCAAAAAATACAGATAGCGCGGAAGTGGCTATACAAGATACGGGGGAAGGAATCAGGAAAGGAGATTCGGATAAAATCTTTGACCGGTTTTATAGGGCAGATACATCAAGAAGCAAAGAAGGCACCGGACTTGGCCTGAGCATCGCAAAAGCAATTATAGAGGCCCACAGGGGCCGCATACAAGTTAAGAGAGGATTGGACAAAGGAAGCTGTTTTGTTTTCACTTTACCATTAAATTTTCATTAAAGCGAGCCTTTTGAAAAATGCAACTTTTAGTCTAAAATGAAAAAATATGGAAGAAATATCAGTATAATCAAATTCAGAAAAAGATACTGGCTGGGTATCTTAATAGGTTTAAGCGGTTGGTTAGTTACTGGAATCTATTTACTGGAAGAATATGCAGAAACCTGATCTTTATCTAATCTCATAGTACATTTGACTACTGAATTACCTTTTCATCATTTCACAATGATTTTACTGTTTGCGAACGTAAGAAATTTACATTTTCAAAAAGCCTTCTAACGTGAGGGCTTTTTTTACTGAAACAGAATTGATGAAGATCACAGATTTATCATGTTATCAATATTGTGTATGGCATTGAAAATTGATGATTATCTGTAGAAAGAGAGCATACCAAACACTACCAATTAATTTGTGCACTACGGTCAAGTGACAACCGCAGTGCACATTTGATATTTAGCAGCATCCAGTTTTTCTATCTTCTACTTTTGGGCTGCAACAGGATTGATTTTTCATTGCCTTCATAATGTCTGAACAGTCAAAGTTGCCTTCACCCTTACAACACTTGCTCATAATTTCAGAGAACATCTCAAAGCAATTAGCGTGTGCGGTCTCTTCTTTTTTTTCTTTTGATTCTTCTGAACTCATTTTATCCTCCTTGAATTTTAAATTAATCTTTCTTTCCTTCTTGATTTTCGGAGTGACTAAAAGCCTTCTTTTTGTCTTCATATTCCGTTTTGTCAATTTCTCCGAGGGCGTACCGTTTCCCCACTATCTCCAAGGCAGAGTCCGAGTCACGTATAACGTGGTTCCCCCCTACATTAGAGCCGTGACCACACATCATCAGGCCTTTTTTACCCCTCATTACATAAAAACAAAGGGCCATCATTACAATTGGAATGATCCACCAGAACTCTTCAAACATCTCTATCACCTCCTTTCAACCCTATAGACGGATGAAAAGAGAAAAAGGATACAGCTTAGTTAGATTTTTTGAATTTTATAACGGAAGATTTACGGTCGCATGCAAGAATATCTTGCTCGTTATGGTAGAAATCACAGGCTTTATCCAGTATCTCTTTTAACCTGGCCCTGGCACGGTGAAGTCTGATCTTTACAGTATCAAGAGATACCTGGAGAATATCGGCTATCTCTTGATTTGTTAATCCTTCATGTTCACTAAGAACAATCACAGCCTTATAATCAGAAGAGAGCTTATCTATATGTTCCTGTACACACTTGCTCATCTCTTTACGTATAAGTTGTTGGTCAACTGGAGACTTCTTATGGTTTGTCCAGACATTTTTCTCTTCTGATGTTTCTGTTAATTCTTCAGTATTATGCTTGAATGATGGAGACCTCAACCTGTCTAAAGCAGCATTGGTAGCAATTCGATATATCCATGTTGATAATTGTGATTTTCCCTTAAATCCTGCAAGCCCACGATTTACTTTTTCAAAAACTTCCTGTGTAATGTCCTCAGCCTCGTTATCACTGATAAGGCGAGAGATGTAATGGAGTATTTTAGGCTGATATTCCTTATAGACTCTTTCAAAATCCGTTTCTTTTTGCATTATTTTGCCTTCAAAATGAATTAAGATTATATTGCAATTATAACATTGGTTTTATGGCATTAACTGATAAAGTATCTATTATCAATAAGCGGTGATGAGAATAAAATTATGGGTTTATCTAAATAATCAATATCTCCGGGACTAAATCAATTTTATTGATAATTTCAAGATATTAATGAAAACCCCTTGTTGTGTGCAATACAGAAAAGTTCCATCATGCTATTGGACGCAGTAAAGATTTTCAGTAGTACTTAACTCGCATATGATACTCAGGGATCATTATGAATAAACTATTTTCTTTCCAGTCTAACTTCTTTCTATAGCAGAAGAGATTAATACTTAATCTCTGGTCAACATTAACTGCTTATGATAGACGTTACCTAACGGTAACAGGCCTTCATTATAACTAATTGTAATTATTGGAATTGTATTATGGCATTGAACTTGCTTTATTTTATATAAAGATCTTTGCGCTACGGGAATTTATTTTCACAATGTAGCCCATATCTAAAATAAAAGTTTCCGATCCGTGCCATAAGGATGAGATAAATGAAGGATAAAAAATGCCTTGCATTGATGATCTGTTTTATGCTGAATCTCATTTTTAACTTTGCACAGGCTGTCGATATATCAATTGGAAAACCTGCCCCGGCGTTCTCTCTGCCGTCAACAAATGGTAAAAAAGTTTCTTTAAACCAATACAAAGACTCAGTTGTAATTCTGATCTACTGGCGGAGCAATCAACGCCGCTCCCTTATGGCGCTGAAGGACGGGCAGGATATTCTTGACCAGTTCGAAGATAAAGGGGTTCAGGTAATAGGGCTGATGGCAGATACAAGTCATAGTGACACTGTAAGGGACTCTCTGAAAAAAAATAACATAGACTTTACCATGCTTCTGGATTCAGAAAGACAGGTCTTTGGTGATTACGGAATTTATGTCTATCCTTCTACTGTACTAATTGACAAACAGGGTAAGGTTGCTTATACCCTTGCAGGGCATGCGCTTACCTATAAGAAAACACTTGAGGGGCATATTCAGTACATTCTTGGAGAGATAGATGAGAAGACATTGCATCAAGGGGTCTCCCGACTCAATGAGATTAGTGGAAAGTCTTTAGTTAAAGCCCATAGCGAATATAATCTTGCATTGAGATTCATCGAAAGTCACCTTCTTAATCTCGCAAAAGATGCTGCCAAAAGGGCAATAAAAGCTAAAGCAGATATCGCTGAACCACATATCCTCCTAGGTTTTCTGTATCTTGAGGACAATGAGGCTGATATGGCTTACAATGAATTTGAAGTATCTCTTAAATTGGACCCGTATTCACATGATGCGAAAACAGGTCTAGGCGCATCGCTTATTACAAAAGGCATGATCAGCAGGGCTATCGAAGTACTGGGCGGTGCTGTATCTGAGAATCCCTATCCGGAAATGACATTCTATGAATTGGGCAGGGCATATGAGCTGCAAGGTGATATAAGCAAATCAATAGAAATGTATAAAAAAGCTATAGACAAAAATCTTCATAATAAGGCGACTCTTTCTTATCTATCCAGATGCAGATAAACTTTTTGTAACATAATTAAGAGAATTGCACTTCAGAGGAAATATTGTGAAACGGGGATTTAGGAGTTCCTTCAAATATCAAGGAGTTACTTTTTGGTAACGCTACTCAGGGATCATTATGAATAAACTATTTTCTTTCCAGTCTAACTTCTTTCTATAGCAGAAGAGATTAATACTTAATCTCTGGTCAACATTAACTGCTTACCTATTTCACGTACATAATTCACGTACAGATAAGAGAGTGCATATTTATCAAGCTCCTACCTGGATATGCTCCAAAAGTTTTAGTAATTACATCAGGTTTATCAAACCAACTCAAAAAGCCCTCTAATATGAGGGCTTTTTTTAATGGAACAGAAGCTGTCTCTGTAAGTCCTAATAAACTATTAAGTTTGAATAACTATTAACTCAAAAATACTGTATTACCGAACACTTCTCTCCTTAGAATATGATATAATTAAAACAATATTTAGGAGGTCTTTAATGAAGCTGGAACGAATTACCTATGATCTAAATATAATGGGCGGGAGGGCGTGTATTCGTGGGATGAGAATTACGGTGTCCCAGATAGTTAATTTAGTAGCCAACAACATGACCATAACGGAAGTTATTCGGGAGTACCCATATCTCGAAGAAGAAGATATCCGTCAAGCACTCCGCTACGCCGCTCAACTTACAGAAGAAGAAGTCCATCCTATTCCTTCTAGATGAAATTCCTTGCTGACATGGGTATATCCCCAGCTACAGTTACATGGTTAAATCAACAAGGGCACGATGCAAAACACTTGGCTGAAGAGAGACTTCATAAGTTATCTGACCGGGAAATATTTGATAAGGCCGGTAAGGAAAACCGGATTGTTTTGACTACAGACCTTGATTTTGGTGAAATCGCCGTATCTGCTGCATCAGCCAGAATCAGCGTAATTATATTTCGTCAGGAAGATCGTACCCCGGCATCAATAAATCAATATCTTGAAAAAGTAATCAACGCTACAAAGACTGAACTCGAAAAAGGAGTGATACTGATTGTTCAGGAAGGTCGCTTCCGTATTCGTCATCTAAAATAACATCCTTCTTATCTAAAAGATGGCTTGAGCATACCTGATAAATTCTTATCAATCGCAAAAGCTATTTGATTCTATAAATTTTATTAAAATATGTGAAAATGCTTTTTTCCCCTGACATCAGAAATTTCAGGAAGTTCAGCCCCCTGTATTTGCAAGTCTGATAGATGCTTAAAAGAATCAAGAATTCTTCAATCGATTTCTTGGAAATAATCCATTCACATTTCTTCTGTGGATAGCAAAATGCTTTATCGCATGTTCAGCATTATTATTGTTCCATGGAATATCATCATAGTCCATAAAAGTAAACAGTTTGTCTTTGTTCTTTCTGAATCTTTTTTGGTATTGAACTGCAAGTTCCGATTTGTATGTCGCATTTAGAACTTGTTTGAAAAATTCTTTTATGTCTTTCTTATGCTTATTTAAGTTTCTCCGCTTTAAACTTTAAACCATAGACGCCAATAGTTTCAATGATTGCGCGTAGCAATTTGCCGAAATGTGTGACAATTTGCTTGAATTCTATATCAAATGGATTTTTATATAAATCATCGTTCAAATCCCTTATTAAATGAATTAGACATTTTTGTTGAGGACAAGCGATGGAATCATATCCAGCATAAAAATCGGAAACTAAAATTCCTTCAAATTCATTTAAAAGTTCCTTCAGGAAGTCTGCTTCTCTATTTGATTTAAACAAATAACAAGCTGTATCGATATTAGCAAACACCCATACATATCCTGAAGAAGATTCCTTTATATTCTGCTTAATGCGCACTTGCGTTTCATCAACATGCAGTAATTTGCCCTTGGCAATACTATTAAGCAATTCGGTATAGGTGTCCTTATATTCAAAAGCAAAACTCGCTTTTGACCGTTGAAGCCCACTGACGGTCGATTGGATATTAAATAAATCTGATAACATTTGATTGATATTATGAATACTCATTCTGTAACTGATGTGCTGATTAATTGCCCAAGCATATAAATTTCTGCCGAATTTATAACGCAATTCCATAAAAGTCTCAGGCGTAAAAACTCTTTCACATGTAGCACATTTAAATCTCCCCTTATCATATTGTGTTACCCATCTCTTTATGCCGTTGCTTGTAAACTTTAAATCAATAATTACTCCGATTTTCTTCGGTTCAATAATTTCAGGTGCCAAATCCAAAACGTATGTTTTGTTATCCCTGATTGCTAATGCTTTCAACTCAAAGGAAAAAGGACGTCCCTTTTCTCTTGTTTTCTTGAACCTTTTGGGTCTGAAGTTATAAGACAACTGATTGATGGTAAATAAACCCTTTTTGTTTCTCTTAATGATGTCTTTGAAACTCAAGCTACCCAGTAGGCTTAGGTCATCTTTTTCAATCAGATGTGCTTTACAGTTATCTTCAAATTCACATATTCGACAATTATCATTCCAGAAAATCACTGGCCTATCATTACCCTTCATGAATATGCCGAATTCATCAAGCACCTTTTGTGCAGTTCTTTTGTAATCCTTAATTTTCACAGAAGACTTTCTTAATTCCTTTCCGTAAATAATTTTCCCAACATCAACCATCTGGTTTGCTACTCGATTGAGCAATATGGTCTTGACCATTAGTGATACTTTTTCATTTTTCGCAATTCTTTCTTTTGGAGTAACACTAATGGGAATATAGTTAAATTTATTTCGAGCAGCGCCTGAATTTGAAATTTCAATAGCGTCGAATGTTATTGAAAAACCATTTCCCTGAACTTCAGGATTCATAATTATTTTCGAAATTCTTTGAGCTTTAATGTCTATAGGGAAAACTGAGTTTACTATTTGACCTTCATGGTAAGAGAGTGTGATGTGCTCTAAATATTTATCCTTATAAATTTTGTATAACCTATTATTAACCAATTCATATTCAGATTTTTGTCCATTTTCTTTATTAAGTATCAGGGATGACTTATATTTGCAATACAGCCAACTTTCTATCAATTTATCAGTAATAATCATCCCGTATAATAACAGGCGTGAAATTAAGTGTTATATATCCAGAAATATAACGAAATTCGCTTGTACTGACAATATATTCTCTAAATTCTTCGACTGTCATTTTTATACTTTGACAGGTCATTTCCGGGAGTCAGACGTGTCTAGCCCTGAAGATTTTTATTTGTACTATTGCATAAAAGGGGGGAATTCAAATTGTTGACAACTGTAAGTTATCTTGTTGGCGGGTCAATCTTTGAAAATCTCGATAACTTCAACATCGCAATAAAATCCAACCTAAGATAAAATCATTAACTTTGCTAGGTAGTCTTCATCTTAAGGCGACCATTCTTACTGAACATAAAAACGGTCATTAAAAAATACTGTAGAAAGTATGACAGGAATCAACAACCCACTGACTGACATCCTGACTAAAATCAGAAATTAAGGGTATTGACGCTTATTGGAAATGTTGATAAATTGAATAGTTAACGAGGAAGAAAAAATATATGGGCGGAAACGTTCCATGTACATAAAAAAATCAAAAAGCTGTAACCTATTGAAAAATATGGCGCGCCCAGGAGGAGTCGAACCCCCAACCTCCTGATCCGTAGTCAGGCACTCTATCCAATTGAGCTATGGGCGCAGGCCTTTATTTTTTAACGCCTTCTTTCAGCAGCAGGCCAAAGCGGTCATGCTGAAATGAATGTATGGTCGGAAACTTTGAGTAGAGCCATCCCCACTCTCCGGTTTTAGGAAAGACTTTATTGCCATCCTGCAGAATCGCTATGCCAACCGATGGGTTGTTCGGTTCACTCGTGGCAGATGTTATCGTAGATGCGCCCATCTTGAAATCAGGAAGAAAAGGGCCGACTTTGACCGTCAGGTCAGAGTCAGGAATCTGAAATTCTCCGTCTGTGTTAACGGTAAACTCCTCCTTCGTGTTCTCCTTTTTGTCTTCAACGATAATAATTACTGAAGGCCACTCTGCCTTCACATTTTCGGGGACTACAACCTGAAGTTCGGTTTTCGGAGGCTGTACCCCGTGAGGGAGCCCGCCTGCCTTTTGATCGATAATGGGGCCAGGCTGCAGGGTCTGCCTCTGAGGCACCTCTGCCTGCTCTTCAGCTTCCTTTCCCTTACAGGCTGCAAAAGAAAACAAAAGAACTGAAATTGTTAGTGTTAAAAGAATTTTTTTCATAGTATTCCTCCAGCTTTTATTATTCCCTGTCATAGTAAAGATAAATCTTTCTTTTTACGGCTTTTACAGCGCCATGAATATGGCGGAGAGGCAGGGATTCGAACCCTGGGTGAGGTTTGACCCCCACAACCGCTTAGCAGGCGGCTGCCTTCAACCACTCGGCCACCTCTCCTGTATATGTGCGGTAAGGCACACCTATGAATATTACCCAATCGAGGTTTATTTTGTAAACCAGCTATCTCAGTATTAACCGGGGAATTTGATTAGTTAATGATAAGATGGATTCACGGATTCACAAAGAAAGGAGCACTGCACTGGTGTTGGTAAAGGCAGGAACCTCTGCCTTTACAGTTTAAAGAGGCTCGGCGAAATATCTGTTTGAAAAAAGCAGCGAAAACATTAGGCGTCAACAAGCTTTTTTATGGTTTTTTTCAACTCGGTGAGGTCAGAAGACTTGACTATATACGCCTCAGACGCCCAAACCGCAAAATCATCTCTGTAGTCATATGCCGTGGACATTATTATCGGAATGTCCGGGCGCTTTTCCTTCATTTTCCGCAGAAGACTTATTCCATCAATATCAGGCATCAGAATGTCAAGCGTCACAATGTCAGGGTTCTCCTGCTCGAAAAGCGTCAGAGCGTCTTTACCCGTTGTCGCGACAACAACATCGTATCCCTCTTCCTCCAGTTCTTCCTTATAGAGCCGCTGTATGTTTGTGTCATCATCAACAATTAGAAGTTTCATATAAATTCTCCTCCCCTCAATTATATACTTTCATATGATAGATTACTATAGTTATTTTTGCCTGCCTATTCCCTGTTATCATGGTCAATCATCCTCGAGAGGCAGGTATATTTTAAAAGATGTTCCTCCCCCCAAAATGCTTTTCACCTTGATCTTGCCGCTGTGTTCCTGAATGATTTTATGAGTTACTGCAAGGCCAAGACCTGTGCCTTCTGTTTTTGTAGTAAAAAAAGGGTTGAAGATATTTTTCATATCATCCTCATTGATCCCGCACCCGGTGTCGGAAAGTTCAATAACAGCATCGTTTCTTTCCCTTCTCGTTCTCACTGTTATTGCACCTTCGTTCGTCGCCTGGGCAGCGTTTGAGATAATATTAAGAATAGCTTCCTTAATTTTGTCGGAATCAATGATTGACATAACAGGTGTTGCTGAGAGGTCCCGCACAAGACGGTTCTGTTTTTCAGTAATTTCAGGCGTCATAAATTCTATAATCTCTTCCATCAGTTCGTTTACATCTACCTTATTTTTTACGTATTTTGAACTCCTGACAAATCCCAGTATCTCCTTCAGGATGTTTTCAAGCCTGCTCACCTCATTGACAATTATTCGGGCGTACTCCTTTGTGTCACTTGACAGTCTTTTTTCCAGTCTGCGGGCAAATCCGCCTATTGAGATCAGGGGATTTCTTATCTCATGGGCCACACGCGCTGCCAGTTCTCCAAGCGCTGCCATTCGTTCAGAGTGAACAACCCTCTCCCGCAGGGTGCGCAGCTCTGTGACGTCTCTTGAAATATGAACAGTCCCCGCAAAGTTTCCTGCAGAGTCAAAAATCGGTGAATTTGAGACAACAAACGTCCCACCAAGGTGGGGGTCCTCAATTTCACCGACATGGGGCTTTTTTGACTCCATAACCCTGTGATGGGGACAATCCAGGCTGGGCTCTGACTTGCCATGAAATATCTCAAAGCACTTGCGGCCTGTAATTTCATCTTCTGCCATACCTACTCTTTCCACCACGGCCTGGTTTACTCGCCGTATAATCAGGTCCTTGTCTGTGAAATAGACCATATCAGACATTGATTCAAATATATTCTTGAGCTCGGACCGTGCCAGGTTAACGTTTTCAAAGAGCCTGGCGTTTTCTATTGCAGAGGCTATATGGCTTGAAAAACCCATGAGGAACTGCAGGTCTTCATCTTTGATCGGTCTTCCTGTAAAGAGGTTGTCAACCCATATTAAACCGATAACCTTATCTCTCGTCACGAGGGGAACAACGCCGAAGGATTCTGCGCCGAGCATCTGTATGAGGTACGAGGTTACCATTGGTTCATCTCTGGCGCTCTGAATGTTAAAGGGCCGCTTGTCTTTGATACAGCGGCAAAGAATGCAGTCTCCGTCGAGGCTTATGGAAAGCCGCTGGCTCAGCTTGTCCAGGTGAGAGTCCATTCGGACAGGGGCGCTTTCTATTTCTTCTATGATGGCCCCCAGGCTTTTCCCTTCCATTGAAAGCCAGATATCTTTGGCCTCCTCAGGGCTTGCCGGTCCCACACCCATGATCCCTTTCAAGGCGTTTTCCGACTCATCAACAAGGTACAGAATGGCCCTGTTAAAGCCTAACCCATCTCCCATGGTCACTACGGTGAGTATCATTTTGAGCAGTCTGTCAAGTTCAAGGGTGCTTCGCACAACAGAGTTAATGAAGAAAAGTCTCGACAGCTCCTGGTTCTTTCGAATCAACTCTTTTTCAACCATCTTTTTTTCTGAAATGTCCCGGGATATCCCGCTTATGCCTGCTACACTACCGGTTGAATCAAGAATAGGAGATAAGGTCAGACTCACTTCAATAAGCCTTCCGTTGCTGGTCTGCCGTATCGTCTCCAGGTTTCGCAGTGTCTCTTTCTGCCTGATTTTTCCCATATAGCCTTTTTCTTCCTCTATGAGAAAAGCCGGGATCATAGGCAGAAACATGCCAAGAACTTCATCTTCGATAAACCCGTAAATATTCTCAGCCCCTTTGTTCCACGAGGTGATGAGTCCCTTAGTGTCGGAGGTAACAATAGCATCAGCTGACTCACTGATCAGGCTTTTCAGGTAGTCCTTTGTCTGAGACACCTCTTGTTCTTTGTCTATTTCATTTTTATAAAGCCGTGCATTTTCAATTGCAATGGATGATACCGAGGCAAAGGTCATGAGCGAGTCAAGATCCTGCTGTACGAATGACGATACTCCCCACTCGTCTTTTTTATCAAAAAGCTCCAGCGTACCGATTATCTGTTCTCCGATTTTCAGGGGAGCACAGCTCACGGACGAGGCTTCAATCCCGGGAATATGGAGGTTTCCGGTTTCTCGGGAGATATCGTTGACTATCAGCGGTTCTCCATTGAGGGCGACCTGACCCGCGATCCCTTCACCAAGGGAAGTCGTTGAGATACCGTCAGCCCCTTCAGTCAGCCCGTAATAGGCCTTTATCTGAAGATGTTCTCCCTCCCGCAGTCTCAGTATACAGCCGGTCACATTAAAAACTTTTGACACTTCCCGGCATATGTAGGGAAGCAGCTCATCGATATTTAAAATTGATGTAATTGCATTGCCGATTTCATGGATGACTTTCAGTTCGTCAAGCTGGGACTTAACATTTCTATAGAGATCAGCATTCCGCATGGCAGCGCTGATATTATGGGAAATAAGCTCCAGAAGGTTAATATCATCCTGGCTGTATTGTGTCATCTCTTTATTCTGGATGACTATCATTCCAGCCACTTCAGTGTCCTGCAGAATCGGGACAGCAAGCAAAGAGAGTAAATCATCCGCATCAGGATTCAGAAAAGCCCTGAACTGAGGCTCTTTCCTGATATCAGCGATTACCAGGGGCTGGAAGTCTGTGAAGATCGTGTTCACAGAACTGTTTTGAGTCTGCACACAAAAAACAGTTATCGAGTCCTGATCCGCACCCTTCCTGGCTTCGATACATATGCATTTATGGTCAGGCTTAAGGAGGCAGATAGAGCAGGAACTTGTCTCAAAAGAATTCGTTACAACCTGGGCGACCGAGTCAAGAATGGCCCTGAGCTCAAGCTTTGAACTGGTAATCTGAGCTACTTTTTTTAATATATCAGATTTAATAGCTCTCTCCTCGTGCTCTTTCCCTCATCAGGCGCTATGCCTGCAGGATGCTTTGCACCGGCCTCTCCGGCTGAATCCCTGCCAGCTGTGGCATGGCTGAAACAGGAGCCGGCTTATACGTCCGCCTCTCTCATAAATTTGGCGGCCTCCTCCGGGGGTGTGGGATTAATGTAAAAACCGGAGCCCCACTCAAAGCCGGCGATCTTTGTCAGTTTTGGCAGTATCTCTATATGCCAGTGATAATATTCATTCGTCTCATCCTTAAAGGGCGACGTATGGATCATGAGGTTATAGGGGGGAAGGTCAAGGACCTTGTCGATCTGTTTCAGTGTGCGCTGGAGTATCTGGGCCAGCAGATCAAAATTACCATGAGGAGCAAAGGCGGATTCATGTCTTTTTGGCAGTATCATTGTTTCAAAGGGCGCCCGCGAGGCAAAGGGGGCAATAGCAATAAAATCCTCATTCTCAGAAATTACCCGCATCTTTCCGTCCCTTTCCTGACGTATTACATCGCAAAAAATACACCTCTCCTTGTATGAGTAATACTGTTTGGAGAGAAACAGCTCCTCCTCAACAAGCTGCGGGATAATCGGCAACGCTATGAGCTGTGAATGGGTATGCTCAAGAGATGCTCCGGCATCATCACCCTCATTTTTAAAGACGAGAACATATTTAAAGCGGTTGTCTTTTCTCAGGTCCTCCATGCGCTGATGAAACGCCCAGAGTGTTCCCTCAACAGACTTCAGGGGCATGGTTGACAGTGTAGAGTTATGGTCCGGGCATTCAATTACGACTTCATGAGCTCCAACACCGTTCATCTTGTCAAAGATGCCCTCCCCGACTCTTTCCAACTGACCTTCCACATTGAGGGCCGGAAATTTGTTCGGTACAACCCTCAGACTCCAGCCAGAAGTATTGGAATCTCCTGAGCCTGGCCTGAATGCCATTATTTCCGGCGGTGTTGTCCGTTCGTTTCCTTCACAAAAAGCACAAAAACCACCTTTTTTCGGTGAAACCCTCACACCGAAGTCTGAGGGACGTTTACCGCGTTCAACTGATATAATGACCCATCTTCCTGACATCGGGTCTTTCCTTAATTCAGGCATTTATACCTCCTGGTAATAGTTGAAGAACAGTATTCAATTTAATACATTAAGTACAGGTCCTGTACAGTGTCTGACTTCCTTTTATCTATATCGGTCTTTTTAGAATTATCTGAACATTATATCATTTATTACGCTATAATTTTTCCATGAAACCCTCTTTCCATACCCGCCTGATCAACGGGCCTTTTAAAGACCCCGGTCTTTATGTGAGGTTGCTCCGCGAGGGTCGGGCGTTCTTGTTTGACATCGGCTCCACAGACAGTCTCTCCGCAAGAGACCTGCTGAAAACAACGCATATCTTTGTTTCCCATACCCATATAGATCACTTCATCGGCTTTGACAATATGCTCAGGGTCTGTCTCGGCAGGGAGAAAAAAATGAGTCTTTACGGGCCTGAGGGGTTTATTGACTGTGTCGCGGGGAGGCTGAAGGGTTATACCTGGAACCTTACAGGAGATTACCCCCTGGAAATAGAGGCATTCGAGGTAACTGAAGCATCTGTCAGGTCAACTGTTTTCAGGGCGAAAAATGCCTTTCAGCCTGAAATAAAAGCCCCACAGCCCTTTACTGGGGGTCTGCTGAAAGACTCCGGTGTTACTGTTTCAGCGGTGATACTGGACCACCAGATACCCTGCCTGGCGTTCAGCATGGAAGAAGATTACCATATTAATATTGACAAGGCACTTTTGGGCAGACTGGACCTGCCGGTTGGGCCCTGGCTGAATGAACTGAAATCAGCAATTCGCTCCGGAAAGGCCGACAGCAAATTTCATCTAAATGGAAGGCAGTACTCATTTTCTGAACTCAAGGACATTGCAGCAATAACCAGAGGACAGAAACTTTCCTATGTTGTAGATGCTGTCGGATCTGAACAAAATATCAACGCGATAGTTACCCTGGTAAGGGGTTCGGACACCCTTTTCATTGAAACCTATTTTCTCGATGCGGACAGGGAGCGGGCCCATGACCGCTACCACCTGACAGCTCAGGTCGCCGGTCAGATTGCCCGGGAAGCCGGGGTGGGAAAAATGGAGCCGATGCATTTCTCTCCAAAGTATAGTGAGAATTCAGATCTTCTGATTCAGGAGGCTGAAAAGGCCTTCCGGGGTGAATGATCTTGTCCTGTACATGTTTTCTGATATAATGGTTGTAAGAAAATAAAAAACCACGTTGAGGAGGAATAAAATGAAAATTGAATTGGAAGGCAGTCTTCTTAAAATGACACCGGAAAATGACAGGGAGAAAACAGAGCTTAATCAGCTATGGACGATTATCATAGATTGCGCGAAAGATAACAAAAAACTTGTCCCTGTAGGACAATATCTTCCCGGATCTAAAGAAGTAGCCACATTTAATATCGAGTAGGGGCAAGGCGTGCCTTGCCCGTACACAAACGCATAAGAAAGGTCAGTGTAAAATGAGGCAATTCATGAATTGCCTCTACCCTTCTTTTTCAAACTGGTCTTTCCCTGCACCGCAGACAGGGCATACCCATGAATCCGGCAGTTTCTCAAAAGGCGTATTCGGTTCGACATTTCCGTCAGGATCTCCTGCTTCAGGTTCATAGACATACCCGCAGACAGAACATTTCCACTTGTCCATGTTTTCCTCCTTATCTCATTGATCGTTTATTGCCTGTAGTAATCATACAGGGAATCAGGGCTTGTTGCTCTTCAGACAGCTCCTTCCCGCCTGACCACAACCCTGATCGTCTTGAAAAGTATAACAATATCAAGCCAGAGATTCCAGTTCCTGACATACCATGAATCAAGGGCGATCCGGTACTGATAACTGGTATTGCTTCTTCCGCTCACCTGCCAGAGCCCGGTGACGCCGGGGGTAACTCCAAAACAGAGTTCAGCATCTTTTTTGTAGTAGTCATCTATTTCCTTACTGGTGACCGGCCTCGGGCCCACAAGGCTCATTTCTCCCTTAAGCACATTAAATATCTGCGGCAACTCATCGAGTGACGTCTGTCTGAGGAACGTTCCTATCCTTGTTATTCGCGGGTCATGCGCGAGTTTCCGGTTAATATCCCACTCCTTTCTCGCTTCATCACTGTTTACCAGGATGGAGCTGAGCCTGGTCTCAGCGTCATGATACATTGTCCTGAATTTATAGCATTGAAAAGGTTTGTTGTTAATTCCACGCCGCTCCTGGGAAAATATTGCCTTGCCCTTTGAGTCCATCCTGATGAGAAGCGCGATGATAGCCATCGGCAGCGCAAGGACAAGAAGCAGGAATATGCTGAGTGCCAGATCGAATAATTTCTTAATGATCCTGTTTACAGGCTCCGCCAGGTTGTTCCTGACCTCAAGACCGATTGCCTGTTCCTGGAAAAAATGCTGGAGGTTTGTACCCAGTACCGTTATGCCGAAAAGGTCAGGAATGAGGATTATGCTTTCAGCCTGGTGCTGAAGTTCATTGACAAGAGAAATAATCTTATCTTTGCTGCAGCCGGGCATTGCTATGATAATGTCATTTATGCCGCACCTGCCGATATATTTCCGGGCCTTATCTACACCGGAGTGTATCTTGATACCATCTATTTTTTTCCCTATCTTCGCAGGGTCATCGTCAAGAAATCCAACAACTTCCAGAGCGAGGTTCCGGTCCCGCCTCAGGGCGTTGAAGATAAGCTCTCCTGTTTTCCCCGCACCAAGGATGAGCACCTTGCTTTTCAGGAGTCCCATTTTCATGATCAGTTTCTTTGCGTTGGTTCGAATAATCGGGAGCAGAGGAAAGGAGATAATACCCATCACAACCAGCACGGTTCTTGATACCTGTTCTCCGAACTTTCCCAAATACAGGATAGTGAACACACCAAGAGTTGAGAAGAGGGACACTTTTCATCCCAGTAGGAAAACCTTTTTGTGTAAAGACCTTCATAGGCGAAAAAAAAGAGCCACACATAAAAAATCCACCAGAAAAATGTGAAGTCAATCTGTGGGAACTCAGGGAATGACAGAAAAGAGGGCAGTATCTTCTTTCTTATCAGCAGGGCACACTGCAAAGCAATAAAGACAGACAAAATATCTATGAACAATAACAGCAGGATTCCGAACCGTTTTCTTGTCATGGTGTTGACTTTCTCTTAAAGGAATTAGGCGTAATCAGGCAACAAACCCTTTCAATCGTAGGAATATTGTAGATTCTCAATATAATTTGGTCAACACAATGCAGCAGCTGGAACAAAAACACCCTGGTGATAAATTCTGTATTCACATGATAAACTGAACTCATGATTTACCTGAACGGAAAACTTGTTCCGCCTTCCAAAGCTGTCATATCTGTATTTGACCACGGCTTTCTCTACGGTGACGGTATATATGAGACATTCAGACTGTATAATACCGTAGTTTTTAAAATCAGGGAGCATATAGACAGACTTTTCCGGTCAGCATCGATGATCGGCCTGAAAATCCCGAAACCACCGGAAAGCATAGCAGAGGCTGTCTATGAAACTGTACGGGCAAATAAACACAAAGAAGCGGTTATCAGGATAACTGTTTCAAGAGGCCCGGGTCCCTTGGGGCTTGACCCTGACCTCTGCGTTAAACCCACTCTGGTAATAATGTCTAACCCCTTTAAGCCCTATCCGGCACAGTACTATAAAAAAGGGCTGAAGATTTCGATTGTTAACACAAGGCGCAACTACAGCAAGGCACTTGACCCTCAAATCAAATCACTTAACTTCCTCAATAATATTCTTGCTAAAAGGGAGGCAAAGGAGAGCAGGGCCCATGAAGCGGTCATGCTCAACTATAGAGGGTATGTAACAGAGGGCACGGTCAGCAATATCTTCTTTGTAAAAGACAACATCCTCTGCACACCCTCTGTGAAAGCAGGTATCCTGGGGGGCATAACGAGAAACATTATTCTGGAGATTGCGCGGGAAAACAATATCCTCTATAAGGAGGGACTGTTCAGGGCTGATGACGTATATTCTGCCCAAGAGATCATTCTATCAAATACTTCCATGGAAGTCATGCCTGTTTCGCAGATAGATGACGTTCAGTTGAAGCACGGCCCCGGTGCTATAACAAAAGCACTCCACCGGGCATACAGAAAAAAGGTGAAGCACTACCTGAAAGGACAATGATCATGGACATCGCCAAACATATTGACCACAGCCTTCTGAGGCCTGATGCTACTGACAGAGATGTCAGCAGGCTCTGCGAAGAAGCCGAAGAATATGGATTTGACTCGGTATGTATCCACCCTTCTTTTGTTAAAACAGTCAGGAAAGCCCTCTTCAGGACCCATGTTAAGACAGCAACGGTTATCGGCTTTCCCCTGGGTATGACGCTTACCCGTGTTAAACTCTATGAGTCAATAGAGTCTGTTCTAAACGGCGCTGATGAGCTGGATATCGTTATTAATATAGGTCTCGCAAAATCCGGGAACTGGTCTGCCGTTGAAAAGGAAATTTCAGATTTAGTTGCCGCAACTCCCGGGACAGTCCATAAAATCATCATAGAGACCTGTTACCTCACTGAGAATGAGAAAAAAAGCGCCTGTAACGCCATCATAAACGCGGGGGCAGAGTTTATTAAAACCTCTACCGGATTCGGGACAGCAGGAGCAGACATAAAAGATGTTGCACTTATAAAATCACTGACTCAGAACAAAATAGGGGTTAAGGCTGCAGGCGGGATAGACACACTGGAAAAAACTATATCCTTTATCAATGCCGGGGCAACTAGAATCGGGACAAGTTCCGGTGTGAAGATCATGAAAGAAGTGACTGAAACCGGGCAATCTCACTAAGGCTGGTGTCCATTGAAAGTTATACTTGCAAAAACAGCGGGATTCTGCATGGGAGTCCGGCGGGCAATGAATATTGTCCTTGATGCTGCCAATAAGGAATCAGGAAAGCTCTATACACACGGCCCTCTTGTGCATAACCCCCAGGCTGTGGAAATGCTCAAACAAAAGGGTGTAGATATTCTGGGTGATAAACCCGTATCCAATGCCACGGTAATTGTCCGTGCCCACGGCATCACTCCGGAAGAGCGGGAAAAAATAAAAGAGGCTGACAATGTACTGTGTGACGCGACCTGCCCCCATGTTGCCAGGGCCCAGGCAATGATAAGAAAAGAAACCCGGAAAGGCCTGAACACCATAATCATTGGTGACAGGGGCCACGCTGAAGTGAACGGCCTTCTGGGCTTTGCAGAAGGAAAGGGTATTGTAGTTCAAAACCTTGAAGACATAAACAAACTCCCTGAAATGGAAAGGGCCTGCATCATAGCGCAGACAACCCAGGAAAGGAAAACATTCCGAAAGCTGGTAGAAATGCTGCAGCAGAGGATTCCTGAAACGATTGTTTATGACACCATATGTGACTCAACAAGCATGAGGCAGAAAGAGGTGGCAGAACTTGCGGGGAAAGTGGACGCAATGGTAATTGTTGGCGGGCTGAACAGCGCAAACACGAGAAGGCTATACGATATCTCTCTTTCTGCAGACGTTCCATCATTCCATATAGAGGAGGAGAAAGATCTTGACCGCCTCGGTCTTGAGCGGTATGAAACTATCGGTGTCATGGCCGGCGCTTCAACGCCAAACTGGGTAATCGATAAAGTCATCTACAGAATCAAGTACCTTCGGAAAAAAAAGAGAGGGAAGGCATACAGGTTTTTTGAAAGCACAGGAACATTTATTCTTGAAAGCTCATTGTATCTCAGTCTCGGGGCAGTGGCAATGTGTTATACAAGTCTGGCCTTCCAGGGTATCAGGTCTACTGCCACATTATTGTTGATCGCATTTTTTTATGTCTTTGCCGCACATGTGTTCAACAGGTATAACGAGCGGTTAAAAGACGAGTTTACCGACTCTGAAAGGACCCGCTTTTTCAGGGAGTACGGCAATATCCTGATGGTCACAGCAATCACCGCATCGTTCAGTTCGCTCTATTTGTCATATCTTCTCGGAGTCATCCCTTTTCTGTTTCTCCTCTTTTCCTATCTGATGGGCATACTATACCGCATCAGAATTGTTCCCGAAAAATTTCAGTCAGTTATTAAGTACAAACGACTTAAAGACTTCCCCGGCTCAAAAGATATTTTTATAGCCCTGGCCTGGACATGGGTAATTGTCCTCATCCCCAGTCTGAGCCAGGGTTTCTTTTTATCCTATAAATTAATAACAATTCTGGGATATATATTCCTTACTGTCTTTATCAGGTCAGTTATCGTTGATATTGTGAGCATAGAAGGCGACCGCATAGTCGGCAGGGAAACAATACCAATTGTTATCGGCCCACAACGCACCCAGGCAATGCTCTTCGTTATTACCGCAATTGTGGGGAGCTTCATGTTTTTTTCCACAGCCTTTGGCCTTGAACCGTCCCTCGGTTATTATTTAATTATACCCCCGGGGTTAATGGTGATATATCTTTATCTGTTCCAAAAACTGAGAATGCAGTCCAGTGTACTTTTTGAGGCAATGCTGGACAGCAACTTTATACTCGCCGGTTTTATTACCTATATTTGGCAGCATATGTGAAGAGAAACAGTATCATAAAACTGGCTTTTCATGAAAATTATGATACTATTCAGTTATACCAAAACCTTCAGTTGAGAAGAGGAGCAGACCCATGAAAAAACAGTGTACAGTAATCTTCATTGCCATACTATTATTATCACCTGTCAGTGAGGCAGGATTCTTTGACAAACTCCTGAAGGATTTCGGCCTTGCTTCAACAAAAGGGCTCGACGAGGGTACGATCGCATCAGGTCTTAAGGAAGCCCTTTCAATCGGGACTGAAAAGGCGGTAAAGGAGGTTTCACAATTAGACGGATATTTGGCTAATCCGGACATAAAGATACTCCTGCCTGAGAACATACAGAAAGTTGCTGATGTTCTGAAGAAAGTCGGATACGATGAGCAGGTGGACAATTTTCTGACGAGCATGAACCGTGCCGCGGAAACAGCGGCTCCGAAGGCTGCTGACCACTTTGTCGGGGCAATAAAAGGAATGTCCATAGATGACGCGAAGAAAATCCTGGAAGGCAGCGACACCGCCGCGACAGATTATTTTAAAGAAAAAACTTCGAGCGGCCTCTTTGATGATTTTAAACCTGTT
>CAMYND010000033.1 GCA_947259645.1 Thermodesulfovibrionia bacterium | reverse complement strand
TATAAGGCGCTCATTTCCATTATATCTGACACTGAGGGTCGGTTAAGAACATCTGAGCTTGTCTACTTTACACTGAACATTGTTGTGATTATGTTTACCGTCTCCTTTATTTCATACATAACGCATGTATCAGAATATGGCATGTCATATAATGATTATGGCCTCATGTTTCTGCCCATTACAGGCGGGATGTCTATAAGCGTTTGCTGGGTCATCTATGCGATGAGAGCCCAATTGAAGCTTAAGCTTCGCTATTTTCAGGCGAGGGCAATTGAACGTTCTATGGACAATTCTTTTGTAAATATATTTTCAGATGAAAATATTTTCTTTGACCCCGATATACACAGCCTTGAAAGTTTTGACAAAAAGGAAACACTTCTCTATCCAACCGAAGGAGTAACCGGGATGGATGGTATAGTTGGCTCTATAAAACCACGGCATTTTTCCTGGCTGTTTCCAGCATTATTTATTGTTGCGTATCTTGCTATTTTCATTCTTGTAGTCACTACCATATAATTTATCCCGAGAGTCCCCTCTTTTTCTATTTAGACGGATGTGTTTAAATATCTGTTATGACAGGAAAAGAAAAAGAGAGCCACTGGGAGGACATTCAAAGGATACTTTCCCGTATAGAAGGCAGGGGCTACAAGGCGTATAAAGAGCTGACCGGTTCCTATGATTTTGGCGACTTTGTACTACTTATTGATCATGTACAGTCAGACCCATTTGCCGCTCCGAGCAGGTTCAGGGCCCGTGTTCTTAAAGAGAACGGGGGATTCCCTGCTGATACCTATAAGAACAGAAGCCGGACGATAGCGCTCAGAGACTTTCTCACCAGAGAGTTTTCCTGCCTCTCAAAAAAAGTTTCCGGAGGACGTAGAGGCACGGGTAAGAGCGGACTCATCAGCATAGATACCCCGGGACAGGAAATCCTCGAAAAAACCTCGATGATAGTCAATGAAGATTACCTGGAAGCCCGTTTTTTTGTCGGCTTGCCAGCGAGAGGTCGAACGATCCTTACAAAGGTTGCAGAAAAAATGCTTCTTGAAGAGATTCCCCGGATGGTGCGAAGTTCACTCTTTTATCCTCAGATTGATTCCAGGGAGTTATATGCTCACGTTGAGACAGCTGAAGATGCTGACTTTATCAGAGAACGTCTGAGTGCTCAAAATTTCGTCTCATTTGTGGCTGACGGGTCTGTACTGCCAAGGGCAAGCGGGATTGACAGCAGGCCGTTGAAGAAAGGAACTGTAGTGCCATTTCAGTCCCCTTCCTCTCTGAAAGTTTCCTTTAACCTGCCTAACAGGGGGCTGATGAGCGGCATGACGATTCCCTCAGGCATAACATTGATTGTCGGCGGTGGCTACCACGGAAAGTCCACACTGCTTGACGCGGTAAAGCTCGGCATCTATAACCATGTCCCGGGTGATGGAAGGGAATTTGTGGTGACAGTTAATAATGCTGTGATGATACGTGCCGAAGATGGAAGGAAAATCGAAGGTGTGGATATTTCTCCTTTTATCTCAAATCTGCCCTATGGTCAGGATACGAAATCATTCTCCAGCGACAATGCAAGCGGAAGCACATCCCAGGCGGCTAACATAATTGAGGCTCTGGAAATGGGAGCGCAGGCCTTGCTTATAGATGAAGACACCTCTGCCACGAACTTTATGATACGGGACCACAGAATGCAGAAACTGATATCAAAAGATATGGAACCGATTACCCCTTTCATTGACAAAGTCCGGCAGCTCCACAAAGAGCATGGAGTGTCGACGATTGCAGTAATCGGCGGGTCTGGGGATTATTTTGATGTAGCGGATCTGGTGGTTTCGATGAATGAGTATATTCCTGAAGAATGCACTGCCCGTGCTAAAGAAATCGCGGAAAAATACAAAACAGACAGGAAAAAAGAGGGCGGTGAAACCTTCGGTGCCTTTGGAAATCGAACGCTTCTTCCAGAGAGTATTGATCCACGGCGAGGTGACAGGGCTGTAAAGATATCATCACGCGGACTGCTTTCAATCGTCTTTGGAGTGCAGGACATTGATCTTGGTGCGGTGGAGCAGTTAGTCCATGTCAGCCAGACAAGGGCATTGGGAGATGCGATCCATTACGCGACGAAGTATATGAATAAGAAACGAACTTTGAAAGAGGTAATTGACCTTGTCATGGCTGATTTTCATGACTCAGGACTTGATGTGCTGAGCAGTGAGAAGTTTGGTGACTATGCATCGTTTAGAACGTATGAACTCGCTGCTGCCATTAACAGGTTGAGGTCTGTAAAGGTTATTCAGAAGCGATAACGCTTTTCAATGTAGGGGCGAGGCACTGCCTCGCCCTTAATGATTCAATAATAAAAAAAGGGGCGATCCACCGGATCGCCCCTACAAGTATGCTGAAACGGTTATTTCTTTCTCTTGTTTTTAAGCTGTGCCTGTGCAGCAGCAAACCGTGCGATCGGCACCCTGAAAGGTGAACAGCTTACGTAGTCAAGCCCGATGTTGTGGCAGAACTCAACTGATGAAGGCTCTCCGCCATGCTCTCCGCAGATTCCGAGTTTGATATTCTTTTTGACCTTGCGGCCTTTTTCTACGGCTATCTTCATGAAAGCGCCGACACCTTCCTGGTCAACGGCTACGAAGGGGTCTTCTGTGAGTATGCCTTCTTCTACATAGAAGGGAAGGAATCTTCCGGCATCATCTCTTGAAAGACCAAATACAGTCTGTGTAAGGTCATTTGTTCCGAATGAGTAAAAGTCAGCGATTTCAGCGATCTGATCGGATGTTACGCATGCACGCGGAAGCTCGATCATTGTACCTACTGTGTAGCGGACTTTGACTTTTGCTTTCTTCTGAACTTCCTTGGCTACATTAATTACAACTTCTTTCATTGCAGCAAGTTCTTTAACATGACTTACGAGAGGGATCATGATCTCGGGGATAACTTTTATTTTCTTCTTTGTAAGCTCACATGCTGCTTCCATAATCGCCTGAGCCTGCATTGCATAGATCTCAGGATAGGTAATACCGAGACGGCAGCCGCGATGGCCGAGCATCGGGTTGAACTCATGGAGAGACTCATTCTTTGTCTTGAGTTGAGCGAAAGGCACTCTCATACTCTTTGCAAGTGCCTGAAGCTCTTTATCTGTATGGGGAAGAAACTCGTGAAGCGGTGGGTCAAGGAGTCTGATAGTGACAGGCAGTCCCTTCATTTCTTTGAACACCCCTAAGAAGTCTTTCTTCTGGAAGGGCAGGAGCTTTGCAAGAAACTTCTGTCTGCCTTCAATTGTTTCAGAGAGGATCATCTGTCTCACAGCCTTGATCCTGTCAGGGCCGAAGAACATGTGCTCTGTCCTGCAGAGACCGATACCTTCCGCACCGAATTTAAGTGCTGTTTTACAGTCATCAGAAGATTCTGCGTTGGTTCTGACCTTGAGGAACCTGACCTGGTCTGCCCATGTCATGAGCTCTTTGTACCACTTATTGTGATCAGGGTTTGCAGGGTTGAGCTTTAGCTGACCTTCATAGAAAGTACCTTTGGTACCGTTCAGTGTGATCCAGTCACCTTCTTTAATGGTCTTGCCATTAACGCTCATTGATTTCTTTTTCAAATTGATCTGGATGTCGGAGCATCCGACTATGCAGCATTTACCCCATCCGCGGGCAACGAGTGCTGCATGGCTGGTCATACCGCCTTTTGCTGTCAGGATTGCCTCCGCCGCATGCATGCCGTGAACATCTTCCGGAGAGGTCTCATTCCTGACAAGAATGACTTTCTTGCCTTTCTTGGCCCATGCCTCGGCATCATCAGCAGTAAAAGTAACCTGTCCTTTAGCTCCGCCAGGGCCTGCGGGAAGTCCCTTAGCGAGCATACCTGCCTTTTTCTCAGCTACTGCATCAACACTCGGGTGAAGCAGTTCATCTATCTGGTCCGGACGTACGCGCTGTATTGCTGTCTCTTTTGTAATGAGTTTCTGTTTTGCCATTTCTACTGCCATACGGATAGCAGCCTGCCCGTTACGTTTGCCGATACGGGTCTGGAGCATCCAGAGCCTGCCGTCTTCGATCGTGAACTCAATGTCCTGCATGTCGGTGTAATGGTTTTCAAGTCTCTTTTCATAGCCGTGAAGTTCCTTGTACAGTTTCGGCATCTTTTCTTCGAGTGAGGGGAGGTGTCTGGTGTCCGCGGTTTTACCAGCTTTGTTGACAGGGTTCGGAGTCCTGAGCCCTGCGACAACATCTTCACCCTGTGCATTAGGAAGCCATTCTCCGAAGAACATGTTTTCGCCTGTTGCGGGGTTTCTGGTAAAGGCAACGCCTGTTGCAGAAGTATTACCGGTATTACCGAAGACCATAGTCTGGACGTTTACAGCGGTTCCCCACCAGTCCGGAAGTCCTTCAATTTTTCTGTATGAGATGGCACGTTTCCCCATCCATGATGCGAAAACAGCACTGACACTTCCCCAGAGCTGCTCCTCATGAGTGTCCGGGAAGGGCTTTTTCAGTGTCTTTTTAATAATTGCCTTGAACTCGTCACAGAGTTTCTTGAGATCATCAACGGTCAGGTCTGTGTCGTTCTTGTATCTCTTTTTCTTTTTCACGCTTTCCAGAGCGGTTTCAAGTTTGTGGCGGATTCCGTCGTGATCGGTTTTCGGCTCAATTCCGGCAGCCTTTTCCATCACAACATCTGAGTACATCATCATGAGACGGCGGTAGGCATCATAAACGAAGCGGGGGTTGTTCGTCTTTTTTATGAGGCCTGGAATCGTCTTTGTTGTAAGGCCCGCATTGAGAATGGTTTCCATCATGCCCGGCATTGAACTTCTGGCTCCTGACCGAATTGACATGAGAAGGGGGTCCTTGGGGTCGCCAAACTTCTTGCCCATAATTTTTTCTACTTTTGCCATTGCAGCATCAACCTGCTTTTTGAGTTCCTTGGGATACCTGCGGTTGTTTTTATAGTACTCAGTGCAGACATCAGTTGTAATAGTAAAACCGGGTGGTACAGGCAGCTTCAGTTTCGGGTGCCCTGCCATTTCTGCCAGGTTTGCTCCCTTGCCTCCCAACAGATTTTTCATAGCTGCTTTTCCGTCAGCCTTGCCGGCTCCGAAGAAATAGACATACTTTTTGGCCATTTTGTTCCTCCAGTATAGATTTATTATTGTTTTTAAAAAAGATCCTATCTCTGAAAATGACTGCTTATTTTACACGAATTTATTATTTAAATTCAAACTCAATATCTTAATAGAGGTATTAATCCGGTAAGTTCTTGGCGTCAACAAAATGAGCCGTTATTATTGTTGCGCATACTTGATAAAAAACTTTACATAGTCTTCTGAAACTCCCGTGGGGACGATTAAACTTTTTTAAGAGAAAAACCGATAAATGGTTAAAACATAGTAAGAAAAATTATCATGAAACGCTCATACAGAAATGAGAATTAGGGACGGTTGAGTTCTTATCATGGCATAAAGTGTTCATAACGGGAAGGGGAGGTCTTTCCCTCTGCAATGAACTCTGGGATACGGATGAAATAGCGAACATATTATGTTTTCTTAAACTGGTGAAAACAGTGAGGGATGAGATTAATGACAACTAAAGAAAGAAATCAGAGAAGAGGAATTATAAATAAGTATGGAACGGGTTGTTTAATCCTTTTTTTACTGGTAACCGCTTTTCCCGGATTACTGCGCGCAGAGAAACTTACCATAGGACTTATCCCTGAACAGAATGTATTTAAACAGATGAAGAGATATAAGCCCCTGGGGGAATACATTGAAAAGCGGTCAGGGATTGAAATAAAGTTTACGGTACTCCCTCGGTACGGTAACATCATAAAAAGTTTTCAGAACAAGAAGATGGACGGGGCCTTCTGGGGAAGCTTCACCGGGGCATTGGCCATAAAAAAACTGGGAGTTACACCAATAGCCCGGCCTGTAAACAAGAAGGGTTCATCGTCCTACAAGAGCTATATTTTTGTTCATCGAGACAGTGTCATTAATAGTGTGGACAGAATGAGGCACTCTGTCATTGCCTTTGTTGATAAGGCCACGACAGCGGGGTATCTCTACCCGATAGCATATCTGCGAAGAAATGGTGTTACCCGGATCGATACTTTTTTCAAGGAGTATTACTTTACCGGCAGCCATGATGCTGCCATTTATGAGGTGCTTGATAAAAAAGCTGAAGTTGGCTGCGCAAAAAATACCATTTTTGACATGCTGGCTGAAGATGATCCCAGGATTAAGGATGACCTGGTAATAATAGACGAATCACCTGAAGTCCCCTCAAATGGATTAGGGTTAAGGAGAGATATACCTGTTGCCATAAAGAATCAGATTAAAGATGTCCTTCTTGAAATGGACACCGTGCCGGAAGGAAGGGAAGTTCTGAAGGTATTTGGAGCCAGAATATTTATTGAAACTACCGAAAAAGATTATGAGCCTGTATTCGATATTGCCAGAGATGCTGGCATTGATCTCGGCACATATAATTACGATAACAAGTAACGCAGATGAAAAAGAAGATTGTTACAGCCCTGGTTGCCCTGTTCCTTTTTTTCAGCATTGGTGCTGCCATCGCTGTTGTTTATATCACGAATACAACTGATGAGGTCAAACGCATAGTCCAATTGCACCAGGTTGAGCAGCTCAGGCGGTCTCTGCTGATCAATATCCAGGCAGTACAGGCCAACCTTCATACGATTAACACGCCGTATGCGGCTGACCTTGACGCTATTATAGAAAACGTTGCGTACCTTGAAGAGTCTGCAGGTCAATGTACGGCCTGTCATCACGCGCCGCGGTTGAACAGCAGAATTGTAAAAGTCCAGTCCCTGATCGATGATTATGCTGAGGACATCAGTTTTTTTATGACCCTCAGTGCAAATTCCACGAGAATAGAAAAACTGAAAAATAAAGCCGTAGCGGTAGGTGCACGAATAATAGCAGAGACAGAACAGATGTCTCATAGCGCATCAAACAACCTGATTGCTGAAACGACAGATGTTATGGACAACATTTATCACATAAGAGAGATCCTTGGTCTGACATTGGCAGTGACTCTTATTCTCGGTGTCATAGTTGCCGTCCAGCTCATCCGGTCAGTGACGAGGCCTGTCAGGGCCCTTGTAGATGCAACCAGAAAGATAGCTTCAGGAGAATATGGAACGACGATCACCTATGATGACAACACAGAGTTTGGAGAGCTTGCCCATAATTTCAACACAATGAGCACTGTGGTTAAGAAGGGATATGAAGAAATACAGGCAGAGATAGAGGAACGAAAACAGGTCGAGGGAGCACTTGAAAGCTCTGAGAAGTTTCTCAATACGATTTTTGGCAGTATATTGGACCCCTTTTGCATAATTGACAAGAATTTCAGGATCATAAAAGTTAATGATGCCTATTCTGAAATAAAAGACAGGGCTGATACAGATCTCATCGGGTGCAAGTGTTATGAAGTCTTTGAAGGCAGGGACAGTGTCTGCGGGGATTGCATAATTGAGAAGACCTTTCAGTCAACGGATCCCTGCGCAAAAGATAAAAGCATAGAAATGGCTGATGGTACCCGGGTATGGCTTGAAATGTATACATACCCGATATTTGATGAGGAAGGGAATGTAACGCATGTGGTGGAATATGTGCGGGACATAACTGACAGGAGGCGTGCTGAAGAGGCTGTTAAGGAAAGTGAAGAACGGTATGCACTTGCTGCCCGGGGCGCTAATGACGGGCTCTGGGACTGGAACCTCAAGGAAAACAGTATTTTTTATTCTCCACGGTGGAAATCAATTCTGGGCCATGATAATGAGGAAATTAGCAGCAGTCCGGAAGAGTGGATCAGCCGCATACATCCTGATGACCGAAATAAGGTTGAAGCAGAGATGTCCGCCCATATAGGCGGTCATACACCGAAGTTCAGGAATGAACATCGTATTCGCCACCGGGACGGTACATTCCGCTGGGTGCTGAACCGGGGGCTTGTCATACGTGATGACTCAGGCAGCGCCCATCGCATGGCCGGCTCGATGACAGACATAACAGAGCGTAAAATGGCTGAGGAGCAACTCCTTTTTGATGCTCTTCATGACGAACTCACCAGACTGCCCAACAGGGCCCTGTTCATGGACCGCCTCGGTCAGGCGGTCAGTCGTGAAGTGAGACATAATAAATACCTCTTCGCGGTCTGTTTCCTTGATATAGACAGATTTAAAATCCTCAATGACAGCCTTGGGCATACCGTGGGTGACAAGCTTCTCATTGAGATCAGCGAGAAACTCGTTGACGGGCTGAGACCTGATGACACGGTAGCGCGGCTGGGAGGAGATGAGTTTGCAATTTTATTGGAGGACCTGAAGGACAAAAATGAAGCTATTCAGGTCCTGGAAAGAATACATGAAAAACTTTCCTTTCCTTTTAATCTTGAGGGGCAGGAAGTTTTTACTACCGCAAGTATTGGAATCACATTCAGTGGAGCCGGCTATGACAATCCAGAGAACCTGCTGCGCGACGCGGACATAGCGATGTATCATGCCAAATCCAGAAACGGGGCGTCCTATCAGGTCTTTGATAACAATATGTACGATAATGCGGTTGCCCGGATGCAGCTGGAAACAGATCTCAGGCAGGCTGTCAGTCAGAATGAATTCTGCCTCAACTATCAGCCGATTGTTTCGGTAAATAACAGAAGGATATCCGGACTGGAAGCCCTTGTTCGGTGGCAGCATCCAAGGAGAGGCCTTATGTCGCCGGACTCATTTATTCCCGCGGCTGAAGAAACAGGAATGATACTGCCACTTGGAGAATGGATACTCAGTGAAGCATGCAGGCAGCTGAGCACCTGGCAGAAAAAATTTCCCGCTGAAAAAGCATTGACAATGAGTGTGAATATCTCGAGTAAGCAACTTTCAGACGAACTCATCAGTTATGTGAAAAAAGTAATGAATGATACAGCAATCGTACCGGGAAGCCTGATACTGGAAATCACCGAATCGATGATAATGGAAAATGCTGAAAAAGTGGCTCCTCTGCTGCTGAAGATGAAAGACATGAACGTTCAGTTGCATATAGATGATTTCGGGACAGGCTATTCATCATTAAGTTATCTTCACAAGTTTCCCGTTGACGTGCTGAAAATAGACCGTTCCTTTGTAAACAGGATCGGTGACCATGGAGAGAACCTCGAAATAATAAAGGCCATTACAACTCTTGCCCAAAGTCTTGACATGAATGTTATCGCTGAGGGAGTTGAAACATCGCATCAGATTTCTCAGCTGAAAACCCTTGAATGCGATCACATGCAGGGGTTCTTTTTTTCCCGGCCGCTGGAAGCGTCTGAGGTCGAAAAACTGCTGAAGAAGAGCCACACTGAATTGATGACGTTTCTGTCACCTCCGTCAAGTAATCGAGAAGGGAAGAGGTAACTCTTTGTCAATTGGCTATTCGAGTATTTGTGAAAAGTCCGCAAGAGAACTAAAAACAGACCTGACACCAGCCAGTAAGGCGAGCCTGTTATCTCTTACTTTAGGGTCTTTGTCCATTACAAGGATTTTGTCAAAAAAGGAATTAACAGGGGTTTCAAGCTCAAAGAGCGATCTGTAGTTGGACGATGATAACGCGTCACCTGACTGAAGAGTAATATCATGCAGGGTCTTCTCGGGCTCTTCCTTCAGCAGAGACTGATCAAGGTTCCCGGGTTGAACTTTGGCGAGAATGTTATATACTCTTTTCGCGGCCATCAGGAGCCCGGGGAATCCGGGGTCTTTTCTTAATTCTGAAAGAATGGAAATTTTCTGTTTTATCTCCTTGATGTTGATCTTATCTGATGAAAGAACCGCCCGGATAAGATCATGACTGTATCCCTGAGCCAGTAATATGCCCTCAAGTCTCTGGGAAAAGAAGTCCAGGATCGCGCCTGTGAGCTCTGTTCGGGTTTCTTCTGTATCTTCCAGTTTGATTAAGGCCGCTGCAATAAGAGAATTCAGGGTAATTGTTTTGTCAGAGTCCTGTAAAATATTTATTATGCCCACAGCCTGTCTCCTCAGGGCAAAGGGATCTTCAGAGCCTGTCGGGATCATGTCAAGGTGAAAGAACGAGGCAATATTGTCAATTTTATCCGCAAGGGAGACTATCCTTCCCAGGTCTTCAGATGGCAGTGAATCACCGGGAAACCGGGGCATATAGTGCTCGTAGATAGCTGTTGCTGTATCTTGTTCTTCTCCAGAATTCCCGGCATAAATCATGCCCATATACCCCTGCAGTTCCGGGAACTCACCGACAACTCCCGTTACCAGGTCTGCCTTGCATAACATGGAAACCTTCTCTGCTTTTTCTTTTAAGGCAGGGTTTAGTTGTTTGCTGATGGAGGAAGCAAGAGAGGCGACCCGCAGAGCTTTTTGATGAAGGGTGCCAAGTTTTTCCTGGAAGGTCACTTTTTTCAGGTCCTCTACATAATCACGAAAAGAGCATTTCTGGTCTTCATGATAATAAAACCGGGCATCCTCCAGGCGGGCCCGGAGCACTTTTTCAGCGCCTCTTTTGACTGTATCATTAATTTCTTTATTCATGTTGCTGATGACGATGAAACAAGGCTTCATGTTTCCTTCACCATCTTCCATTGAGAAATACTTCTGATGGGCCTTCATCACGGTAATGAGCAGTTCCTTCGGGAGGGCCAGATAGATATCTTCAAAACTCCCCATTACAGCGGTTGGAAACTCCACGAGATTTGTGACCGTGTCAAGCAGCTCCTCATCTTCATGAGCCCTTGCCGTCCCGGATGTTTCAATCTCCTTGATCCCTTCCATAACCACGCTTTTTCTTTCATTAATATCTGCTATTACATTGTTTTCCCTGAGAGAATTGACGTAGGATGACGGTTCTGAAATTGTTATGGCAGCCGGTGATAAAAACCTGTGGCCATAGGTAACATTGCTGCTGTTTATGGAATCAAGGGCAAAGGGTATAATTTCACTGCCCATCAATGCCAGTATCCATTGAAGAGGCCTGAAATATCTCAGGTCAGTGTCACCCCATCTCATGGATTTAGGAAGCTGCAGGGAAGAGATCAGGTCAGGAAGGGCTTCTGAAAGAACAACTGAAGCAGGTCTGCCCTTTTGTTCGATGACCGCCGCGACATATTCTCCACGCTCGGTGTCTTTTATCGTAAGGTCCTTTACCTCTATACTCAGTGATCTGGCGAATCCCGTTGCAGCTTTTGTTGGTTTCCCATCAGCATCGTATGCAGCTCTTTTCGGCGGTCCCAGAGTCTCTATTGTCCGGTCATCCTGCTGCTCAGCTACATTGTCAAAAAGCAGGGCAAGCCTTCTTGGTGTGGCATATTCAGATATGTTTCCATATGATATGGCTGAGCTTTCAAGAAATTCGGTGAGAGCGTTCTTCAGCAGCACAAGGCCTTTTGATAAAAACCGTGCCGGGATTTCTTCAGACCCTATTTCAATCAGTAACTGTTTCATTTTTATTCAGCAGCGGAAATCCCATTTCCTCCCTCTGTTTGAGAAATCCATGGGCACATTTTCTGGCAAGGTTCCGCACCCTGCCAATGTATGCTGTTCTCTCCGTAACACTGATGGCGCCCCTTGCATCAAGGAGGTTGAAGCTGTGTGAACATTTGAGGCAATAATCATATGCCGGGAGAACAAGCCCCTCTTTTACCATACTTAATGCCTCTGCCTCATAGTTGTCAAAAAGGCTGAACAGCAGGGCTGCGTCAGCTTTATCAAAGTTATACTTTGAAAACTGCACTTCAGTTTCATGGTGAATATCACCATAGGTGACTTCTTTATTCCATTTCAGATCATAAACATTGTCAACTTCCTGAAGATACATCGCAATCCGTTCCACGCCATAGGTCAGTTCCACTGAAACAGGTTTTAATTCGATTCCGCCGACCTGCTGGAAATAGGTGAACTGGGTAACTTCCATCCCGTCAAGCCACACTTCCCAGCCAAGGCCCCAGGCCCCAAGGGTAGGGGATTCCCAGTCATCTTCCACAAAGCGGATATCATGCTTAAGCAGATCAATATTAATTGCCCTGAGGCTCTGGAGATACAGATCCTGGGTGTTGGGAGGTGAGGGTTTCAGGATGACCTGATACTGATAATAATGCTGAAGCCTGTTCGGATTCTCCCCGTATCTTCCATCAGTGGGGCGCCTTGACGGTTCAACATATGCGGTTTTCCATGGCTCCGGCCCCAGCACCCTGAAAAATGTGGCAGGGTTGAATGTTCCGGCCCCGACCTCGATGTCATAGGGCTGATGAATTACGCAGCCCTTTTCAGACCAGAATGCATGGAGTTTGAGTATCAAATCTTGCAGGTACACTATCTGTTGTCTCTCGGAGTTAGACGGTTAACCAGTTAATTTGCTGAGAATAAATCTTATAAGGAACTGTATGACTTTGTCAAATTCAAAGGCAGGAATCCATCATCAAAACACAGAATTGAGAGTAGAGGGAAGAGCAGGCAAAATTAATTTTTCATCAGGCAATTCAGAGTCAGATTCTGTAGTGAAGAGCATGGTTATATAATAATGACAACGCCGGGCCAACCTTTTCATGAGAGGTATGATGCATATCATAGATAAATATGGGTCAGGCAGTATAATAAAATTATTAAATTTAAAGGAGGTTCAGATGTTAAAAGAAAAAGTGGAAAGTGTTCTCGGCAAGGTAAGACCCATGCTGCAGCGTGATGGAGGTGATGTAGAGCTTGTTGATGTCCAGGATGACGGTGTTGTCAAGGTCAGACTGACCGGTGCCTGTGCAGGATGCCCAATGTCAACGATGACGCTCAAAAACGCGATCGAGGAGACCATAAAAAAGGAAATACCGGAAATCAAATCTGTAGAGCAGGTCAGTTGACCAGCATCTGAACAGCTCTCTGAATGGGTCAGATGTCTGGTTTAGCGCGTTGCTCCAGCCATAAAAACTAAATTGCGGATTAGAGCGGGAGAATAAGATGGAATTAACGGTGGTATGGTATCTCAGAATGAGTCTCATCTATTTTGTTGCGGGTACGATCATCGGTTTTGGCATGTTGTTGTGGCCTTCTGAATCTGGTTATTTCATACCCCTTCATGTACACCTCAACCTGCTCGGTTTTATGTCGATGATGATTTACGGGGTAGGGTATCATATTCTCCCCAAATTCAGCGGGACGGTAATGTACAGTCCTCTGATGATGAAAATTCAGTTCTGGGTCGCTAACGCAGGTATGATAGGCATGGTTTTGAGCTGGCCCTTTGCAATGGGAGCAGAGGCTTCCCTTTCAAACGCTGTTCTTATGATTTCAGCATTGTTGTCTGTAATTGCCGTGATATTGTTCGCCATTAATATGCTCAAAACATTGAAGCCTGTTTAAGGTGATAACAGACGGGGCGAGGTCATTATGATGCATATCATAGACTGCTGAAGCCCGTTCTATTACATTTAAATAAGAGATAACGATCAGCTCTGATACGAAATGCAAATCTGATCACAGAAGAGAAAATCGTGGAAATGTAAGGAGGAGAAATGTCTTCAACAACTGAGGTCACGAAAGATTCGATTATAGGAGAAGTCATTAAATCTGTACCGGGAGCTGAAGAGGTAATACGGAAACACTTTGGTTCCGGCTGCTTTACCTGTCCCGGAATAAATGTCGAAACGATCGCTTTCGGTTCTACTATGCATAACACTGATCCTGAAGTTATTGTTAAGGAAATCAGGGAGCTAATGGAGGCGAATTAATGAAAGACAAATGTTTAAATTGCGGAATTGAAAGTGATGATGTATTACTGCTTTCCTGTAATTATAAAGGTGAAATGCTTTATGTGTGCATTAAATGTTTGCCGGTGCTCATTCACGGGGCACATTAAAAAACTGAAAGTGATCTGAGGTCTGAGTTTGCATGATAAAGATTATTTTAATAAACAGTTACAGTAAGTTACAATAGCTCCTCCCTCGTTTTATTTGCCCGATTATCGTATTCCAAAATGAGTAGAAATTTCGATAAAATTTTTTAGTGTAAAATATCAATGTAAAAGTTCTTGACAAGTTTCTTTTTATATGATAACGTTAAAAATAGCTATTCCTAATAAAAAACAATTGTTTATATTTTATTTCCAGGGAGGGAAATATGTCGAGACTCGATGTAAGGTGTGATGTTGAATTGCCGGTATGCGTGCTCGTAGATAATAATGGCGGAAAGGGCATTACGGAAACTGACGCAAAGTTTTCTTCGCTCAGTTTGAGCGGAGGGTTTATCGATTGCAATGTTTCAAGCGCAGAAAGTAAAGTAGTCGGGCTCAAGTATAATCTTCCCCGGTATGGTGAGTTTGAAATATTGGGCGAAATTTTACGTGCAGAAAATAATGGCGTTGCCGCACGATTCTACAATCTCAACAGAGATGCAAAGATTAAACTCTGGGACTATATTAAGGATAATCTGAACGATGACATCTCCTGTCCTTATTGCGGCAAGAAAAATACGCAGAAGCTTAGTAGATGTGACAGGTGCAACTGGAACCTGAACTTTTACTCACAGGATTACATTGTTGAACATGAAAAGGAATCGTTCATAAACAGGATCAATCAAAAAAGTGATCAGTTCTCTCTCGAAGACATTTACAAGGTGCTAAACTTTGTTGACGTTGAAGTTTTAAATATTGGGAAAAACCTCGATATGAATGAAGAGTTTGTTGGTTCAAGCAAGGGCATTCTCAATGTTTTTTCGATGATAAGAAAGGTGGCGCCGACAGACATCCCTGTACTCATTACCGGTGCGAGCGGTACGGGAAAGGAATTGACCGCTATGGCAATTCACGAGAGAAGCCAGCGAAAAACGAACCCTTTTGTGCCGATTAATTGCGCAGCCATTCCGGAGAATCTTCTTGAAGCAGAGCTTTTTGGACATGAAAAGGGTTCCTTTACCGGCGCGTATGCGAACAAAATCGGTAAGTTTGAGTATGCTGATGGCGGTACCATTTTTCTCGACGAAATCGGCGAGTTGTCACTGAATCTTCAATCAAAGCTCCTCAGATTTTTAGAAGACAAAATTGTTGAGCGGATAGGGTCCAACAATGGAAAAAAAGTAGATGTGCGTCTTCTTGCCGCGACAAATGCTGATATCAAGACCGCAATCGCAAAAGGCACATTCAGAAAGGATCTTTTTTACCGCCTCGATGTTTTCAATATCAATCTGCCTCCGGTAAGAGACCGCGGTGAAGACAAGGTCATACTTGCCCGGTATTTTCTCAATAAGTTTTCTAAAGAGATGAATTTAAGCAGGACTTTTTCTACCGATGCCATAGATGCCATCAATAGTTATGACTGGCCCGGAAACGTGAGAGAAATTATTAATAAGGTGAGAAGGGCGGTTGTAATCTCCAAAGAGTCTGTGCTGACCCCTGCGGATTTGGACCTTGATGTTCCTGCCATGGATATGAATTCGATAACATCGCTCAGGGAAATCAGGTATTCGATAGAAAAACAGAAGCTGATTGAGGCGCTGAAGCACTGCAACAATAATATATCTAAAGTTGCCAGGGTTCTCGGGATAAGCCGGCCGTCTGTTTACAGCCTCAGGAAAAAGTACAACATTTAATCTGCTGTTATAGATAGCTTTTCCTTCAGCAAGGTGTAAAGTATTTCTGCGTTGTAATGGTTTTTGACATTTCAACCGGTTTTATTTTCCTCACTATTATCATAACCTCCTGTTAATAAGAGAAAGAAAGAATGGGCATAATATTTGCTTGGTTTTGCGCAGGGAGTTGTCCGTGTCAGAGAGGGTCGCGCGGTCAATACTCTCCATATGTAAAGAAGTTCCGGGTTTCAGCATATCGATCAAGCCTGAGTCAGAATGTTTATGAATATCGAAAAGATAACAGTAATTCCAGGTAAATATTTTATTGACTTTATTAAGAATAAACATAGAATAGAATCAAGCATGGCTGGGAAGACTGATGATCACCAACAAGAGAATTCGATGACCGGAAAAACAGGTAAAATTGTGTTGTGGGATGAAGCCGAATGATGATCCATCTTCTGGAGAACTATGCATATTATTATCTATTATCAGTTTAATACAGTGCTAATCCTTATTTAAAACCTTCAGTCAGATTAGCTAATTTCCCTCAGATTATTAAAAATAATTATCATTATTTCTTCTGAATATTCGATTCTTTTTCATAAGTGTTGACATTTATGGGGTTTTTATCTTTAATAGTAGTGTATGAGAAAGGCTTTCATATTATCCCTGCTGGTACTGTTCAGCATAGGGAACAGTGAGGCATCCAGGCACAATACTATTCAGGGCATACGTGCTTCTACATATGAAAGTCATACGCGAGTGGTCGTGGATTTAAAGGCCCCCTTCGAATATACACAGGACCGGATCTCAGATCCTGACCGCCTCTTTTTCGATCTCAAGGGCTGTTTATTGCCCAAAAAGGTCAAACGCTCGATTTCCATAAAGGATGGAATTTTGAATACTGTTCGTGTTGCCCAGTATAACAGGGACACTGTCAGAATCGTCCTGGATATTCATAAGTTGGGTAAATACTATTCCTTCATGCTTGATGACCCGTACCGACTTGTCATTGATGTGTATTCTTCAAGAGATGCTTTAGTTCACAAGCCTGAAAAAAATCAGAAGAAAAAATATGATGATTTCCAGAAGCAGTTTAATGCGGTTAAAACCGTTGTGATTGACCCCGGACATGGAGGAAAAGACCCCGGCGCGGTTGGGCCCAGGGGACTGCAGGAAAAGGACATTACCCTCCAGGTAGGAAAAAAACTGGGGAAAATACTGAAAAAAGAACATGGCATGAATGTCGTGTATACGAGAAAAAAAGATGTTTTTGTGCCTCTTAACAGCAGGACCCATATCGCCAATTCACACAAAGCGGACCTCTTTATCTCGGTACATGTTAATTCGAGCAGAAAAAGAAATACCCGGGGTATTGAAACCTATTTTCTCAACTGGACAAATGACAGGGAGGCCATGAGGGTTGCGGCAAGAGAGAATAAAATATCAGTGAAGAAAATGAAGAAAATACAGAATGAAACGCAGTTTATTCTGGCGGACCTCGCGAGAAAAAATAAGAATGAGGAGTCAATGAGACTGGCTCATAGTGTCCAGAACTCAATGATTACGACACTAAATAAACAGTACGGCAAGATAGAGAATCTTGGTGTAAAGTACGCGCTCTTTTACGTTCTGGTGGGAGCGCAAATGCCTTCCATTCTGGTTGAGGTATCATTTATAAGTAACAAGGTGGAAGAAAAAAGACTTTCTACAGAAGCATATAAAAATAAAATAGCGGAAGCTATTGCAGGTGGAATTAATGCGTATATCAGTCAGTCAACGCTCATAGTGAGGCCTGACACAGAGATAGTTCCCGGTGGGTAATATACATGTTCCGCACGTGAGCATGACTGCCCGGCCTTCCTGCTGAGGATAGAATGTGCCTGCCGTGTTGACAAGCCCCAGGGTTAAAATACTCCTCTATGTGCTCCTTGCTGTCCTGGTATTCACGACAGATTCATACAGGATCAGCCTGGTCCTGTTATCTGTAGTCTCTGCTTTTGCCGTCAGAGTTCCTTTTTCTGCACTGAAACGGGGATATATTCCTGTTATGATCTTTCTGTTGTTTACCTTCATGAGCAATGTTCTGTTTCAGGAAGGGGAAGTTATTTACAGGATTCTCGGCATTCCTGTGACCTTTGAGGGGATTGTGCGGGGGGGACAGCTTACGCTGCGACTCTTTATATTGATACTGGGGGCAAAGATACTGACATCGACTACCCGTGCCGAGGACCTGGTTCAGGCAACAGGTACGTTGCTTGGTCCGGTTGGCAGGCTCGGATATATTCAGGAACTGATCTACACAATGTCTCTGACACTGAAACTGTTGCCAATTGTGTATGATGAGGCAGTAGAATCGTATCGGAGCGTTAAAAATTCTGATGAGCCGGGCCTGCGGGGGAAAATCCGGTTGTCAGTAGAACTGTTAACATCTCTCTTTGACAGGAGCCTGAAGAGGGCGAAGGAGATGTCTCAGGTTCAGCCGGACAGGGGTTAGGTGAGGTTATGAATGAAGATTGATTACGTGATCAGAGGGGGGTATGTTCTTGATGGAAGCAGTGAAGGTTCATTACCTGTACGAGCTGATGTTGCCATTTCAGGTGATAAAATCGCTGCCATAGGTGAACTGTCACATCTGAGGGCTGAACATACCATTGATATTAATGACCGGTATATCTGCCCAGGTTTTATTGATGTTCATGGACACTCTGATTTCGTCATTCTGGCCGATGGCCGGGAAGATGCAAAAATATGCCAGGGTGTAACAACAGAGGTGAACGGCAACTGTGGTATGTCTGCGGCGCCTCTTTATGGTGCTGCACTGCAACAGAGGGAAGCTGAACTGAAAGAGCTTGGCATTAAGGAGAGATGGAATACGTTCCCGGAGTTTTATCAGCTTCTTTCAATGCGCCAGTTAGCAGTAAATTTTGCAACACTCACAGGTCATGGCAACCTGAGGGCGTCTGTTGCAGGATATGAAGACAGGCCTCTATCTGAGAAAGAATCAGTCAGGGCGAAAGAGCTTTTAAATGAAAGCATGGAGGCAGGGTCCAGGGGTCTCTCAACAGGGCTGATATACCCTCCGGGAGTTTATGCTGATACCGGGGAGATCATCTCTCTTGCGCGGGAGGCTGCGGCCCGCAACGGGATTTATGCATCTCATATGAGAAGTGAAGGGGACCGGCTGATTGAGTCAATAGATGAGGTTATTACCATAGCCCGGCAGGCTGGGATACAGGCCCAAATATCCCACTTGAAAACGAGCGATGAAAAGAACTGGGGAAAACTCGAAACAGCATTTCAACGAATCGAAGACGCAAACAGAAATAACCTGCGCATAACATGTGACCGCTATCCCTACATTGCCTCAAGTACTGACCTTGACGCGGTGCTTCCTTCATGGGCATTTGAAGGGGGAAATAAGATGGAGATAAAAAGACTGAAGACAGAGCAGGAGAGGCTCATGAGAGATATCAGAGCAGAACATCCTGATCCATCAGTCTGGGAAAAAGTTGTTGTCTCATCGGTGATTACGGACAGTAACAAATGGATGGAGGGAAAGAGCATTAAAGAAATTTCACTGTCTCAGGGAAAATCTGAGATGAAATGTCTCTTTGATATTCTCCTCGAAGAAAACCTGAGGGTCGGGGCTGTTTTTTTTACGATGAACGAGGACAACCTTAAGGCTATTCTTGCCAAGCCCTATACGATGATCGGCAGTGACAGCACCGGAAGATCTTTTGATGGGATCACAGCGTCCGGTAAACCTCATCCCAGGGGTTTTGGCAGTTTTCCACGCGTGCTTGGAAAATACGTAAGAGAGGATTCTGTCATGGAGTTGGGTGAGGCAGTTTACAAAATGACCGGATTGCCTGCACAGACCTTTCAGATTGATAGAAGAGGCGCTATTGCAGAGGGCTGTTATGCTGATATCGTTGTGTTTGACCCCGATACAATACAAGATACCGCTGAATTTGCCAGTCCTTTTCAGAAACCGGACGGTATCGATTATGTTTTTGTTAATGGAAGCCCGGCAGTCTATGAAGGCAGGTTAAGTGGAGCAATGGCAGGCAGAGTGATCTGAATCCGGCTTACGGCTTTATTCCCTCTTCTTTCTCTCGAACTACACAGTAAATTCCCTTGCCCTTTATTCCGGGCTTAAAGCAGGCATTGTCAGAGCGGCATTCTGAACTGCTCTGATCCCCTGATTTCCAGCGGTTTATCAGATCAGGCTCACGGATTAAGGGGCGGCTCAAGGAAACAAAGTCAGCAATACCCTCATCAATTAATGATTCTGCAACAGAGAATGACCGGATTCCTCCAACGAGAATCAGCGGGACAGTGATGCTCTCTTTGTATCTCCTGGCAGCTTCCCGATAATAGACTTCTTTATCCTCTGAATCGATCCTTCCCGGTCGAACAGGCCTTAACGTTCTGTCTGACTGTATTGTTCCCCCGCTTAACTCAATTGCGTCTATGCCTTCTGTTTCAAGCATTTTGGCAACCTCAATCATTTCCTCTACAACAAAGCCCTTTTCAAGGAAGTCTTCCGAGTTTAACTTAATTATCAGTGGGAAGTTTATACCGACATGAGCTCGCACTTCCCTGCATACATCCAGGGTGAAGCGCGCGCGATTTCTGAGAGAGCCTCCGTACTGGTCTGTTCTCCTGTTGTAGAACGGAGACAGAAACTGGTTTAACAGGTAGCTGTGGGCTGCATGAATCTGAACTCCGTCAAAGCCTGATTTCTTTGCACGCTCAGCAGCCTGACCAAAGGCTTTGACAGCCTTTGAAATCTCTTCGCTGGTTATTTCACGGCAAAAGGGCTTTCCTCCTATTTCAAGAGCGGACGGTCCTGCCGGTTCTGATCCGGTAAGTTTGGGTATTGCCTGGCATCCTCCATGCGATATCTGGAGCATTATTCTGCCGCCTGCGTCATGGACTGCAGTGGTCATTTCTTTTAGCGGGCGAATACAGTCATCCCTGTGAATGCCCAGCTGAAAAGGGCTTGACTGGCCGGCAGTATCTGTATAGGCATGCCCGGTTATTATTAATCCTACCCCGCCTCGTGCCAGTTTCACCATGAGTTCAGTGAACTCCGAAGTACATAGACCGTTTTTGTCGGCCAGTCCTTCCCACGTTGCTGAGCGAACAAAGCGGTTATTTAAGATCATGGAGTTAATCTGTGTTTTATGGAAAATGTTAGACATATCGTGGTGCTTATATTGCCTCGTTTATTAACGGCACTTTAATTAAATGAATAAACTTCTCGTGATCTGAATCAGGAGAAAAATCGTTTGAAACACTGCGGCAAATATGTCTCTTGTTAATCCTGAATATCTGAAAGGATCTGATCCGCAAGTTTGTATCCCTGTTCAACACAATCATTAATGCCGATTCCTCTGTACGCATTACCAGTCACGTAAAGACCGGGATATTTTTTCAGCCTGTCATCAAGAAAATCTAATAACTTGTGGTGGCCGAGAAGGTATTGCGGTATGGCCCTGGTCCACCGGTACACCTTTGACATGTCAGGGTCAGACTTGAGCCCGATAATGGAATTTAATTCATCAAAGACCACATTAACAAGTCTGTCGTCATCAAGAGTTTCTACTTCCTGGTTCTGCGCTCCCCCGATCATTGTCCTCAAGAGAACATGCCCTTCAGGAGCCCTGTTCGGAAAGATACTGGAATCCCAGAGATTTCCCAGGATGCGGCGCTTTTCCCCTTTAGGGATGAGAAAGCCAAACCCATTCAACGGGCGGGCAACATTTTCTTTTTTAAAACCAAAACAGACTACAGAGACATGAGGGTAAGGGATTTTCAACAGCGCGCCTGAAATCTCTGAGTCGAGGTTCTCAAACATAGCCGCAGAAGCATAGGCAGGAGTGGCAAGAACAGTAATATCCGTCTCTATTTCTCTGTCCTCAGAAAGCAGCTGATATGTGCCGTTCTTTGCAGTAACACTCCTAATTGAATGGCCAAGCTTTACCCTGCTGCCGAGCTTTTCTGACAAAGAATCTGTAATTGTCTGCGCACCTTCGTAAAAGGAGGTGAGCGTTCCTCCTGGAGCAGCAGAAACCTCGCCTCCTCCTTCCTTTTTTCTCTGTTTTTTAATCTTAATCATCGCTTTGATAAGGCTTCCATACTCCTGCTCAAGTTCTTTTATGCGGGCGAAACAGCTCGTTATGCTCATGTTGTGAGGGTTGCCGGCATAGATTCCTGAACACATGGGGTCAATGAGTTTATCAAGGGCTTCCCTGCCGAGCCGCCTGCTGATAAAGTCTGCCACTGTTTCATCATCAGGGCCTTTCGGGGCAATGAGTTCATACAGGAGCCTGAATTTCCCTGGCCATGAGAGAAGGTCCGATTTTAGAAAGGAAAGAGGGGATTCGGGCAGTGCCTTGAGCTCATTATCACTGAAGATAAATCGTTTCTTTGAGTTCTCATTGCTCTTTACTGTTTCGATCCCGAGGCTTTTGCATAATTCAAGTGTCCAGGGTTTATTATCAAGAAATCCGTTCGGTCCTTTCTCGCACAAGAAACCATCGTTCTTTTCAGTCCAGACCTTCCCACCCGGCCTCTGATCAGATTCATAGACCGTTACATCCAGGTCATCTCTCTTTGAGATGAGCGCGTATGCAAGTGTTAAGCCGGATATCCCTCCGCCGACAATCGATATTCGTTTCATAGTATCTCCGTTGATTCAGTATTCAGATTATAATCAGTATTGTTAATTATACAGTCTTTCATTGCAAAGCTCCTGAAATGTCTTTTGCTTTATAAAAATGAATACTATGATAAAAGATCAGTCCCGCGCATCCGCCTGAAGAACAATGTCCCTTAACGCGCCAATAAATTTCTCAGACGTATTCAGGGATTCGCACCTGATCAGTTTTATACCATGCTGTAAAGCCATTTCTTTATAGAGGATATCAATTTCATAGAGGGTTTCGATATGGTCTGATACAAAACTGATGGGAACGACAAGAAGGTTTTTGCATCCCTCCTCAGCGAGGCTCTTGATCGTATCCTCTGTTGAGGGCTCTAGCCATTTGACAGGTCCTGTCTTGCTCTGAAAAGACAGCCTCCATTGTAATTCCTTCACATTATAGGGATCATGCGAAAGCAGATCATTTATACTGCGAATGGTGCTATTGATATGATCAAGATAGGGATCGCCTTCTTTGATAAAAGATTCGGGAAGACTGTGAGCGCTGTAGAGCAGGGTATAATCCTCTTCATTGAATTTTGATATCCCTTGAGATATAAGTTCTGAAAAAGCCTCAATGTACGAGGGAAATACCGGCCACTCTGTTACATAATGGATCTCGATTCCGCTGTCCTGTATATGTTTTTTGAACGCATCTATGGAGGAGCCGGTTGTTGCTTTTGAATAGTGAGGGTAAAGGGTTATTACGGTCAGCCGCTTAATTCCGTCTCTGGCGATTTCTTTAACAGTATCTTTTATAAAAGGATGCCAGTAACGCATGCCAATATAAACTTTATAGTCCTGAGAAGATGAAGAATTCTCTCTGTCTGCTCTCAAGGTTCTCTCCAGTGCCTGGGCCTGGGCAGTTGTAATGTCGAGGATAGGGGATTTGTTCCCGATATGGCTGTACATTTCCCGGGTATGTTTTGCACGCATCGTTGATATGAACCATGCAATCGGTTTCTGAAGAAAAGAAGGGCCAAGGCGGATTATATCCCGATCGGAAAAGAGGTTGAAGAGGAAGGGCCGGACAGCATGCAAAGAGTCTGGTCCCCCGAGGTTAAGTAAGAGAATTCCTGTCTTCATGGTTTAATAGTATACCACCAGAAGATCAGAATTAAAGGAGAACAGCTTTACCCGGTTTTCCTGCTTAACCTGTGTACCATTTCCACAAGGGCGACAACATTCTCAGGCGGTGTCTGAGGGACAACGCCATGTCCGAGGTTAAATATATGACCTCGAGCAGATGAAGCCCTGCTCAGGACATCTTTTACACGTTCCTCTATCTTGTCTTGAGGGAGAAACATTGAGAGCGGGTCAAGATTACCCTGGACAATGACATCGCTGCCAAGCCGGGTGATTGCATCGTCAAGATTTATACGCCAGTCAACGCCGAATGCGTCGGCACCGGACGTCTTTATTTCCTCCAGAAGCCCTGCAGTCTCACCGACAAAATAAATAATCGGAACAGGCTCACTCATTTCTGTGCTCATCCATCGCTTTAGTTCATCAATGATCCGTTTGACATAGGGTAATACATGTTCTCTGAAGTCGGTTGGTGAAAAAATGCCTCCCCATGTGTCAAATATCTGTACTGCCTGGGCACCCGCGCTGATCTGGGCCCGAAGATATTCTGTAATCGTCGCTGTGATTTTATCCATCAGCGTTTTGTAGAGGGATGGGTTCTCAAATATCATTCTTTTCGTATTCAGGAAATTTTTTGATGTACCGCCTTCAATCATATATGTCGCGGTCGTCAAAGGAGCTCCTGCAAAACCGATAACTGGAACTTTGTCTGCCAGCTCTTTCCTCAGGAGGCGGATCGTGTCCATAACAAACTTCATTGTATCTTCAGGATCAGGCACAAAAAGTTTATTGACCGTCTCTTCATCACGGATTGCGGGTGAGAGTAAAGGCCCCTTTCCTTCATGAAACTCCAGGCCCTGTCCCATGGCTTCGCAGGGAATAAGTATGTCGGAAAACATGATTGCTGCATCAACGTTTAAAATATCGATCGGTTGCAGAGTGACTTCTGCTGCAAGTTCCGGTGTTTTGCACATAGTGAGAAAATCAGACTTTCCTCTGACCGCGCGATATTCAGGAAGGTATCGTCCTGCCTGCCGCATAATCCAGATCGGGGTATAGGGAACTTCTTCGCCTCTGCACGCCTTCAAAAATGTATCGTTCATTATTCCTCCGTATATAAAGTAGTTAGTAGCTGGTAGTTCGTAGTTAGGGTGATCTTAATGCAGACCATAGTTTATTAAGCAACTTGCCAATACTATTAGCTTTAAATAGTAAAGAGTCATTCTCTTTTATGTAGCCAAGGTCTTTGGATAATATTAAGTAGTATTTTAGCTCTTCAAGAGAACCTTGGGCAATGTTGTAAAAATTGCATTTGTCTTTCATTCCTCTTTTTGCAAAGCCTTCTGCTACATTTGCAGGTATAGATACCGCAGAGCGTCTCATTTGAGAAGTAAGACCAAACTTTTCTTCAGTCGGAAACAGTGTTGTCATTTTATAAATATTAATCACAAGATCATGCGCTTTCTGCCAAACTACCAAGTCTTCAAATGTTTTTGCCCTAGCCATTTCATGTCCCCTCCCCATGTTCTTTTCTTTTTCCCTAACTACCAACTACTATCTACTGGCTACTTGTTTTTTTTCTAATTTTGTATGGTATATATCCGCAGAAAGGCTCCTCATCAAGATAGTCGCCTGTTACCGCATATGCCCGTGCTCTGCAGCCTCCGCAAACATTCACGTACTCGCAGGAACCGCACCTGCCTTTATATTTCTTGAAGTCTCTCATTTCGTGAAAGAGTTCCGAGTTTTCCCATATGTCCTTGAAGCTCTGTTCTTTGAGATTGCCCGCTGACTTTGGGAAATAACTGCAGGGGAGTACATTCTCGTCAACATCAATGAGGCAGATCACCTGTCCTGCTATACAGCCCTTTGACCCTCCCGTGGAAAAGCTGAGGCTTCTCCGCTCAAACTTTTCACCTTCCTCTTTCTGCTTTTGAAGTACAACCCGGTAATAATGGGGAGCGCAGGTCGGCCGCACCAGGAGATCCTGTTCCTCTTTTTCCATCTGATAATGCCAGTCGAGTAGCTCCTCATAATCTTCTTTTGATATCAGTTCGTTCATTATGTCTTCACCCCGTCCTGTGGGCACGATCATAAACATATACCAGGCAGTGGCTCCCAGCTTTTTGGCCAGTTTGTATACTTTCGGAATCTCTTCTTGGTTGCGTTTCGTAAAAGAGGAATTAATGAGAAACTTTATTCCATGCTTATTGAAAAGCTTCGCTGCATTAGTAACTCCGGCAAAGGCGCCTTTCTGCTTCCTGAAGTCATCGTGAGTTTCTTCTGTGGAACCGTCCAGGCTGAGTGAGACCATTTTAATACCCGATGCATTCATTTTTGTGCAGATCTCTTCAGTGACCAGCATGCCGTTTGTAGCGATACACATTCGCAACCCCTTGTCTGTTCCATACTGCGCCAGATCAAAGAGATCCTTTCTCAGCAGAGGTTCACCACCGGACAGCACGACAACCGGCTTGGCATAGCCGGTTATATCATCAATAATCCTGTAGCCTTCTTCTGTTGAAAAGTCAGGATGCTCATTCACTACCATTTCTGATGACGAGCGGCAATGAACGCAGCTCAGATTACATCTCCTCGTTGTTTCCCAGGCTATCCACTTTGGTTCAAATTCTTTTATCATCTTTTTCCTTCTCGACGTATTTTCTGAATGTCTTTAATATGTTACTGAATTTCTAGTGTTTTTGGTACCTCAACATATTTTACCCTTTTTATTAATATATAGGGAATTATCAGGGATACTACGAAAGAAATTTTGCAAACACCTCATTTGAGAGGAGAAGCCCTTTTCGTGTCAGTCTCAGAACAGTTTCATAGGCGCAGCCTGATGAGACGAGTTCAACTAATCGCGCGTCCTGCAATTCTTTCAATTCCTTCTCATATCTCGTGAGGATATTTGTCCCGTATCGTTTCGCGAGAGACTCAACCACAATGCCCTCTGTTTTTCTTAGGCCCAGGAAAAGGGCTTCAAACAATGCTGTCTCTCCCATAATGTCTTCTGACTCTTTGACCGCTGTTTTATTGTCTGAAAGTAGATGTATGTACTCTTCCAGATTATCAGTATTATGAAAACGTCTGCCTTCAACAAATGAGTGAGCGCCCAGTCCTGCTCCGTAATATTGTCCCCGGTTCCAGTAATTGAGGTTATGCCTGCTGAAATAACCGGGCAATGCAAAGTTAGAGATTTCATAAAGGACAAATCCGTTGGATGTCAGGTAATCGATTGTGTGATTATACATTTCAATTACGCGCTCCTCTTCCATAGGCTTTATCCTGTCTGAAGAGTGAGGGGCAGGGCGGGGATGCTGAATCGTATGTTTGTTCAACAACGTATACAATCCAGTACCCTCTTCTACAGTTAATTCATATGCAGAGATGTGCTGAGGATTTAAGCTCACCGCCTTCTCAAGCGTTCTCTCCCAACTTGCCATATCCTGCCCTGGAATACCATAGATGAGATCAATCCCGATATTTGAGAAACCTGATTTTCTCGAAAGCAGCACCACGTCTTCAGCTTCTTCTGAAGTATGTATTCTGCCAAGAAAAGCGAGCTCTTTCTGATTGAATGACTGAACGCCTATGCTTATTCTGTTTATTCCAGAGGCGTGTATCATACTTAACTTATCGTTATCAAGCGTTCCCGGGTTTGCCTCAATCGTTGACTCAGTATCATTCAAATGAAAGCGGTTAAAGATGAAAACGAATAAATTCCTCAAGAGGTCAGTTTGAAGAGCCGTAGGCGTACCGCCGCCGATGTAGAGAGTTTCCAGGGGGGTTTTGGGAATAGTTAGTATCTCTCTTTTTAATGCCGTTATATAAGCAGCGGCTTTTTCAGGACTGTACAAGCCTGACACAAAATCACAATACAGACAGCGTTTGAGGCAGAACGGGATGTGAATATAAAGCGATGCAGACATGGATGATTTTACCATAGCCTTTAAATCATATCAGACCAATCTTTCATTTATGCTATGGGTAATTATATAATTTATGAGCGGCTGTAAATAACGCAAAAGGATAAACAATGAGAATATTGGTAACAGGCGGTGCCGGTTATATTGGGAGTCACACCTGTGTTGAACTGCTGCAGGCCGGATATGATGTGGTGGTCGCAGATAATCTGCTCAACAGTAAAGAAGAATCTTTAAAAAGAGTTCAGAAAATTACCGGTAGGGCTTTAACCTTTTATAAAGTTGATCTGCTGGATAAGGAAAGTCTCAGCGCTGTTTTTGAAAAATCATCAATCGATGCGGTAATACATTTTGCCGGCCTTAAAGCGGTTGGTGAATCCGTAAATATTCCTCTGAGATATTACCATAATAACATCACAGGGACCTTGATACTATGCGAAGTTATGCAGAAATACAGTATCAGGAACCTTGTTTTCAGTTCCTCTGCAACAGTGTATGGAAATCCGGAAACCGTGCCGATTAAAGAAGACTTCCCGTTATCTGCAACGAATCCATATGGACGTTCAAAATTGATGATTGAAGAAATCTTAAAGGATCTGTACTTTGCAGATAGTTCGTGGAATATTGCTCTCCTACGATATTTCAATCCAGTAGGAGCACATTTAAGCGGTCAGATAGGAGAGGATCCAAACGGAATTCCTAATAATCTCATGCCATACATCTCTCAGGTCGCGGTCGGTAAGCTGCAGGAACTTACTGTCTATGGCAATGATTATCCAACCCGTGACGGAACAGGAGTTCGAGATTATATTCATGTTGTCGATCTTGCTCTCGGTCATATAAAAGCGCTGGAAAAGCTCG